>NZ_CANLCN010000018.1:0-111644 GCF_947489045.1 Saccharicrinis aurantiacus
AAATAAAAAAGAACATGAAGAATGCATTGATGCACATACACGATAAAGTTCTTCTCAAAAAGAGAGCTCTCATTGAAACTGTAAACGATGAACTAAAAAATATCTGTCAAATTGAACATACGAGACACAGGTCATTTGAAAACTTTCTTTCAAATCTAATTGCTGGTTTAATAGCATATCATTTCTTACCTAAGAAACCCTCTTTAAATATAGACATCATAGATAATGACCATATTAATAAGGCTGCTTAGATCGAACTCACGTTAATGTAGTATTGGTATAAATTATTACAGACTGAGACAGCATACTTTTTGATACACCTACTCGCATATAACTAAGCAATACGAAACAAGAAAGCCGCACTTAATAAATGCGGCTTTTATTTTATGACTGGCAAGATACCTTGCTTTTGTTTAAGTTACAGGTCAGCTAACTCACCAATTTTTCTATCGTATAAAGGTTGTACAGGTCTGTTATTATGGTCCGGCATTACTTTGTGCAAAGCTTCAAGCTGTTCGTGTGTGGCTTGCATATGTGTTTTTCTAACAAACCAGTTTACACCTTCAGTGCAAGGAGGTGTGGTTAACGAACCCTCATAAACATAAAAGTCATCATGTTCTGAAAAGGCACTTTGCGCACAAATACTTTCAGTAACCGTAGTGGTTTCACCTTCTTTGGCGGGAATATGATGCGTAAGTCTTTCTATAAAATCATTCGGTTCGCCTTCTTCAATAAATACCCCTAGTACTGAGATATGCCCGTCTTCAGATACATGTACAAAGTGCGCTTCGCCGGCTAACTCTTTACCATCAATAGTATGCTCACTTGGAAAATGGAAATGAAATTGTTTTAAAATAAAATCTTTGCCATTCACATTCAGCATGTTCTTTTGAGCATCGTTAAAGTTAACCTGTATTGAATGACCATTATTTACAAAATCAACACCTGAAACATAACTGTAATTTTGGTGTATTTCTATATCGGTAGATGTAGATAAGTCGGATGAAATATCGATTGGCGATTGGTGGTGCCCCTTACATTCTGAGTAAGCCGGACATAGTTTATCCCACTGCTCAGGGCCTTCATCCCCTTCGTATCCCCAATGGGCAAGTTCTGTGTCATCATGTTTCTCATGCGTTGTACATGCCTTTTTACCAGAGTTGTTGCAAGCAAATGTCAATGATAATAGCATAGCGGCTATTATAGATTGAATAGGTTTCATCTTAATATGTTTATTTGTGAGCCGCAAATGTAATTTTTATGTGTTTTAAAGAAATTAAAAATCTGTTAAAATAAGTAATAGTAATTAATACATATAGCTTCTAAATAAGGTGGCTTGTTGTAATAAATATCATTATTCAACTGCTAGGCGGTATGTTTTAGGGGGTATGTTATATTATTTATTGTGTTTTCCATTTGGCTTTCTCGATGCGTTTCAGGGTCGTACTTTTAAAGGTAATTACACTTCGCGTATGATCAATTTTATTGCTGCCGATAAGGATCGGAGATTAAATAACGTATTTAGCAAACTAGGCATTGGGATTTCAGATATCAGCCATAGACAAAAGAGAGTTTGAGAAGATAAAAGTGTACTGAGATCCGTTTGTTTTACTCAAAAAAAAGTAGCAATTCAGAAGATTCACTCTCTGATTTGCTACTTTTTCACTAACCTATATAGTTGTGTTATATTTTACTCAAATCGATACGCTTACATGTCATCCCAATGCGCATCGATAATCTCTTTTAGTTGCGGGTAGTTGTTGTCCTCCTCGTTGAGTTCCTTTCTTTTTGCAGTCAACTGTTGTTTAAGTTCTTTGATAATTGGAGCATATTCAGGATTGCTGTATTTATTATCCATTTCGTTAGGGTCCGATTTTAAATCGTAAAACTCCCATGCAACAGGTGTTTTCATTGCCGGTACGGGCCTTTTCTTTTTGCCTTCAGCTTGCCAATTGGCAAATCTTGAATCGTAATTAGCGCCATAAAACATAATGAGCTTATAGTCTTTTGTTCTGATTCCGAAATGCGCTGGGTTATTATGTCTGTGTGCCATGTGCATCCAATACCTGTAATAAGTGGCTTGTTGCCATCCATCAGGTTCTTCACCTGTTTCAAGTATATGAGCAAAGCTATGTCCTTGCATATATTCAGGAGTCTCAGCTCCAGCTAACTCAAGGATAGTTGGTGCATAATCTGCGTTGTTTACTATTGCATTTGTTCTGCTTCCGGCTTCTATTTTTTTAGGGTAGCGAACCATAAATGGCATGCGCATAGCTTCTTCATACATCCATCTTTTGTCAATGTAATCGTGTTCGCCAAGCATAAAGCCTTGGTCTCCTGTGTATACAATAATGGTATTGTCCATTAAACCTTCTTTTTCAAGGTAGTCGAAAATACGTTTCACATTATCATCTACTCCTTTTACGCAACGTAGGTATCTTTTTAAGTACTCTTGATAAGCTAATTTTTTGTATTCATTTTCCGGTAGGCTTTGATCAATATCCATATGCATACCCATGTTACGTATTACATTTCGATGACCAATAGATGAACCAATAGTATCTATTAAACTGTTGTTGTAACCTCTGGTTGCTACCGATCCATTATTTTGGTTATCATATAAGCTGGCAGGTTCAGGAATCTCAACATCCTCTAGATAATTTGAATAGCGTGGTGCAAATTCAAACATATCATGTGGTGCTTTAAAATGATGTAAAAGCATAAATGGCTTGCTTTTATCTCTCTTGTTCTGTAACCAATTGAGTGAGGCATCTGTTACAATATCAGACGAATGACCCTCGTATCTTTTACCTGCGAACGTACCTTTTGCACGATGAACCTTATAATTATATACTGAGTCGGTGCTACCTTTTTCGTACATAACCGGATTAAAATATTCGCCTTGGTTGTAAAATACCTTGTAATAATCAAAAGCATTAGGCTGATCTTTCAAATGCCATTTGCCAATTACCGCAGTTTCGTATCCTATTTTTCGCATTTCTTGCGGTAGATATTGCTTGTTGGCAGGTAGGTGTCCGTCTAAATCTAGTACCCCGTTAGCCTGACTATATTGCCCTGTAATGATTGTTGCTCTTGATGGTGTACATATCGCATTTGTGCAGAAGGCATTTTCAAATAACATACCTTCGTTTGCAATTCTATCAATATTTGGTGTAGGATTTAGTTTTGCCAAACGACTGCCATATGCACCAATGGCTTGCGATGTATGATCATCAGACATGATGAACAAAATATTTGGCTTTTTAGGAGTCCCTATTTTTTTCACCTTTCCATTACACGCTGATATTATAGCCATCAGAAGTATAAATAGTGCGAGTTGTATTTTTTTCATATTATTTTTTAGTTTGTTTCTTCGAATTATAGTTAAAGACTATTATGTCTTTGTATCGCCTTTATTCGTGTTTTTGCTTTTTAACTTTTTGAGGATTCTTTGGTAAAGCACCTTCATAAAACTGATCTCTCTTTTTATGATAGTCTTTATAACCAAGCATATTACATGGAATATTATTTTTGTTCCATTCAGTCCAACTTTTGTAAAGTACCTCTGCACGTTCGGGGTGCTTGCTCATTAAATCTTTAGCTTCACTAGCATCATCTGGTAAATAATATAATTCAGGTTTATTGCTGTCTTTGTCATTTACACTTTTCATTTTATCAGATGCTAATATGGCCCAGTTTTTTCCATTGCCGCCACGCCAATAAATGAACTGATGCGGAGCACCTTTATCTTTACCTGAGGCAAATGGGATTAAATCAACGCCTTCCATTTGAGGAGACGTGTTGGCATTAGCACCTGCAACAGCAACGGCAGTTCGTGCAATATCGAGTGAGTTTACAGGGTATTCAATTACCGTATTGGCTGGTATTTGTGCGGGCCAAGATGCGATAAATGGTACATGTACCCCACCATCGTAAAAGTTGCCTTTTCCTCCTCTGAAAGGTTTGTTGCTTGACCCATTTCCTTTAGTTGGCTGCTTGGTAGAGCCTATTGGACCACCATTATCACTTAAAAAGAAAACCAAGGTATTCTCGTAAATATCGTTCTTCTTTAGTGCGTTCATTACCTCGCCAATACCGCGGTCCATAACATCAATCATAGCGCCATATACTTGGCGTTTTTTATTTTTAATGTGTGCGTAACGTTCAATATCTTCTTTAGGGGCTTGCAATGGCATGTGTGGGGCATTGTAAGCTAGGTACAAAAAGAATGGGTTGTTTTTATTTTCGTTTACAAAGTTTACTGCATCGTGACTTAAGGCTGTGGTTAAATACCCTTCGAAATCAGCAGGTCGTTTATTGCGAACCAATCCTTGTAAATATGCTTCCCATACGGGTTTTGTCATGTCTATTCTGAAATAATCATGACCACCACCTAGAAAACCATAAAAATAATCGAAGCCTCTGTTATTCGGATGAAAATCTTCAGCAGCACCTAAGTGCCATTTTCCTATGGCGCCAGTTTTATAGCCAACTTCTTGTAAGCGCTCAGGAAATAATTTTTCACTCTTGCTTATTCCTAAGTTTGGGTTAGCCGGGTCATAAGCCGGATTTGTTTCGAAGCCAAAACGATAAGGGTAACGTCCCGAGAGTAATGCGGCTCTACTTGGTGCACAAAACGAATGGTTTGCGTAGCCATGCGTGAATATTGCTCCTGAAGCTGCTATTTTATCAAGGTTGGGAGTAAGTATATCTGTTGCTCCTGTAAATCCTGCATCCTGATATCCCATATCATCAGCCATAAAAATAATGATGTTGGGTTTGCTTGCAGTGTTTTGTGCATTACAATAAACAGAGCTTAAAGCAAGAACAAATAGCGAGGTAATCAATGAGCGTTTAAGTAATTCCATTAGAAGTATATTTTTAAGTCGTAATACAAATATGGAATTTAGAGCTCAATATAAACGGGTACTAAACAGGGTAAAAACCAAGGCTGTTTGGTTTTCTGCATGTTTATACTAGTATTATGATAGGGGGTAAACGTATGTGATACGCTCCGTACTTGCTTAGTTTATAGGCTAATTTGATTAATGAATTGGGAGGTGTTAATTAATTATAGAGTAGTTCTTTTTAAGGGTAATGGGTATTACCTTTTTATCTATGAATTAATAAAGAAGCATAGCTTTTCTTATACTGGATTTGGTATTCAATTCATTATGATTACATTTTTACTTTGATTAGCTTTAAGTTGCGTTTTGTATAGTTTACACTAAAGCCATTGCATAGCCTGAAAAAGGTTGTTTAACTTTAATTCTTAATTTTATGAAAGTAAAAATATTTCTTCAAATTGTAATTGCATGTCTTTTCTTTACAAATAAATTGTATTCTCAGAATAGTGCTACAAGTAAATTCGAATCAGCTCCAGTTATTATTGGCGAGGTTGAAAAGTTAGCGGGTGGTTTTGTCTTTACCGAAGGTCCTGCAGTGGATAAGGAAGGCAATGTGTTTTTTACGGATGTACGTCAACATCTTATAATGAGGTGGAGTATAAATCAAGAGCTGGATACTTTTAAAGTAAATAGTGGACGTGCCAATGGTTTGTATTTCGATAAAAAAGGTAATTTGTTGGTTTGCGAAGGTGAAAAAGGACAAATTACATCAATCAGTCGAAATGGTGATTATAAGATAGTGGCAAGTGAATATAAGGGTATTCGATTTAATCAGCCTAACGATATTTGGGTAGATAAAAAGGGAGGTGTTTATTTTACTGATCCTTTATACGGAGGCAATGATTCTGATATTCTCCAAGATGGAATGCATGTGTATCACATTCATCCTAAAAGCAATATTGTAACCCGTGTTTGCGATGATCTTGAAAAACCAAATGGTTTAATAGGTGCGCCTGATGGCAAAACACTATATGTTACCGATGCCCAAGCTGGAAAAACCTATAAGTACGATATTGATAAAAATGGAGTATTACAGAATAAAACTCTTTTTGTTGGAGTGGGCTGCGATGGAATGACAATAGATATTAAAAACAATGTATACATAACGCCACGTGGTGAATCAACTGTAGATGTTTATTCGCCTTCAGGGGAGTTGGTCAATTCAATAAAAATACCAGAACGGCCAACTAATGTTTGTTTTGGTGGTGAAAATAGGAATCACTTATTTATTACAGCACGTACCTCTATTTACAGGGTTGAGTTAACCGTAGGAGGTGTGGAGTAGTGAAATATTACTTACGTTTGAGAATAAGAGTGTCGTTTCTGCTTATAAGAGGCTTGCGTGTTTGCCCCAAGCCTTTTTTAAGCAGAAATATATTTACTTCGGATACAAGGACAAAATTGTCATTTAGCACCTTACTGTTTTAGTGCGGCTTTTGTAAATATATATTCAGGAATATCTTGATTGAATTTAATGCTGATAACATTCATATCTGTTCCTTTTCCTTGTTTAAGCATATCTTTGTAATTCATTTTAGTGGGATACCATCTATTATTAAATTTTTTAACCTCACTTACTGTAAATTGTTTT
Source organism: Saccharicrinis aurantiacus (assembly GCF_947489045.1). Classification (NCBI taxonomy): domain Bacteria; kingdom Pseudomonadati; phylum Bacteroidota; class Bacteroidia; order Marinilabiliales; family Marinilabiliaceae; genus Saccharicrinis; species Saccharicrinis aurantiacus. The sequence goes on from NZ_CANLCN010000018.1 coordinate 6,499, forward strand.
AATAGTTGTCCGCTTTTAGCATAGAGTTCCTCCTTAAGGGGAATGAACTTTTGTTTGTCGACCCACATTTTTCTGCTATAATATGCAATGTCGGTTACTGTGGCCTTGAGTTCTAAAATAAATACTGTCTTACCATCATACTCTTCTTCTCCAATAATATTAGCTTCATATACTTCACTTAGTTTTCTATCGTCCATGGCATCTTCGTAAGACATATCAGACCCCATTACTGATTGACGAAGCATGTGTCCGGATATTTGTATGGTACGATCGGTGCTAGGCGAGTATATCCAAAGCTTATCAGTTAGCTTTAGCATTTTTGTGCCTTTTTCGCGAGCTGGTGAAAGGTATTCGGTAAACGATTTTTCAGTTCCTACGGTATAGGTAATGGAAGTGATGGTTCTGCTGTTTCGCTTGCCATGAATTGTCATGCTTGATTCGATAATTTGATTATCAGATGACATGTTATCGTCGATTTTTTGTAGAATTTCGGAACCGGTCTGTGCCCCTACTGAAATGGATAAAAGACTTAATATGATGATGGCTATGTATTTCATGATTTTATTTTTTTGTTGATTAAAAAGTTATAACTCCACTAGACCTCTAATTCTTTAAAAAGAGTGGCTGTTTTTCTTTTGTAGATTGAGTATCCGGCAAGAGCATTACCTAAAGTCATGGCAAATAAGCCTGGTATAAAGCCAATGTAAAATAAATCAGGCGTTACTATAGCTCTGTATACTGGCGGCATCATCATATCTACGTTTTTCATTAAATCACTAAAATCGATTCCATTCTCTTGGAGGTAAAAGCAGGCACCTAATCCGAATATTGTCCCTACAACAGAACCAATAGAGCCTATAATAATAGCTTCGTAAAGGATGGTTTTATAGATGTGGCTTTTTTCTTCGCCCAAAGCTAAGCGAACGCCATACTCGCTATAACGACGCAGACCGCCCAATAGGCCAGTATTCCATAAAACAATTGACATGGCTACGATAAATATAAATACCATTATACTAGTCATATTTTCAGCTTGCATTAACATCTCTTTTAGTCCGCCTTGATCGGTAAGTTTATACATTTGTGGTGAATATTCATCATCGGCTTTGGTGTACTTATTATTGAAATTGGTTTTAATAAGTTCAGCCTGATTATCGTTATAGTCGCCGTTAAAATACCCCAATATTTCGCTGGTAACATCAAGCATATCTAAGGCTTGTTGGGCATCGCTAATGTCAATAATTATGGCACCTCTATCGAGGGCACTCATTCCAAAATTTAAAGTGCCCGAGACTTTAAAAGTTTGAAAGGTCATACTTCCATGCATGGTAGATCCAAATAAAGTAATATCATCACCTACGTTTACTCTAAATCGTTCTGCAAAATCATTACTGATTAAGGCTTGTCCGTTTTTGCTAGGCAGGCTTCCTTTAACCAATGATTTGGTAATATTCATTCTGTTGGCCTCGTGCGAGTTTGGGCTTAGTAAATCAATTGCTTTTCCGATGGCCAGACCTTGTGCCCGAGTTTCCCCATTGCTATCCGGAACATCCAGCAGGCCTCCGAAGTGGATGCGTTGTACCCATTCCATTTCTGAATTCTCTTTTTGCAAGATACTCACCCATTGATTGGCATCCATCAGCGCTAAATCATTAGGCAATTGCTTTTCGTTTTCAGCATAGGCTTGGGTCATTACCTTAACGTGGCCTGTTGTAAATTTGGCATTAAGGTCAATCATATCTGTAAAGATACCCTTCATCCATCCACTCATAAAAATGGTTAGAAAAACCCCAATGGAAATAATAATAACCGGCAGCAAACTTCGGCTTTTATCTCGTAATATACCTTTAAATAGAAATTGTATCATTTGAGTATAATTAGTCTTCTTATATTTTTGTTGCTCAATGTTTACTTGAGCTTAGTATTGAGTTAATTAAGTTTTTATATGCGAGTTTTGTATGTAATTATAGAAAAGCCTTGAGTTATTCGTTATTGAATTTTTCCTTTTAAAGCTTCTGTTGGTTTAAGTTTCGCAATTTTACGTGCTGGCATATAACTTACTATTGTTGCCGAAATAATAACCAATAGGAGTGAGCTTATTATTAATCCTAAGCTATAGTAAGGGTAAATGGTATCGGCAATGGTGATGCCCGCATCTTGCGAGTTTGCCGCCATTGGAATGCCAACCTTGTTGAGCCATATGAATAGTGGTATGCCATAGATAGCTCCAACTAGTGCAGCTAAAATGCTATGTGCTCCTCCTTCAACGGTGAAAACACCTACTACTTGAGAGCGTGTCATACCCATTGCAATGTAGGTTCCAATTTCTTTTTGTCGTCGAAAAATTGACAATACTTGCGTATCGAATATGGCTAAGAGTGCAATTATAAGGAGGAGGCCACTCATAATAATTCCTCCGGCTTTTTTGGATTGTATCATAGCATCAAAATCAGCTAATAAAAAGTCGGGTGTTTTAAATTCCCAATTTGTAATATCGTCTAATTTAGAATCCTTACCAGCAACTAAGATGCTTGCCTCATTTGTCATTCCAGTCATTTTTTGCAACACTTCAATGTTGAGATACATATTGCCATTTTCAACTGAAGGAACATCCGTTTTAAAGATGGATGCAATCTTAATTTCTATTGCATCAAACATTCCATTTTTATCGCGCCAACGCACCAATACTTTATCTCCAACACTCAGTTTATTTTCATCAGCCATGCGTTTACCTATTATTGCGTTGGTTTCATTTGAGCGAAACCTTAAATCCGACGTGGGTAATTTTAAAATATTTTGCTCTGGATCAACCCCTTTCAGTAATACGTTCTGCATCCTACCTTGAGGGTACATATTGGCTTGTACTAATAAAATGGGAGTGAGTAAGCCTTCTTTTATTTGTTGTATAATTGGTTCTGATATAATTTGATGAGCATCTTGGTAGGTATATGGGTCGTATCTGTCGAATGAAGGTTCCCAATACTGGCCTTGACCAATTTCCCAGTCTTGGGTATCGTTGCGGGCTTGCCGATTCCAACCTTCAATCATTCCGTTATAAAATATCATCAGCACAAATGCGAATGAAAGAACAGAAACATTCAGCCAAGTGCGCAAACCTGCACCAACTAAATTTTTATATGCGAGTTTTAAGGCAATCATTTAAGCATTTTTTATAGTGTCACTGATTACTTTACCATCCTCGAGCGAAATAAGTCTATTTAAATATTGCATTACTTTTTCATCATGTGTAGAAAATAGAAAAGTTACGCCCAATTCCTTATTTAGCTTTTGCATGGTTTGCAGAATATGATGCGAATTTTTTGAATCGAGATTAGCAGTAGGCTCGTCAGCTAAAACAATTTGTGGCTTTTTAACCATGGCACGAGCTATAGCAACACGTTGACACTCTCCTCCAGATAACATGCTAGGTTTCGACTTTACCTTATCCGTTAATCCAACCCACTCCAAAGCCTCCATTACTGCACTTTTGCGTTGTGCCGCATTTTTGTTTTGAAGCAGAAGTGGGAATTCAACATTTTCATATACCGTGTAAACAGGTAGTAGGTTATAGGTTTGAAAAATAAATCCGATATGTTGATTTCTCAGCATAGCTGCCTCTTTGTGACTTAACTCAGCAATTGACTTATCCATAACAATGGCACTCCCATCGCTTGGAGTATCTAAAGATCCAATGATATTTAATAGAGTTGTTTTACCAGATCCACTAGGGCCTACAAGTCCAGTGAATTCGCCCTCCTTAAAATTTAAATTAATATCATTTAAGGCAGTAAACTCTCCGTTACCAACAGGATATCTTTTTACTAAGTTATTTAATTGTATGATGTTCATTATATATGAATTGTTGTTGATTTTGTTTTAATGGTTAAATACAAACATAAATTGAATGCCCTTTCCTGCATATAGATTTTGTATTCCTCCAGTAGGGACTACTGCATTTTCGGGATTCCAGTATGCCATTAAGTAAAATGTGGTTTTGTCGAAACTACGAAACCAATTTACGAAATTATAAATCTGTTTTTGTTCCCAGTTATAGTAGCTTATTGCTTGTATATTATCAAACATTCCTATGGGATACATCATCGAAAGAGCTGTGTTGTTATTTGTATTGGCAAACTCAAAAGCATTTTCATCGTTAGAGAAAAGCATATGCTCAAGGGTTACATTAAGTCCAGCACCAAGGTTAAAAGTATAATCACTTCCTAAAGTAAATATTTGTTGATGCGTTAGTGCGCCTACATATTTCGATTTATTTACATATGCACCTTCAAACCAAAGACCAACAACCAAATCCCATTTGCCGTCTATTCCTATTCTGTTTTCAGGGATCTTTTCATATTCAGGAATCACACCTTCAAATTCCTCTGAGTTTGCCACTCTATGATGATAAGAAATTCCGGTTTCTCCCATGGGTACTGGAAATTGAATTCTACCACCAAATTCTGGAATAGTTTTATTAGTGCCAATTACTTCCATCCCTTTTTGGTTGTTATTCCCATATAAGCTCCATAACCATATATTGGCATTGTTTAGAAAGTAATACCTAGCAAGAGCACCATAAACCCCATCAGTTAGTTGTAGCGGATCGCGCGGATCTACTTGATCGAACCAACGCAGCGCACGTAAAATTTGAGCCGTACCAAAGTCAATTTTTTGGAGGCCTATTCTAACCTCAAGTTGATCTGTAGAATATCTTCCCCATAAACGATAAGGGTTTAGGCTAGCGTTACCCTCTGCTTTGTCCCAAAATTGAATTCCCACATCGCCAACAGCATTGGCCGAAGCTTCAAAATCGATTTTATAATTTGTATTAGTGTTGAATTCATAATTTAGTTGCGGGATATAACGAGTGCCTACATAAACGGGATATGTATTATTGTTATTATAATGCACCCAACTAGATAGTTGACCTTTAAACTCGAGTTTGTTTTCTTCTTCTTTCGATTGCGAAAACGCGTTTAATGAGGCGAAAATTAGAATTGATATGTGTAAGATTTTATTCATCTCGAACTCCTAAGCCATAAAATAAAAATCGCATGGATTCCATGATCAACTCTTCAGGGTTCTCATATTGATTTACTAAATTAGGATTCTCAAATATTAAATTCATTTGATTTAATTGAAATAAAACAAAGTCTATTTTTATGTCAGATCTCATCAGTTTATTTTTCTGAGATTCAATTAAGAAATCAATAAACAAATTGAGAGACTCCTTTCCTTTTTCTTCTATTAATAAGGATAATTTATCATCCTGTAATTGATTGATATCTTTTAATAGTTCGATACTAATACCTTGGGCGCTTTTTCGTTTGAGAATAAAGAGCTGTTTCATCTTTTCTGTGAATTCAATATTTGATGACAAGATTTCTTTGAATTCGTTTAACGATTCATCATAAATTTCGGATAGGATTGAATGAACAAGGGCTATTTTATTGGGGAAGAATTTATAGAAAGTCATTTTACTAACTTTTGCTTCTCTACATATTTCCTCAATACTAACACGTTTAATACCATATTTCCAGAAAAGGTCTTTTCCTTTAGTACTTATGGCAATTAATTTTGGTTGTTTTGTAGATGTCATTTTAGTACAGAATTTTCGTAAATGTACGAAAAATATCAATTAGTACAATTATCGTCTATTTTTATAGTAAGTGATTGACTGTGTAAGAAACTTTATTTTGTTAATTTCGCCTTAAAATAAAACCAATGTTCAAGCATCAAGGAAATACTCGCACTTTAACACACAATTTGAGATTAGCAGTAGTTTTATCTTTCGTAGCAGGCTTGGTAAATATTACCGGTTTACTATCGTTGGATATATTAACCACTAATGTAACAGGTCATTTTGCTTTTTTCGTTCAAAAAGTGTCGCAGTTAAATATTAGGGGAGGACTTGTGTTTTTAACTTATGTAAGTTCATTTCTCTTTGGTTCGTTTATATCAAACTTGATTATGGAATTTTTTAGGCATAATCGAAAATTAAATGTGTACCTCGTTCCAATACTTCTTGAAGCATTATTGTTAATATTCATTGTAATAATTGGCTTAAATATGGAGGAGCATTCTTTTGTAATAAGCAACTTGCTATTACTGTCAATGGGACTTCAGAATTCATTTGTTACTAAAATATCCAATGCCGTTGTGCGCACAACCCACCTAACCGGATTATTTACAGATTTAGGTATAGAATTGGCTCAACTTCTTTTTGAAAAAGATAAGGTGAAGCGTAGGGAAATTCAATCAACAATCTCATTGCGTATTTCCATAATAGCTTTCTTTTTTATAGGTGGTCTCGTTGCAACAATTCTATATATTAATTTGGGCTTAGGCATGGTAAGCTTACTATTGGCATCTATAATTTTAATTCTCAGTTTAATTTATGATGATCAAAAGTTTATATCTAAACGTACTATTATTCGCTATTAAATTGGTTTGGGGTGTTGTTTGTTAATCCAACATAATGTTATTACAAGGGATATTTTACTGCTAGTAGGCCTGTGGTGAGGCTTAGAATAATATTTTTACATATGTAAAATTTAATATGTAAAAAGTCATTGTAAATAAGTGTTAAACTTATGTGTTAAATATCAATAAATTGATTAACATTACACTCAATTATTATGGGGATAATAATTTAATATTTTAAGAGCTAACTTAAATCTACTGTTATGGGATTAGATAATACTATTGTTTTCTTTAACGAGCAGTTAGAAGAAACAAAAAGCGAGTCTGAAAAGAAGGCTTTAAACAGATTTGTTGTTGTTTTAAAAGACTTGAATAAGAAAGACCTGTCAGTTGATGAGATAAAATCTATTGAACAACAGATTGCAAACCTTGGTATACAAGCTAAAGTTAATAATAAGGGATCATACGTAAATAGGCGATTAGCTGAGTTTGAACGATACCTGCAGCAGCAATTTAAATTTAGACCGGTAAATTACCATAGGTCATTTGGAATTATTTTAGGCTTAAGTTTTGGTATTGCATTAGGCTTTTCCATTGGGTCTTTATTTGAAGGTTTATTTGCCTTAATTGTAAGCCTTATATTTACAACTATTATTGGAGGAAGTATTGGGCATTTGCTAGGTACTAAAAAGGATTTAGCCTATGCTAAAGATAATAGGCTCTACGAAAATAAATAGAGTTCGATTTATCCGAAATAAAAAATATTAAGCGTGTTCTTTTATTGTGTTTATAAAACATGATATAAGGACATTTTTTTTGTGCTAACTTAAACTCATTAAGCGTAAATAGATTTCTGTTTAGTTATGGATTATAGAGATAAAGTGTTTTTAGTTGTAGCCGAGAATTTAAGCTTTTCTAAAGCTGCAAGTGAGTTGTTTATCAGTCAGCCCGCAGTAACCAAACATATTAAAGAGTTGGAAAGAAAGTTGCAAATATCTGTTTTTGAACGCAAAGGAAATCGGATTTATTTAACTAAGGCAGGTAAGTTGGCCTACTCAAATTTAAAGAAAATTGAACAGTTATACCAAAATATGGAATTTGAGATTGGTAGGCTTAATGATACTTTTAAAGGGGAGCTTACCTTAGCAGCTAGTTCAACAATATCTAATTATATTTTACCCAAAATGATGGCTTCGTTTCACAAGCGATACCCTAAAATACAACTCGACTTAATAAGTGGGAATTCGTTTAAAGTAGAACAAGCTTTAATGAATAACGAAGTAAATGTTGGTTTATTAGAAAACGATACTGTCCATTCCGATTTAAAGTACTCAAAATTTATGGATGACGAATTACTTGTGGTAACTGGGGTTAAAAGTATTTATGCCAAACGAAAACAAATTAGTCTAAGCGAGTTTAAAGAAATGCCATTAGTTCTGCGCGAAAAAGGCTCAGGTACCTTGGAGGTGGTAATGACAAAACTTAAAGAGGCTGGTGTTTTGGCAGAGGAATTAAATACATTAATTCACCTGGGAAGTACCGAAGCAATAAAGTCGTTTCTTCACGATTTTGATGGAATTGCTATTGTGTCAGAGCAGTCCGTTTTAAATGAGCTACATCAGAATCGGATTATCAGACTAAATGTAAAAGGCCTCATTATAAACCGTGAGTTACGTGTGGTTATGCGCCATGGTTATGAAAATAAGCTGGCATCGATGTTTATTAATTTTGTCAATCAATATAACTTTTAGTTATTCGATATAAAAAAATACTATTTGCTTTGGTTATAGTGGGTGGATATCTTTGTAAAAAAAGATAAGGTATGAAACTCACAAATAAACAGATTAATTACTTATTTATTGGCACAATGGTATTCTGCTTTATGCCATTTGTTTCTCCAGCAATTGCATTAGGTATTGGAATTTTATTTTCAGCATTAGGTTTTAAGAATGCTGATGTCTCGAAGTACTCTTCACTCTTTTTAAAAGGATCTGTTGTTTTGATGGGTTTTGGAATGAAATTACCTGATGTTTTAGAAGCCTCCAAAGATGGTTTACTAGGCACTGCGGTATCCGTTATATTGGTGATGTCTTTGGGTTTTGTATTAACCCGCTTATTGAAGATTGATACAAAGGTGGGTTTACTAATAGCTTCGGGAACTGCCATATGTGGAGGAAGCGCCATAGCTGCAATAGCTCCTCTAACAAATAGTAAAAATGAACAGATATCCTTTTCTTTAGCAGTGGTCTTTATATTGAATGCCATTGCCTTAGTTTTATTCCCATTGGTAGGGCATGCTTTAAATATGGATGAATATACTTTCGGTAAATGGGCAGCAATTGCTATCCACGATACCAGTTCGGTTGTTGGTGCAGGCGCTATTTACGGAGAAACCGCATTACAAATTGCCACAACAGTAAAGTTAATAAGGGCATTGTGGATCATTCCTTTATCCTTAGTAGTTATGTTTTTTTCAAGAGGGCAGGAAACCGGAAAGATCCAATTCCCGTGGTTTATTCTATTGTTTGTAGGCGCTATTATTTTCTCGTATTTCGTTCCAACATTAAATGGTATTTATCCAAGCTTTGCATGGTTGGGTAAAAAAGGGATGGTAGTTGCGCTGTTTTTAATTGGGTCTAGTATTTCATTGAAAAGTGCTAAGCAAGCAGGACTTAAAAGTTTTATAATGGGTATTAGTTTGTGGATTTTTATATCAGTTGGTTCCTTAATCTTTTTAATGCAATAGATATGGTTAACATCGGTGCAATTGTTGTTGTAATTTTTAGTAGCCTTTTAAAAGGCATTACGGGTTTCGGTTTTGCCCTGTTATCTCTTCCGCTTTTAATGATCTGGTACAGCCCAAAAGAATTAATACCAGTATTGGTAATGTGCAATTTATTGGCTTCAGTATTTATTATACTTCAAAAAAAGGAGAAGAAATTGATAGATAAGAAGTTTACGAGCCTCATTATATTTGGCGGTATTTTTACATTATCTGGTGTTGGGGTATTAAAGTTTATTGATGAAGGTTTTCTTATTCAAATTGTATCTGGCCTATTCATTATTTTGTGCTTGCTATCGATTTTTAAAGTTCGGACAAACATAAATTTGCCTAAGTGGACTTATAGCTTGGCCGGCTCTATCATTGGTTTCTTAACAGGAAGTATTTCAGTGAGTGGACCTCCATTGGCTTTATTTTTAAATCAGACTAATACCAGCAATCAAACTTTCAGAGAAGTATTTGCATGGTTTAGCATCGTTACCTCTATTGTTGCTGTTGTTGGATATTTTATTGCCGGTTTAATTTCGCGTCAATCTATTGAAATGGTTCTTGTTTTTGCACCTATTCTATTAATAGGTGCAGTGCTCGGTAAGCGATTAAACGCTGTGATACCTGCTCAATTATTCAAAAATATTAGCGTTGTTATTACATTGATTTCTTGTGTGATTCTTTTAATATCATAATAGCAGAATTCTTCATCTTATTAATTATTTATAAGCTGCATCTAAGATTGTATTAGTAATTCTTTAAATTTGCGATTCTAAAATAAGAATAATGCAAAAAGAAAATGAGTACTCAGCTAAAATGACCACCAAATCAGAAGCTGAGTTGTACGAATATATAAATAACGAAAACCGATATCAAGAAGGTGCTATTGTAGCAGCAATTTGGGAACTCGAAAAGAGAGGTGTTAGAAATGAAGCATTGGTAATGCTAGAATCTAAATTAGATGGTGTTTTGAGCCAGAAAAAAGCCAACTCAATTATTGATACGATAGCGGAGGATGCTCAGGCAGTAAATTTACCTGCTCCAGAATTATATAGTCCATTTTTTATGAGGATTTTCGGGGTGCTGTTTTCGGTATTTGGAGGTAGTATTTTAATGGCAATTAATTTTTCTCGATTAGGAAAAAAAGATATTGCGCGTAATGTTGTTCTTGCTGGATTAGCATATTCATTATTGCAAGGAGTCGTATTGAACTTCTTCGGACCATCGGCCACTATACTTAGCGTTCCTGCTAGTTTAGGAGGGGTTTATTTAATGGAACATTGGTTTTGGAATAAACATGTGCCAAGTAGTCAGGTGTTTGTTAAGCGTAGTTTTTTACCTCCTGTACTTTTTGCAATTACTATTGCTATGCTGTTGGTTTATCTAATGATAGAAAATGGAATAGCTCTTCAGTAATTTAATAGATCTACTTTATAATGACTTCTAATAGCGATGTTTAGAAGTCATAATATAAGTTCTTTAAGCTTGTTCTGATTGCAAACCAAACTTGCTGTGTTTCTAATACTTGTAAATTATTACTTTCTCTTCTTAGCCTTGTTCCAAGGGCAATATTGAAGTTATTTCTTGGGTTGATAAGGTAACTAACACTTAAATCAGTATAATATAAGTTAGTTTTTAAACCCTGACCTATGTAATGGCCGTAATCACCGGGTCTGTTTTGATTACTTTTATAAATATCTTTACCCCAGCTAATATCATCATCTTCATAATCCTTGCCATACATGGCTAACATAAACTCGGCATTAAAAATGAAGCGTCGGTATTGATATTTGATATGGGTAACACTTTCTCTAAAGTTTGCCCCCAAAGGATGCGCCAATGATTGGTTATAGTGTCCGTAATTAGTAATGCTTTCTCGGTGAGAATAGGTGTAAGGCCTAACCTGATTATACTCGGTTTGGAAGTCGAGTTTGTTTATTTTAAACACATCAAAGCTTTTAAAACCTAGTTGAAATCCATGTTTATTGGCCCACCACTTATTGCCTCCAAATACCTCGTCAAACTTAAATTCACCTAAAACGAATTGTCCATAGAATGCACTCTTGTTTCCTACAATATACTTTGCATTTAATCCCATTGTTACAGCGTCAGGTGATCCTGTCGCATATTCTATTGGTCTAAAAAAAGCAAATGGATTCAAGTAAGTATAATCAAAACCTCTATAACCCATAGTATCTTGCGCAGCCCATACAACATTCTCAAAAAAACCAAGGGAAAGCCTGTTTCCTATGTTAGCGGTGAGGTAATGCGAAATAGAATATTTCTCAGGGTAACGAGCATCGTTACCCTCTAAGGCTGGATCAATATTTAAATCACGGTGTTGTGCCCATTGTATCATATATTTTATTTTACCAAACTCAGCGTTTAGTCGTAAAAATGGATAGCTAAAAGCATTATCAGAAAGTAATAGAGAACGATGACCATCACCAATAAACATTTTGCCATTACCCATCTGAATATTAATATATTCTTTATAGGCATTAAAGGATATATAACCAGTAGCCTGAGAAAAGTCGTGCGGACTTTCGTTGGCAAAGTTCTTACTTTTTCCTTGCCCGGGAACAACTTTGTTGGTTCTAACAAAGTCATCGATGTAATTTGGGAATACCGCTTGATTCTCGTAAAAGTCAGCATAAAAATAGAAGCTTTTACCTAATTTTCCATCTACTGAGATGCCACGTGTATTAGTCCATGTGGTTTTATTTTCAATGCGTTCTTGTCCAACATTAAAATCAAAAAGAGGGTTTATCTTAACCCACCAATCTTCGTTTTCCCATTTAATTAAATCATCATGTAAGAAGCGTTTCCAGATATTTAATTTTCCATCTGGTACTTTTATACCGTCATACAAAATAGAGTCAACATTCGTTAATTGCTGTAGTTTCGTATAGTCAATTGGTCTTAACGAAGTATGATAATTAGTTCCGGGTTGATAAAGTACTTTGCCAAAAGGGTGGAATTGCCAATTATCATAGTAGCTTACTTCTTGAGCTTTAGTTTGATGAGAAGCGCAAATAATTGCTATAAATAAAATTTTATATAAGTGTGTTTTTAATTTCATTAATGTCTTAATTGGTAAACTAGGGTATTAAATAGCCTAATATTTTAACGTTTTATAAATTGAGGAAGCTTAGATAGGTTTTTCCAAATTATGGTATGAAACCCTCCAATCTTATTATTTCTTAAAGCCTGAATATCTTCCCTTGATTTGGTTATAATATTCGTAAGGCTTTTATTACTAGCTCCACCCAGTCGCATTTTTGTTATAACATTTGGTAAATACGAAAAGTTAAGGGTTTTGTTTTTAAAAACGCGTAAAATAAAATCATAATCTGCAGCTATCTTAAAACGCGTATCAAAATTCCCATACGTTTTGTAAACTTCTTTTCTTAAAAATAGAGTAGGGTGTGCTGGCATCCATCCTGCTTTAAGCATTTTATACTTAAATGCCTTACTTTTCCAATATCGAATTACTTTATTGGTATTATCGGTAGCAACATATTCTAAATCGCCATATACACCATCCGATTTTGTGTTTTCAAAAAGAGAAACAATTCCTTGTATGGTGTCTTCCGATTTAAAGATATCATCAGCATGTAGAAATCCAATTATATCACCTGTGGCTTTATTTAGTCCTTTGTTTAAGGCATCATAAATGCCTTTATCAGGTTCAGAAATATGCCGGCTTATATACTGTTTGTTATCGGCAATAATTTGCTTAGTATTATCCTTCGAATCTCCATCAATTACTATATATTCAATATTTCTGTACGATTGTTCAGTAATTGAATCAATGGTTGATTGAAGTGTTTTCGCTGCGTTATATGTGGCCGTTATTATTGAAACTTTCATTATTCTTTGTTACTTACCTTATTCAGTAAAGGTTTCGCTCTTGCTAAAAAATGATTAAAGAATTATTGTATTTTGTGTAGTATCGATATATTTATCCGCAAATGTACTATTTAATGTGTTTAACAAAGCATTGTTTAATGTTCAAATATTGTTTATCACCTTATGAGAATAGCGATTTAATTATAACCCTTGTCTTTAACTAATGGTTAGAGTTTAAATAAATGTTAAATGCGCTTATCATGTTCAAAAATGCACAGTGTATTTGAAAGTTTTTATATTTTTGCCACCGTATGATGTTTAATTTTATTGACAGCTAAATTGGAAAAAACTGATTATAAAAGGATAATTAAGGAAAAATGCTTCTATGATGTTATTGGAGATATCCACGGTTACGCTAACGAATTAGAAGAACTATTATTAAAATTAGGCTATCATAAAATATATGGTGTTTGGCAGCACGATTATAGAAAGGCAGTATTTGTTGGCGATTTTGTTGATCGTGGTCCAAGCTCGCGAGGGGTTCTGTCTATTGTGAAAGGAATGGTTGAAGGAGGATTTGCTCATGCTGTATTGGGAAATCATGAACTTAACTTGATACTTTATCTTACTAAGAATCCTGAAACAGGGAAGCCCTTTAAAAAGCCAAGTGAATCGGGTAGGAAATACCTTGAAGCTATCAAAAATGAATTTAAGGGAGAGCCAAATGCATTGAAAGAGTATTTGCGTTGGTTACGAAAGCTACCTTTCTACCTCGACTTTGTTAAGTTTAGAGTGGTGCACGCCTATTGGAATTCAGAATATCTTCAATTGATAGATGATCACCGAAAAGGAGGGAAGTTGTCTAAAACGATGCTCGGTTTATTGTCTGATCCTGATCATCCGTTTACCGCAGCTGTAAATGGAGTTAGTAAAGGGTTGGAAATGAAATTACCCGCAGACCTAGTAATAAAGGATTCAAATAATATTAGACGGACTAATTTTAGGATTAAATATTGGGAAGAGCCAGCTGATAAAACTTTTTATGAGTTGAGTTATGGTAACAAGTTTAAATTACCTGACTATACAGTACCGAAGCAATTATTATTTCCATTTGAGGTTTACGATAACTCAAGGCCCTTATTATTTATAGGTCATTACTGTATGGGTAAAGAGAATATGATTGCAACCAAAAATATTTGCTGTATCGATGCCTGTATTGCATCTAAGGGAACCTTGGCTGCTTATAAATGGAATGGCGAAACTGAGATAAATCCTGAACATTTTGTATTTGTTAATCTGAAAGAAAACTAAAACTATTTCGTCAAATTTGGGTTGTTCTTCTTGTATTGGTTAAAGGAGTAAAATAATGATTACAGGCTGTATATTGTATTGTTTATGCCCTGTGCACAACTTTTATTTTAAACTTTAAAGCCATTAAATTAATATTATCTTTGACGTAATATTAGAAACCTAGTTTATATGCGTAAAGTTATTCTTACACTGTTTATGGCAGTGTATTTTAGTTTAAATATATTTTCTCAAATTAATACTGATCGAGTATTAATTATGGGTAGAAGTGCCCTTTCTTACGAAGACTATGTTCTTGCTATTTCCTATTTTAATAAAGTAATTCGCGTAAAGCCCTATTTAGCAGATCCATATTATTTTAGAGCTTATGCCAAATACTCGTTAGATGATTTTAATGGCGCCAAATTAGATATGACCGAAGCGATTGATATCAATCCTTTTCACTCAGAGTTTTTTAGGTTCAGAGGAGATATAAATAATCGATTAGGTGATTATAAAGAGGCATTAGCCGATTACAAAAAGGGCTTAGAAATTGATCCAAACTCCATAGGTATCTATTTTAATCGAGGTTTAGTTAATATGACCATGAAGCGTTATGCCGATGGTGAGAGTGATTTTACCGATGTAATTAATCGTGATAACACACAATACGGAGCTTATATAAATCGTTCAATAAGCCGTTTAAATCAAAAAGATACATTAGGAGCCATTAATGATATGGAAGAAGCCATATTGGTGAATCCATTGGTGGCAGATGCCCATAAATTTAGTGCAGCAATTTATTATGAGCTAAATAACTTTGACTTGGCTTTAGAGCGAATAAACGAAGCAATTAATCTTGACTATAAGCAAGCCATGTATTACATGTTACGTGGTGCTATTCGTTATCAAACAGATAACTTAAGAGGAACGTTGGAAGATTTTAATCGTTTTGTAGAGTTAGAGCCTCGCAATCCAATGGGATATAGTAACAGAGGAATTTTGCGTGTTGAAATTGGTGATATTAATAATGCTATTGATGACTTCTCGAGAGTGTTAGCTATTAATCCAAACGATTTATTAACCTTGTTTAATAGGTCGTTACTATACTTGCAAGTAGGCGAGTTGAATGAAGCAGCTTCTGATTTAAGCCTAATTATTGATGCTTATCCTGATTATGCAAATGCCTACATGGCACGCAGTCAGGCTTACCAAAAACTTGGTAAGAATGATTTAGCGCAGAAAGATTATAATATGGCGGCAAAGCTTGAAATTGATAAGCGAAATAAAGCCGATAAAGAGGGTGATGAACCTAAAAAGGGAAAAGCTAAACCTAAGAAAACCAGAAGTGAGAAGGATGAAGATATTAATAACTACGATAAAATTGCCGTGCTAGATGACTTTGGTTTAGATGAGGCTGAGTCGGATGAGGTTGATAACATCAGAGGAAAAATCCAAAATAGAAATATCGTAATAGATATGGAGCCTATGTTTGGTTTAACTTTCTTCTCTGTGGATTCATTAGTTAACAGAACACGTTACTTTAAGCCTGAGGTTACTCAGTTTAATATGCGTAAAAAGTTCGGACGTCCTTTAATATTCTCTAATAGAGAAGTGGAAACAGACGGGGAGAAATCACTTGAATATTTCAAGACTATAGAAGATATTACTGCTGAAATTAAAACAAATAATGACCCATATAGTCTGAAGTTTATCAGAGGTATTCTATACGGTGTGGTGTTGAACTACAGTAGTGCTTTAGCAGATTATAATAATATAATTAAGAATAATGCTGAAGTAGGTCATTTCCCATATTTCAATAGAGCTTATACTCGATTTAAGATGGTTGAGGTAATGCAGTCGTTTAATGAAGATGATATGCCCGATAATTTACTTGGTAATAGTCTATCTAAACCTGGCGTAAGCAATACACCACAAGTAACACAACAAACAATTGATTACGATTTAATAGAGCGTGATTTATTAGTGGTTATAGAAAAGGCACCGCAATTTGAATTTGCCTATTATAATTTGGGAATATTAAAATGCATCAGAAAAGATTATGAAGGTGCTCTTAAAAGTTTTGATAAGGCCTTAGAAATAAACCCGTTTTTTGCAGAAGCATATTTCAATAGAGGATTAACAAAAATATTCCTTAAGGATGACGATGGAGGTACGCTAGATTTAAGTAAAGCGGGTGAATTAGGCTTGTACAAAGCATACAATGTAATCAAACGATACGGAGCTAAAAAAGATGTTCCCATTGAAGAGGAGGAGTAGTAATAATATATGAGTAGTTGGCTTGAGAACATTGATACTGATAATGCCGAGTTTCAGGATGCACTAAAATTAGTGCAATATACCAATAGGTCTGTTTTTTTAACGGGTAAGGCTGGTACAGGTAAGTCTACCTTTTTAAAATACATTTGTAGCATTACTAATAAACGCACAGTGGTACTTGCGCCTACAGGTATTGCTGCTATTAATGCGGGAGGTCAAACTATTCACTCTTTTTTTAAGATTCCATTCAGACCCATTTTACCTGATGACCCTGATTTAAGTACAAAGGATGGTCGTATCTACGACTTTTTAAAATATAGAAAAGCCCATCAAAAATTAATCAAAGAACTTGAACTCTTAATAATAGATGAGGTATCTATGTTACGTGTTGATATCCTTGATTTTATAGATCGGGTTCTTCGTATATATTCGGGCAACAAGCAAGTTCCATTTGGGGGTAAGCAACTTTTAATGGTTGGTGATGTTTTTCAGCTTGAACCAGTTGTGCCTCGCGACGAGTGGAATATATTGCGTAGGTTTTATCAAACACCTTTCTTTTTCTCAGCTCGTGTATTTCGTAATTTGCCTATGGTGCAGATTGAACTAAAGAAAGTGTACCGTCAAAATAATCCCGAGTTTGTAAATTTATTAGATCGAGTTAGGGTAAATCAAGTGAGGCAGGCAGATGTGGCTACCATAAACGGAAGGTATAATCCTAACTTTAAGGTTCCGGTAGATGAGCTATTCATCACCTTGGCCACTCGCAGAAATACGGTTGATTATATCAATGAAAATAAGTTAGCCGAATTACAAGAGGAAGAATTATTGTTTGAAGGT
Organism: Saccharicrinis aurantiacus; assembly: GCF_947489045.1. Taxonomy (NCBI): domain Bacteria; kingdom Pseudomonadati; phylum Bacteroidota; class Bacteroidia; order Marinilabiliales; family Marinilabiliaceae; genus Saccharicrinis; species Saccharicrinis aurantiacus. Next base: position 23,948 of record NZ_CANLCN010000018.1, read on the forward strand.
ACCGTAACGGGTGAGTTCCCGGAATCAGCATTGCCAACACCTCGCACCTTAGTACTTAAAGAAAATGCCCAAGTGATGTTTATTAAAAACGACATACATAATGAAGGGCGTGATCGTAGGTGGTATAATGGTAGCCTAGGTAGGATTGATGAGATTAGCGAAGAAGGCATTTCAGTGCGCCTAGAGAATGATCAAACCTACCTTGTTGAGAAAGAGGTTTGGCGAAATGTGAGATATAAATACGACGAAAAGAACAATAGAATTATAGAAGAGGAATTAGGTTCGTATATGCAATATCCCTTGAAGTTAGCATGGGCTATTACGGTTCATAAAAGTCAGGGTTTAACCTTTGATAAGGTGATGATTGATTTCTCAGGAGGAGCATTTGCTGGCGGTCAGCTTTATGTGGCACTAAGTCGTTGTCGCTCATTGGATGGCATAGTTATGAAATCAAATATCTCGCCACGCGATGTTATTGTGCGTAGAGAGTGTGTTGATTTTTCTCGCAAGTCAAATAATAAATTACAGATTAAAGAGAGTTTAGACTCGGCTCAAGCCGATGATTTATATAAAAGTGCCCTGAAAGCTTTTAAGAAATACAACTTTCGCTTTAGTGTAGAACAATTTGCTGCTGCTATTACAAAGCGGAACGACCTAAAGAATCCTTCAGTAGTGCGTTTTATAGGTCTTCAGTTAGGGGTAATTCGTAAATTAAAAACAAAGATTGCAACGCTGGAAAAAAGAGAGCGTAAACGCAATAAACAACTAGCAGAGTTTGCTCGTGAGTATTTTTTAATGGCCAATGAGTGTATTGTAAAAGCAGGAGATAAAACCGCGGCCATCGCTAATTTAAATAAGGCTATTTTGCTCAATCCTGAATTTTTTGATGCCATTTTTAAGCGCGCAGGAATAAAAGTGGAGTTAAAGGATTATGATGGTGCGGAAGCCGATTATTCTTTAGCTCGTAAATTAAAACCACGAACCTTTAAAGTTTATTATAACAGAGGTAGAACCCGTATTTTATCGCGTAATTATAATGGAGCTTATAATGACTTAAAAAAGGCCATTAATTACAAAGAAGATCATGCTGAATCCTATTATTACCTGTCGCAAGTGTGCGAAAAAATGGGAGAAAAAGAAGAAGCAGAACACTATAGAAATATGGCTGGAAACTTGGGTTTTGATATAGAAGATTAGAGTGTTTCGGTTGTTTGATAAAACACTTAAGTATCTTTAATCTTGTAAAATAAGGCATTCGTTGGTAACTAATAATATCTGACCTATGCTTACTAGTGTTAATTTGAGCCATAGCTGCATTACAGTAGCCATGGCCCTCTCAAATCTATTTCGTATCAGTCTTCCTTTTTGTAATATTAAGCTTACTTGCTAACAACAAATCGAATATTGCTTTGTCCTTGTTGAGTTTGTATTTGTGCAATGTAAATCCCTGATAAATAGTTTTTAATATTTAAAGAAATAATTTGACTTCCTACGTCCATCGGAAGGGTCTCTATTTTTTGTCCCTTTAGGTTATAGATGTTAATTGATATAGGATGATAAGAAGGTGCATTTAGCTTAAAGGTTACATTACTAGTTGCAGGGATTGGATACGCAAGGGCTTTTAAATCGTTTTTGAGTTCATCTACCGAAGAGTTTGGATCATCAATGTCTTCAAGAATCCACGTGCAATCATCTTCAGGATCCAGAACATACTTATTATCCTCTAATGCATATTCAAGCTCTAAGTTTTGATCAATTTGTACAACACGTGATTTACGTTCGTTACCTCCCGGAAGAATTTCAAACATATCTATGTTTGAGGCACTGTGGTCGCGCAAATACCAGCGAGGTTTTTGTGTTTTATCATTGAACCAATCACTATGTTCAACTATTAGTTGTTCTGCTGTTCCGTTATTGTAATCACCCATTGTATAACCTCTATACACTTCCATAAAGGTATTGGTGCCTACATTCTTTATGTAGTAATAATATGGATATTCAAAAGTGAATTCCCAAACTTCTGTATTGTCAGATAGTTCTTCAGTGGTAAACGTTAAATTAGAATCTCCTTGAGTAGCGCATAAATATTCTCCTGTTTCTTTATTCTTTATGCGATATTGTTTTGAGCAGTCTATTATTTCTTTGGGTAGTTCAGGCAAGTCAGTTACATGTGTTTTATTTGTGGGATAATCAATTTGGTTACTAATATCTCCTTCTGCTTTTTTATAAGCAAAATATCCATGGTCAGTGCTATTAAGGCCTGTGTTGTTTCTGAAGATTATATTCGTAGAAGGAAGATCGTATTTAGTTCTAGTAAGTTCTTCTCCATGGTCGTAGGTAAAGTCAAATGTGATATCATTTGAGTTGTTTGCCTTGGCTTCTGAAAAGTCATTATTTTCCATCAGAATATTATAAGGTGAGTTGGCAGAAATTACCCAACTATAGGCCCCAATCCATTTATTATTAGTGATGGTAATATCGTGGGATACCTGAATTTCACGATCAATATTTATCCCTCTTGCCGGACTTATATGTTCAAATATATTTCCATCAATTAATACATGGCTACCAAACTCTTCAATGTGTATCATATCCACATCGCCTCTATAACCTAAAAAATGACAATTTGTAACTTTTACGTGCGATGTTTTTGAACCGATACCAAAACCTGTTCCATCCACTAAGCAGCTATCTATAATCGATTCACTTTGGTTCCATACCACCGGATATTCTGTATTGCCAGCATCCAGCGATATTGCACGTACGTTAAAGTTCATGGCATCAAAATCGGGTAAAAAATGACACTTTTTCATCACAAATTTAGGGGCAGCATCTATCTTGATTTTTCTATTGGTATAATATCCACCTTGCCTAAAATTAATGAATGATACATTGTGTGCAATAAAACCAGCTCCGTTACCTCCAAATAGGGCAATGTTCGCATCTTCAATAATGGTATTTTCAATACGTATTCCATTATAAAAACTACCGTCGTTACTGTTTGATAAGTTAAAGAAGGCATATGCAACATTTGCCATTGCTTTAAGCTTTAGGTTGCTTATTGTTGTATTGTTAGATTGGATTCTGAAGTTTTGTAAATTCAAAAATTCGGTACTTACATTATCTGCTCCAATGACCTCAGAGTCAACTTCAATAGGGATCTTACCACTTATACAAATTGCCTTGTCAATGATGACTCCTTTATTCTGAAAATCGTAAGCTGTGCTTTTAAAGAGAATGGTATCACCTTCTATAGCAGCATCAACTGCCTGATTAATATTATTGACTAGTGCAGATCCACTTGCTACTCCGTAAATAGCATCAAAATCAAAAGATTTGGGTGTCCTTTTCTCAGTTATGCTGAGAAAAAAGTTCTGAAAAGTACGGGCCTGAGATGAATAGTTAACAGTGATTTGCAAAATCTGTGTGTAGTTGGTTTGTGCAATAAAATAATCCTCAGGAATTATTAAAAAGGTGTCAATTATGCCATTAATTCCAATGTTTATATCTGCAATAGTTATTAGAAAGGAGGTTTCTTTTATCCACGTTCCTGAAGAGGTTTCGTATGTGACTAAATCAAGATTAACAGTTTCTACAGAAGGGGTTTCGTATGTGCCTTTTACAAAAAGGGTGTCGCTTTGTTCCCAACTTCCTATATTGTTGGTATGTTGTGGATTGATGAAGCTATTTATTTCGGTTATGTTTAAGGCTTGCCCGAAAGCTAAACCCGAAATTAGTGTTAAAATACTTATAAGTAGTGACTTTTTCATTTGTTGATAATTTAGATTGATTGTGTTGTTTAAGGAGTTGTTTTAAGATGCCGCTGTTTTATAATTAACTCTTCATCAATGGCTTTTTTTTAAGTTGGTTCTGTGAACAGATCAATTATTGTTTATTAAATACCCGCATGGTAACACTTGCAACATGTCCGCCATCTTCATTGAACTTCACATCTACCTTATTGCTTGAGTTTAATAATTTAGTGTCTATCGGGATATCTAACATTCCGTAGAACCTATTGCGGTGTGTTTGTGGCTCGCCTCTATAATTATTAGGCACATTAATTTCTGTTCCATTCACAAAAATCGAAGGCTTCAAGGCTTGTCCATGATCCCTACCAATACTGACTCTTAATACTGCCTTACAATTTTTTGTAGTCTCAACACCCTCAAAGTTAAATGTGTTTTTAATACCACCCTTGATGGGTTTATTATATTCGTTGGCATAATATTTTACTTCTTTTGAGGTGTAGCTTAGCTTTACTTCTTTTCTGTAAGTGTATTCCAATATTACCGTGCCTTCTTCAGCAATCTCAATGCTTTTATTTTTTGCGTAAACCTCTTCATCAATAACACCTGCTTTACCATTCGCTAAATGGTAGTGTTTCTTTTTAATACTAACGATGGAGTTTTTCTTATTACCTTGTAGATTAATATTGAGTGTGTTTTTTGAAGGCAGTAAGTTATTGGCAATTACATATACTTTATTGCCATTTACATAGGCGTCGGTTTGTATATCAAGATTGTCAGTATTAATATCTAAGCGTTTCCCTTTTACATCGGCCCATAATTGATAAAACTTAACAAAATCAGTATAAACCCATTTGTCACCATCTTCGCCTTCTGCTTCAAATTGTTGGCGAAATAGCCGACTTCTATACGGATTGCCGCTTTTGTGTTCTTTTCTTCCCCATTCGCTTTTTAGTGTAAAAAATGGAATAGCCAAGGCTACGCTTTGCGGATGGTCCATAAATGTCATCAACATTGAGTTGGCACTTTTTACGTACAACCAATCTCTGTAGGGAGTCCATGGATCGAATTTAATTTCATGTGCCTGGCACGAATATTCAGTGATGATAAGCGGTTTGAGTTCGCCAAACTTCATCATGCCATATTGCTCTAGCATATCTAAGGTAGCTTCAATATTGCTTCCTTTTCTCCATCGCTGAACTACTTTACCATCGCGCTCAACCTTACAGGGAAAATCGTACATATGAAACGACCAAAAGTCGAGATCGTTACCTGTTAAATCAATAAAATTCCTCCATCGATAATCCCAGCGTTTAAAGTCATACATTTCAAAGTAAGGAAAAGCACAGGTAAATCCGCCCACCTTAATATTCGGATTCTCGGCCTTTACAGCCTTAGCCACCGTAGAGTGAAACTTAGCTAATTTTTCAATGGCTGCAGTTTCTTTTTCTTTGTTACCTCGATCTTTTTGAGGAATTAGATCCCATAGAGGCTCATTAATGACTTCCATATATTTCGGCTGAGGTTCTCCATCTTTACCAAAATACTCTTTTACAAAGCTTGCGGCAAATTCACCAGCTGCAGTGCCAAAAGGCACTTCTGGTGTATCTTCAGTTGATAAGGACCAGCCCAGTTTGTTTTTATTGCCATCAGACCAAAATGGATGAAATTGATTTACAATTAGCATGTTTTTAGTGCGGTATTCAAGTGGTCCGAAGCCTTGGGTTTCTTTTTTCCAATTATAAGTTTTTCTGTATTTCTCACCTGAGATTTTCATTTTTTCAATATCAGGATAGCCCGGTCGGTTTGGGTCTTCATAAACCTGACTTTTTAAAGCACCACTTAAGCCGCCAGACTCGCGACCTAGGTAAACATCATACTTTTCTAGAAATTCAGTTCGTACATCTGGGATTACATTATCGCCGCCCCAATCAGAACTTTTTAAGTCGGCATGTATGGTAATGTATTTTTCTCTATCAAATTCATCAATACCATTAACCTCATGTTTGGTATCAATATTGACATCTATATTGACTACTTGAGAGAAAGAATTAGCGCTATTAAGAATAGTGAGAGCTACTATAAGCAATAGGGATTTTGTGTGTATATTATTCATCTAGATAGTATTAAAGCAAATAAAAAATGCATTTACTAAATTAGAATGCTACACAAAATAGAGAGTTGATAAATAAACCAAATAGGAGCGAGAGGTTGATTTTATTTTATGCTTAGTTTAATTAGTTGGTTGGTAGTACCTTGGGGTGAAGTATAATTGTTTATCCCTTATTATTACCTTTTTACTGTATGTTTAAGCCGCTAAATTGATCTATTAAAAACAAAAAAAAGCAATTTTACGACATATAATAGCCTATACGACAGGTGTAATATCAAATAAGGTGTAAAAAACTTTGTAATCTTGGTTCATGATAAAGCTTCTTGTTATTGCAAATATAAAAAATAATGAAGAGCGCACTTTATGGTATTTAATGCGATGTGTGGAAACAAGAATGCCAAACATAAAATAAATGTATATGTCTGGCATTTTATGTTTTAGAGTGAAATTACTCTATTTCATTAATGTTTTTATATAGGCTGCTACTTCTGTATGTCCTTTAGAAATAGCAAAGTCGTATGATGACTCTCCATCAACATCAAGCATATTTACATCAGCTCCCGCATCAAGTAATATTTTTAATATTTCCATTTGTCCTTCGCCAGCTGCAAACATAAACGGTGTCCAGTCTTCATGATTGTCGGTTAAGTTTACTTGTGCTCCGGCCTCTAGTAAAACCTTTACTGTTGGGACAAAAGGACCTGTACAAGCAAACATTAACGGTGTACGATCAGTAGCATCTCTGGCATCAACAGTGGCTCCTTTTTCAATTAAAGCCTTAACAATTTCAGTATGGCCATTAAAAGCAGCGAGCATTAGAGCGGTTCTTTTCTCTTCGCCAACTGTATTTGGGTTAAAGCCTTTATTTAAAGCATTGCTAACCACTTGCAGGTTACCGTTTAGAGCGGCTTCAAATATATAATCTAAGTTGAAACTTTCACTAGCTACTGCTTTTTGCTCAACATCTTGTTGTTTTTCTTTAGTGTTTTTTTTTGAATTATTACAGCTGCTTATTGTAATTGCGGCTAATAAAAGAAGGCTTGTTCTTACGAAATTCATATTCATTAATTTTGTGAATTGCTAAAGTATTTAAAAATCTTTTCAAACTCAGGGAAATGTTCTTTTTTTTAATAGCTCACCTGAGTTCTTGTACTTCAGTAGTAATACTGAGGAATCTTTATCTGCGTCATAATATCTTTCTATTAACAGAAACTAAGTTAGCATTTGGCTCCTAGTTTTTTGCTGTTTCAAAGTATGGAATTATTTTTTGTAAAAACTATTGCGGTAATATTACCGTAATAATTTTCGGGGCGTATATTTCATAGCTACAGTTAGTTATGAGTTTGCGTATTCTGATTTAAGTGATCTGGTAAAATTTAGGATCCAAGCGAATTGTGTTATTCGAAGTTTTTTGCCCCTAAAAAGCCTGTTTAATGAAAAATATGCTCTAAAATGTTCTCTATTTTTAAAAAATCGACCCTTTTTGTAGGGCTTTTTAAAGTTTGTTCGGGTCTGGGTTGGGGCATCTTTGGTTCTGCATCGCTTGTTTGTTGGGAGTTTATTGGTTCTATAGAGACCGATGGATGACCAATAAACTCCCAACGGTGCACCAATGAAGCTACGAACAACCTACGGAGCTACCTCAATGAACTACCAATGCGGCTTATTGTATTAGTCAAAGGAGTGATAGTTATATACAGTTAGTTAATCGAAACTTAAGTTTGTTTTGATGCATGCTTTTATGAAATAAAGTAGCATGGAGGGGTAAATATTGGGAGGAGTTATTCTTTTTTAATAAATTAAGAGTGAATAATTTAATAGTATCGTTTATGGCTGATGATAAAAAAGGAGAATTACGTAATAAAGATTATTTGCAAGAACTAGAGCGTTTAGAACTAGAGTTGGTAAAACTGCAAGAGTGGATTAAGAAAGAGAAGCTAAAAGTTGTGGTTATTTTCGAAGGTAGAGATGCTGCTGGTAAAGGCGGCGTAATAAAGCGAATTACAGAATGCCTTAATCCACGAATCTGTAAGGTAGTCGCTTTGGGAGTACCTACTGAAAGAGAAAAAACACAATGGTATTTTCAACGCTATGTACCCCATTTACCCGCTGCCGGAGAAATGGTAATATTTGATAGAAGTTGGTACAATAGAGCCGGAGTGGAGCGTGTTATGGGATTTTGTAATGACGAAGAATACGACGAATTTATGAGAACTTGCCCTGAATTTGAGCGCATGCTTATACGATCAGGAATTCTGTTAATTAAATATTGGTTTTCGGTTTCTGATGAGGTTCAGGAAAAACGCTTTCAGGATAGAATTGATGACCCTACGAAACGATGGAAACTAAGCCCTATGGATATTGCGTCCATTGATAAGTGGGTAGAGTATAGTAAAGCAAAAGATAACATGTTGCGCTATACAGATACCAAACAATCGCCGTGGTATGTAGTAAATGGCGACAAGAAAAAACAAGCACGTTTGAATTGTATCAATCACTTACTCTCGGTAATACCTTACGGAGAGGTGGAGTATGAAAAATTAACGTTGCCAGTTCGTAAAGAGGATGTGGGTTATATTCGCCCACCGTTGAGTGATCAAACTTTTGTGCCTGAATTGTTTTAAAGAATCGATTTAATATAAAAGGGTGAAGATTGTAGTGGTGCTTGGTGAGCAAAAAGGGGATTAAATACCCATTGCATCACGCTTATCACTACATTCTTCACCCTTCTTTGTTTATTTTTACAGATTACTTTTCGCTTGGGATTTTCTTCATTTTAAGATGATCTCCCGTTTCTTTTGCTACTCTTTTATAATAGTCTTTACTATAACCTGGGAATTTAGCATGAGCGGGATTTCCATGAGCGTTCTTTAAGAATACTCCATTCTCCTCAGTATGCAAGTTGCCATCAAGGTATTTTACCATTAAAAATTCGCCCAAGTGTTTCCACTCTTTAACTGTAATGCTCGACTGATTTAAAGAGTACTCAGTTAAATAATCTTTGGCCAGATCAGGGTTTACTTCATAAAGCGATTTTGCAGCAATATCAGTTGCTGAGGTAAAGTTTTCGAACTTATTTTCTAAAGCCAATTGTACCTTTTCTATATCTTCAATCATTAAGTTATAGCGTCCGTAGGCTTGGTTCGATACCCAATTGAAAACCCAAAAGGCTGACTCCCAACTGAAATTAAGCAATGATCCATTACCCACTTCAAATTCTGTAGGAATAGCATTAATACCACAGTACATTGGTACGTATACAGTAGTTGCAGCATCATCCACACCAAACCATAAAATTCCGCCAATAGCATCAGGTAGCCAGCTGCGCATTTGTGCCACAAAAGAAAATCCGGTTTGCTGAGTTGCGATGGCTCTTTCGTTAAAATACTCTTGTCCGTCTACCTCCCATGTCAATGGTCTAAAACGGTATGGTGCTTTAAATGGTCCTGCACCAGTATCTTTTGACATATCCAATGAAGTCCCCTCAAAATGGTCTCTCATAATATTTTGTATATCACGGTACGATACTTTATTGGCTGGTTTCATCCATAAAGGCATTCTTTCTGAAGATTCTCCTTTAATAAAGGATTCGTATTTATCCATCTCAGGATTCATTATACGGAAACCTGCCCATACGCGAGCTTCGCAGAAACGAAGGGCACCAAAATCTATAGGTGCATATGCATCGGCAAAGCTGAAGTCTTTATCTTTTCCTCCAAAGTAACCCTGTTTTTTTGCAAATGAAATTACATCTTTTGAATACAGGCAGTTCTCAGTATCCTTAAGTGGAAAATTTGTGATGCGAGCTTGGTTGGCATGTCCTGAAACCATTCCATCCGGAATTCGTTGTGCTACCCAAACGGCACCTTTGTTGCCAGCGCCTTTTCCTATCATTTCCATTATCCAAAGCTCATCCTTATCACCTATAGAAAAGGATTCGCCAGAACTGTAATAACCATATTCTTCTACTAAATCGGTCATTACTTTTATAGCTTCTTTAGCAGATTTAGAACGCTGCAGAGCAATATATATTAAGCTACCATAATCCATTATTCCTGTAGAATCGGATAATTCTTTTCTACCACCAAAAGTAGTTTCGGCAATGGTAACTTGGTGTTCGTTCATATTACCAATAACAGTATACGTTTCTTTGGCTTGTTTAATTTCGCCTAAAAATTTACCCGTATCCCATTCGTATATTTTAAGCATTGCATCATCTTCCCATATTTGTCCGGGCCAGTAATATAGTTCTCCGAAAAGGTCATGTGAATCTGCTGCGTAACTTATAATGGTTGACCCATCTACAGAAGCACCTTTGGTAACCAGAAAGTTAGTACACGCCTCGCTAAGCTGTGGGGAAAGCATTAAAAGGGCTAATGAGAATACTCTAAGTAATTTGCTCATAACAATATTGTGTTTAAATTTTTATTGATTGAAGTGCAAAAATAAAGGATATTTTAACTTCCTATAATTTATTGTGTGAAAATAAATTATTTCCTTTAGCGCCTTAATCACAGGTAAAAGATATTTTAAAGGTATGAGGTTAATATACATATGTGTATTTAGTGTTTTTTCGTTTTTTGTAAGTGCTCAGAATAGCGATTTAGAAACAATTGTGAAAAAGGGTAGGGAGGCCTACGATGCGGGTAATTTTGAAAAATCAGTTAAATGGTTTAAACAGGCACATAAGTTCGATAAAAAGTCGGAGGAAATTATGTGCGAATTGGCACTTTCTTATTTAGCCCACGGCGATTATACCAATGCTGCTCTTTATAGTGGTAAAGTAATAGCCAATAAAAAGGGGAGCGATTTTGCTGAGGAATGTTATATCATGCACGGAAATTCGTGGGATAAACAATTAAGAAGAAAGCGCGCCCAAAAAACATATAAAGAGGCCATTGAAGCCTATCCTAATAATTATTTATTGTATTATCATTTAGCCAATAGTTTATACAGAGAGAAGAAGTATGAAGAGGCTCAAGAACAGTTGATTAATTTGTTTAAGATAAATCCCACCTATGGAAGTGGCCATTTACTAATGGCCTATATTGAATACGATAAAGGAGAGCGTATTAAAGCTATGCTTCCATTGTATTATTACTTATTGGTTGAGCAGGATTCTGAAAGAAGCGAGGGTGTTTATGATTTTTTAAATAACCTTTGGAATCAAGGTGTTAGGGTTAAGGCGCAGCGAGAGTCGAAATTATACACAGCTGGCGTTAATTTAGGCGACTTTGCAGAGCAGGAGCACTTGCTTAAGGAGTATGAAATTAATAGAGATACTGTAATTAATGAGGTGGGTGGTATTAAGAACCTTACCTTAATTCGTTTTGCAGAAAATACCAACTATTTATTTTCAAGTTTAGGAAATACGCCCGAAGTTAATTATGGATTTTATTGGGAGTTTTATGTAGATCTTTTTGCCAAGATAAATAGAAACCATTATAGTGATGCCTACTCTTACTTTATTAGCGATTGTAAATATAAAGATGACGTTTTACTATGGATGTCTTCTAATTACCAAACTTTTAAGAAATTTACTGAGTGGATGGAGTTGCAGTAAGTAAATTAATCTCGAATAATTATTTGTATAAATCGTTGTTATCACTAAATTAGCTCGAGCTATTTAAGAGTAATACGAAATAAATATTTTGACTATGGAGAAAACAAAAACAAAGCATTTTCAGTATACGGGAGTTGATGATTTTGATGTGGCTATTGATGAGCAAATCAATGCCTTCCTTATGGAGGAAGAAATTACTGGAGAACGATTAATTGATATTAAATATCAGGCACACTCTTCACAAGGTGTGAATAATTATTCTGCTTTAGTAGTCTATGTAGATTAATACAAATTAGAATTTAGTATATAAAGCCAGTTTTTTGCTGGCTTTTTTTATGCTTTTTAATTAGCATATTTTTTATTGCAGAAATGGTGATTAACTTAGTTTTTATTTCTAATACTTTTGTCGACCGCTTTAAATATTTAGCTTGCTTTTTGAGTTTATTAATAGCTTTTTATGTTAATATTGTAAATATTAACCTTACTCAATTACCGATCAATTATTTTACTTTTATTAATACTTGAATCACTACTGTGGGCTGTATCATTAATAAATGATAATTTATTAAATTATGCTGAGCTCATATGAGTTATCATAATGGCTATGCTTAACCAACGTTATGTAATAATTGAATAAACCTTGTGTAGTTCTTTTTTAGTGATAAATGTGGCGTAGTATAATTTCTCAGTTCTTGAATTATACTTTTGCTACTTAATGTGTTGGGATTGCCTACATGTCCCATTTTAATTGATGTGAACTGAAATGTTTAATCTAGTTTGAATTCATATACTAAGACTTTGTTTATACTAATTATTTATTAGCTAAACTAGTGTTTAGATGAAGTAGATTAACCCTTGGAGGGGCATAGTAAGGCGTTTGTAAAAATATTTTTACTTCAGATTGTTTTTTTTATGTAAAGTTGATAATCCTTGTAACAATTTGTGTATTTTAGCGTACAAAATACATGCAGTTGTGGTAGTTAATTGGAATTTATATTATCATAATTGTTGTCAGTGTATTGAATTTTAACGTTGCGTTAGGGGACAATAGCGTTATCAGAATTATTTAACTAGACTAAGATTATATGTATCAATATCTTAATAGTATGAAAAATAACTTCCAGTTTTTACGGATTGCATTATTTAGTGCATTTATAATTATTGGGTTTAATACTACAGTTGCTCAGAGTACATTACAACTAACCAGTAAGCAAAAAAGGCAGCTTGATAAAATTAGTGCAGCAAATGAGAGTGGGGATGTTTTAAAGGCTGCAAGTATAGCTTCATCGTTGAACGATCACGGTTTAGATGATAATTATTGTATTGATGATGCAAATGTTACATTGACACCAACGTTTAATGGTAATCCCCTTACAGGAGGAAGTTGGCTTGGCGCACCTGATGAACCTTGGGTAGATGCAAGTACAGGAGAGTTTATTCCAGGAAATGTACCCAATGATAAATTAGGTAATTTTATATCAATTACATATGTCCTTGCTGATGCTATAGGTAATCCTCAATCTTTCCCTGATTATACTAAAGTTCACTCTTTACCGCAAGCTTATAATTTATTAGGCGATAATGAAATTTGTAGCGGTGTTTCAGGAAGTATACAATTGGATAATTCTGATGGAGATATTATGTATACATTTTATCGTGATCCTGATTTTGGAGGACCTCAACCCCCAGTTGCTGTAGGTTCAGCTCCTGGTGTAGGTGGTGTTTTATATTTTTCAGTTACACAAGAAGGGCGCTATACCGCTTCAGGTTCAAACGATCTAACGAAATGCGAGAATGATATGTCTGGGTTTATTGATGTTACGGTAAACCCATTACCACCAGTAGTTGCAACTAATAATGGCCCTTTATGTGAAGGTGACCCGTTAACATTATCAGCTTCTCCTACGGGGGCAGAATATACATATGCTTGGACAGGCCCAAATGGTTTTACAAGTACTGAGCAAGCTCCGGTTATAAATCCGACTGTAGCTGCTAATGATGGCCTTTATAATGTAACAGTTACAAATAAGAATACAACTTGTAGTAGTACTGCAAATACAACAGTAGTTATAAAAACTATTCCAATTCCTACAATATCAGGAGATCAAACAGTTTGTCTGAATTCGTCAGTTACTTATACTACAGAGCCAGGAATGTCAAATTACGTGTGGACTTATCCTGCAGACTTTGTTCCTACGAGTGCTACGAATACAAATACTATAACTGGTGCTTGGACAGCGCTTGGTGATGATAAGATACAAGTAGTTTATGAGAATGGAGATGCTTGTACTTCACCAGTTTTTGGAGAGTTAGAGGTCACCACTGGTGAAGCTACTGCTGGTTTAACATCAAATGCAGTTAATGATGAGGTTTGTATCAATCAGGCAGTAACGTTTACAGCCACCGGAGGAGTTACTTATGAATTTTTCGTTGGAACAACATCTGTTTTGGGGCCTTCTGCTTTAGACACTTATACTACTAGTAGTCTTGTAAATGGTGATGTAGTAAGTGTAAAAGTTATCGATGCTAATGATTGCGAAGATACACATCCTGGTATTACAATGACAGTACTGCCAGAACCTATTATTACCTTAACAACGAGTGACGAAACTCCTTGCCAAGATACTCCGATAGTATTAACAGCTACGGGAGCTACTACTTATACTTTTTATAAAAATGGTGCGATTGTGCAAGGACCAAGTACACAAAGCACCTTTACTACAATAAACCCAATAGTAAGTGGTGATCAATTTTATGCTATAGGTAATGATGGCGATTGTGATGGAACAAGCCCTATATTAACTATCAATGTAAATCCATTACCAACTATTGGCCTTGTTAGTGATAAAGGTAATGTCTTTTGTTTAAATGATATTGTAACATTTGCAGCCAGTAATGCAGTTACTTATGAGTTTTTTGTTGATAATATTTCTCAAGGAACAGCATCTTCAATAGCAACATTCACGTCAAGTACCCTAACAAATGGGCAAGTAGTTAAAGTAATTGGTACAGATGCTAACGGTTGTGAAGGTGAGAATTCAATTACAGTTACCGTAAATGAAATAACAGCAGTGCTTAATATTACCAATCCTAGTCCTCCGGGTTCTAGTGTATGTAGTGGCACTGAAGTTACTTTTAATGCAAGTGCAACCGGAGGTAGTGGTAATAATTCATACGAATTTTTTGTAAATGGTATCTCACAAGGAGTGTCTTCAAATACTATTTTTAAATATACAATACTTAGTGATACTAAAATATCTGTAAAAGTTATTGATGTTACTTTAGGTTGTGAAGATACAGAAGAAACAGATATGATTGCGTTGGCCTTGCCTTCTGTTTCAATTACTAATCCTTCTGATGGTGCAGCTTTTTGTATTAATGAACCAGTAACCATAACAAGTTCTCCAGCAGGTTATAGTAATTACACCTTTTATTATGATAATGGAAGCGGACCGGTTGTATTATATACAGGTGCTTCAGAAGAGTATACAAAACCTGATGGTTTTACGCAAGGTGGGCAGTTAGCTGTTGTGGCTGATAATGGTAGTTGTTCATCACAATCAACTTTTGTTAATTTTACAATAAATCAACTTCCATTAGTTACTTTAACAAGTGATCAAACAAATGATGAATTTTGTTTTGGAACATCTGTTACATTTACTGCTGGAAATGCAGTGAATTACGAATTTTTTGTGGATAACATATCACAAGGCACTCCTTCTGCGACTAACACCTTTACTACGAATACCTTAATTGATGGTCAAGTAGTTAAGGTTGTAGGTATAGATGGGAATGGCTGCGAAGGTGAAAACTCTATTACAGTAAAAGTAAATACTGCGACTGCTGGTCTAAGTGCGAATCCAGGAGTAGCTATATGTGAAAATGAGTCCGTCACTTTTACAGCAACAGGTGGAGTTAGCTATGAGTTTTTTGTTGGAACAACATCTGTTATGGGGCCTTCCGCACTTGATACATATTCTACTAACAGTCTCGCAGATGGTGATGTAGTTAGTGTTAAAGTTATTGATGCAAATGGGTGTGAAGATATACATTCTGGATTGACAATGACTGTAACTCCTGAACCTACAGTTATACTAACTTCTACTGCACCTGCTATTTGTCTTGGAACAGAAGTTACTTTTACTGCAACAGGAGCTGATTCATATACATTCTATTATAATAATGTTCTTGTACAAGGTCCGAGTGCAACAAATACTTATGTTACCACAAACCTTAATGATGGTGATAAAGTTTATGCTGTTGGTACATTGCTAGGTTGTGAAGGAATAAGTAATATAATTACAACTACTGTTAATCCTTTACCACCAGTTGTGTTAGTTAGTGATCAGGCAAATGATGAGTTTTGTTCTGGAACTACAGTTACATTTACTGCCGGAGGAGCAACTACTTACGAGTTTTTTGTAGATGGCTCAAACGTACAAGGACCATCAGCTCTTAATACCTATATCAGTTCAACATTAACAAATGGCCAAGTTGTTTCAGTAGTTGGTGAAGATGCTATTGGTTGTGAATCAATCAGAGCAATTGCTGTTATTGTTAATGAGACTACTGCTAGTCTTACTTCAGATAAAGGAAATGCTATTTGTAAAGGGGATGAAGTTATTTTTACAGCAACAGGTGGAAATAGTTATGAGTTCTTCATTAATGGTGGGTCAGATCAAGGTCCTTCACCATTAGATACTTATAAGTCTGATTTGTTAGAAGATGGTGACGTAGTAAGTGTTAAAGTTATTGATGCCAATGGTTGTGAAGATACTCATCCAGGTATTACAATGCTTGTCTCAGATTTGCCTACAGTGACAATTAGTCCAAGTGGTCCTCAAATATGCCAAGGAGAATCGCTTAACTTTAAAGCAACTGGAGCTAGTCAATATGAGTTCTTCGTTAATGGATTATCTGTTCAAGGCCCTAGTGCATTGGATATCTATGAGTTATCTAACCCGCTTGATGGAGATGAAATTTATGTAGTGGGTACAGACGGTACATGTAATGGAACTAGTGCTACCGAAACTATTGTTGTAAATGCTTTACCTACAGTTATATTAACAGCTTCACCTCTTGGTGCCATTGTATCGGGTACGGAAGTTACTTTTACAGCAACAGGCGGAGTTACATACGAGTACTTTGTAAATAGCATCTTAGTACAAGGACCATCTGCATTAGATACCTATAAAAATTCTACTCTCGTAGATGGCGATGTTGTGAGTGTAAAAGTAACTGATGCAAATGGGTGTTCAAATACAGAACAAATTATTGTTCAAGTTCTTGATGGAATTATTCTTAAAGATGTTATTGCAAGAAGCAATAGTTATTGTGAGGGAGAAAGTGGAGTTAGTGTTTATGTAGATGATCCACAATTAAATATTACTTATGAATTAATTGACGATCTAACAGGAACTTCCGCTGGTGCATCAATTGAAAATGATGGAGTAATTTCAGTTGAATGGAATAGTATTCTAGAAGGTACTTATAGGGTAGAAGCTTTTTATGGTGGAATTCCGGCAACTAGAGTTGCGATGAGAAATACGGTGACGATTACTAAGTACCAGTTACCAACAATATATGACCTATCTCCAACAGGAAAAGTAACAGGTTGTACTTCCCATGATATTACATTGTCCAATTCAGATTTGACTATCCAGTATTCTTTATTACGAGATGGTGTGGTTGATGAAATAAAAATAGGAACAACAGGTATCTTAACATTTGAAGGAAAAAATGTACCTGGAGTCTATACAATTGTTGCTGAAGATATTGTCTCTTCGTGTTCGTCTTTAATGAACGGACAATTTGAAATCGAAAGCGATGGTTCGCTTACAGCTTATGACTTATTTGTTGAATCACCAGCAGATCCATCTAATCCTTTAGATGGTAGATTTTGTAAAGGTGATGCTGGTGTAACTTTATCTTTATCAAATTCTGGTAATTCAGATTTGACTTATATATTGTACCGTGCAGGTGATCTTATACCTGTGGCTACAGTGACGGGAGCTAACGGCCCAATTAGTTTTGGTGTAATCAGTTTACCAGGAACTTATACAGCGCGAGTCGTTTCCCTTAATGGATGTAGCTTGCCTATGAACGGAGCGGTTGATGTTATTGAAGTAGTTCAACCTCAGCAATATGCGTTAATTACAGATAATACTAACCCTAGTTCAGGATTCTTCTGTCATGGTTCTTCCGGCTTAGTTTTATCTTTAGATAATTGCGAAGAAGGAGTTATTTATGAGTTGTTCTTAGATGCTACTACCTTGATAGACACTCAAGTAGGACCTGTTGGTGGAGGTAAGCTCGATTTCACAGGTGCTGTTTCAATAATTGGAGAGTATAGTGTTAGTGCTTCTATAAATGACTTAGGTTGTGGTTCTAATATGTTAAATACAATTCAGCTGCAATTAATAGATGCCCCACTTGATAATACTCCTCTGATAAATCACGATTATTTCTGTTACGGAGGTTCAACTGAGTTAATGATTCAGAGTCCAGAATTAAATGTAGAATATAGTGTGGTGAAAACTGATGGAACATCAAGAAGTAACTGGGAATCATCACTTAGTGATATTACTTTTATCATCTCAGAAGCTGGTGACTATAATGTAGAGGCTCGAAAAGTGGAAAATGGTATCACTTGTTCAGAAGTTGTAATGAGTGGAGGACCATATATTTTTACCGAAGAAGCACAAGTAGCTAAACCTAATGTAACATCTGCTACAGCTCCTGATCCTTGTGATGGTGATATTATTACAGTAATATTATCCGAATTAGATATAACTTATGTCGTTGTATACGATGATGGTAGCGGCAATTTCGTTCAATTACCTGGATATAGTTTTGTAGGTGATGGTAATGATCAATCTTTTGAGCCAATTAGTGATTCAGGTAGAGATTATTACGTTAAAGGGATTAATCTAAATAGTTGTGAATCAGAATTAAGCACGGCCATAAATATTAATAACCCAGGTGCCATTGCTAAGCAAACAGTTACGGGTAATGGTAATATTTGTGATGCAAGCTTACCATTAAATATTGGTCTTACTGATTCAGAAGCATCAGTTGATTATATACTTCGTTATACTGATCCAAGTGGAACTATACCAGATAAAACTATAGAAACTATTACCAGTGTAGGTGGAGCTTTAAGTTTTACAGCGTTAAATACATATGACTCAGGTGAGTATTATGTAGTAGGTAATAACGGAACTTGTGTTAATGAAATGAGTAATAGAATTACCGTAGAGTTCTTTACTCCACCAAGTACTGACTTAACATCGGATGCTACCGGAAGTGTTTGTGCTGGTACTAACATTACATTTACTGCAACTGGGGGTATGAATTATACCTTTTATGTAAATGGCACTAATGTGCAAGGTCCGTCTGCCTTAGATACTTATGTGGCAAATGCGTTACTTGATGGAGATGAAGTAACTGTATTTGTCGAAGATTCCAACGGATGTTCTGCAACTCCTGCTGGTATAACTGTACAAATAGATGCAGCGCCAGCTGTTGGACTAATAGCTGATAACACAATAATTTGTGATGGTGATGAAGTATTCTTTACTGCCAGTGGTGCATCAGCTTATACTTTCTATGTTAATGGTAGCGTTGTACAAGGTCCATCTTCTCAAGATACTTATGTAACAAGTACCTTAATTAATAACGATGAAGTGAAAGTATTGGGTAGCAATGGAACTTGTGAAGCTGAAAGCAGTTCTATCGTGCTTACGGTAAATAATTTACCAACTGCTGGTTTAACAGCAGATCCTTCAGGTCCTATTGTAAGTGGAACAGAGGTTACCTTTACTGCAACTGGTGGTACAGAATATGCATTTTTCGTGAACGGAAGTGAAGAACAAGCAAGAAGCACTATCGATACATACAAAACTTCGAGTTTAAATGATGGCGACCAAGTATTAGTTCAGGTATATGATGGTAATTCATGTATGTCATCAACATCATTAGTCATCGATGTACTCGATGCTATAAACATTGTTGCTGTATTAAGCACTGCCGATCAATACTGTGCAGGTGAAGCTGGTGTAAGTGTCTTTATAAATACACCACAACGAGGGGTTACTTATGAATTGATTGATGTTAATACTTCCACAATAATAGGAAGCCCTATCACATATACTGGGTACAATCTTGTTGCTTGGGATAACGTAACAGCTGGTGAGTATATGGTTGAGGCCTATTACGCTTCCCACCCTGTAGCTCGTGTGGAAATGAATAATAGAAAGAATATTACAGAAAATTCTCTACCTCAGGAGTATGACCTAACCCCAACAGGAACTGTCACAGATTGTAATAATCCTAGTGGTTATGATATTAACTTATCCGGTTCCGAATTGAATGTAACCTATCACCTAATTGTGAATAATACTATAGTCGCAAGTGAGGAAGGAACAGGTAGTACCATTGATTTCCTTGGTAACCTTTATATTGGTACCTACGAAATTACTGCGGTAAACGATATCAGTGGGTGTAGTGCATTGATGAATGGTAGTTATACAGTTGATGTAGCTGGTAATATTTACGACTTAATTGTAGTAGGAGCTACTGATCCAACAAATGGTTCGTACTGTGCAGGTACAGGAGGTGTAGAATTAGGATTGTCTAACTCGGAAGTGGGTGCTATTTATAAACTTTATAAAGATGGTATAGATACCAATGAAGATGTTTCTGGTGATGGAACTCCTATCAGTTTCGGTTTAATTAGTGATGATGGTGATTACTTTGTACAAGCGGAAAGTGCTGGTTGTATTCTTATAATGAATAATACAATTACCGTAAAAGAAATCGATGCACCAATGTCCTATAACTTAAGGTCTGATAATCCTTTGGATCAAACTGTGGGTGATTATTGTTATGCTTCTTCGGGTATAAACCTATATGTGGATAATCAAGAGGAAGATGTAGAATATGAATTATTTAGAGATGGTTTTTCAGTAAATATAAAAGTTGGTTCTGCTCTAAGTGGCACACCATTATACTTTGATGGCCCATTTACTGATGATGGAGTTTATTCTGTAGTGGCTAATATTAAAGATATTTCTTGTACTACCGATATGGCGAATGACATTATGGTTACTGAAATACCACAGCCAAAAGACCGAACAATTGTTGTAGATCAAGATTATTTCTGTACAGGTGATGTAACATATCTAACAGTACAAAGTCCTGAGATTGGAGTAAGTTATCGTGCAGTCTCAGACAATGGTTATGTGGGAGAATGGTTTAAAGCCATGAGCAATATTGATTTACAACTACCTGTTAATAGTACTGGTAAATACTGGGTTGAAGCACGTAATGGAGATGAAGCATATGGCTGTTCAGGTATTTTGATGTTAGCTGGTCCTATAACAGAAGAAACCTTACCAACCGCAGTTGTCATTAGCCTAGAAAATAATGCAGACCCATGTATTGGTGATGTTATTGTGGTTGATAAAACAGAATTGGGTATTACTTACAAAGTTGTTTACGAAGATCCTAGTAATCCGGGTACTTATATCGACCTTTCGGGTTACGAATTAGTAGGTGACGGTTCTGAGATGAAGTTTGATCCAATCTCTGATTCTGGTCGAGATTATTACGTGATTGCTATAAATGCAAAAGGCTGCGGATCAGATATAAGTAATGTAGTGCGTATTGAGAAATCTGGAGCAATTGTGAAACAAACCTTTACAGGACAAGGTGAAATATGTTCAGGCGAATTGTTAGAGGACTTCACGCTAACAAGCTATGAGAATGATGTAGTCTATACTCTATGGTTTAAAAGTTACTATGATAATTCAGAAATACCACTTACTAATGTAGGTACATCTGATGATAATGGGATATTAGTATTTGATTCATTTTTTGCAAGGGGTGATGGTGAGTATTTTGTTGTTGGTGAACGCGGAGGTTGTATGAATCGAATGTTGAACCCAATCTTATCAACAGTAAATGCATTGCCTATTGCGCATTCACTATCCGGTAGCGGTATTACTTGTGATTTAGTTAATGTTGGAGCTATGATAGGCTTAAGTGATTTCGAATCAAATACAGATTATTATTTATTCTATCAGATAAATCATAGTGCTCCCAAAGTATATAAGGAAGATTTAGATATAACTCAGGTCCCTATTGAAATTGCGGTCCATGAAGAAGGGATCTACAGTGTAGTTGCCAGAAATAATTATGGCTGTACTTCAAATATGAATGGTGACATTACCGTAATAGAATATAGTAATCCACTTAATTATAATCTTGAAAATACGAGCTTCTGTAGTAATGAAGAGTTGTTAATTGAAGAAACCGAATTAGGCGTTTATTATCAGGTTAGAAATTCATTAAACGAAGTTATAAATGAATTCGAAGGAACAGCAACTGGTAATATGAGTATGGGTGTTTATGAAGAAGGCACATACCTAGTGACCGCAACTCGAGAAAGTGTTATAGATACAGACAAAGAGGGTGCTTGTTATACAGTTATGAATGGCGGTGTTCCCGCTGATGTAAATGAAGCACCAGAAACATTATATGACCTAACATGTGGAGGTAAAGATACCGACTGTACTGTTGAGGATGACATATGTATTGAAAATTCACAGCCTGATATTATTTATATACTATACAGAAACGGTGTCGAGGTTACTCGAGATTATGATAGAGATGCAGATGGTAAAGTTTGTTTTGGAGCTGTTGGAGAAGAAGGGAAGTATACAATACTGGCATATGACCCGGTAAGCGAATGTAGTGGTATTATAGGCGAAGGTGGAGGAATTGATTATGGACCAATACCATATACTGATATTGTTGCTGTTAGTGATACTATTAACCTTACAAATGGTCAGTTAGCAGGTTATGCCTTTGTTGGACTTAACGACACACTCGATAGTAAAGTAGATATACCTTTTGAACTTGATGTTGTTACTGCTGAAGAAAGTAATATTCGTTATTCACTGCTTGATTTCACAGTAGAAGAGGAAGATACTACTTGGGTTACTATTCCTGATGGTGAGAAGTTAAAGAGACTAATAGGTAATTATGATATAAGTAACATTGACGGTACTTTAACCTTCGAAAAGTTACCTACTTTCTATGGTTTAGACGAAGTACATTATACGATACGAAATATCTCTGTAGCAGGGCGAATTGATACTGCAACAGTTTATGTGAATGTAGGTAATAAAGATATTGGTGAGGATATGCCATTCTTAATACCTAATGCATTCTCACCTAATGGTGATGATTTTAATGATGTGTTCGTTATTCAGGGTATTAATGATGATAAAGACGCTCCCGAGGTTTCTACTCTTGAGGTTTATAATAGATGGGGATCTCTCGTGTATCGTTCGAAAGAGACTTACTATGGCCAAGATGAGAAATGGTGGGATGGTAAATCAACACATTCGAATATGGTTTCAATAGGTCAGGATTGTCCTAACGGTACCTACTTCTATATCTTTACTGTTAAGGTTGTGATTGATGGAGAACCCGATACTAAAAAGTATAATGGTTACATTGAATTAAGACGTTAACACTACCTAACAATTGAAATTAAGAGTATGAAAAATATAGTATTTATAATTCTTTTAGTGTGCCTTTTGCCTAGTTCCCTTTTAAGTCAGGGATACCAGCAGTACAATCATTATATAGCTAATCAGGGATTGTTAAATCCGGCTTATAATGGTACTCGTGATGTCATTAGTGGTTTAATGACGCACCGTAGTCAATGGATAAGTATGGAAGGTGCTCCAATGAATCAAGCTATTAATGTCCATGGTCCTGTTGAAGATACCAATATTGGTTTGGGTGTAGTTCTTCAAAACGACGCTATTGGTTTTAGTAATACCTTTGATGCGATGGTTGCTGCATCTTATAAAATAGAGCTTGATAATAGAGGTAAACGTTGGGTTTCATTAGGATTACAAGCTGGTGTTACATCTTTTATTTTTGATGGAACTAAGGCTATTACGGGAGATTGGAATGATCCTGTATTTCAGGGAAGAACTTCTACTGTAGGTTTTAATACTGGTTTTGGTGCCTATTATTACGCTACTGATTATTTTGTAGGCTTCTCCATTCCAAAAATGTTATCGCAAAGTTTTGATGAGAACACTAATGAATTTAAGAATAAATTCGACTTTCAGAATATGGCCATGTTTTTATATGGGGGTTATGTTTTTGATTGGGAACCTGTAAAAGTAAAGCCAACACTTCTATTTCGAGAGGTATATGGTGCGCCTTTGCAATTTGATGTGTCGTGTAATGTATTGCTAGCTGAAACCATATGGGTTGGTATGTCTTACCGATCTACTTCTAATATTGTTTTCCTTTCTGAATTTATTTTGAATCGACAATTTACGCTAAGGTATTCATTTGATTATGCACTAAATTCTTTAAATCAATTCTCACAATATGGTTCGCATGAGATTGGTTTGCAATTCGATTTTAGTTTTAATAAGCGCCCTGGAATGAGGTCTATCAGATACTTTTAATAGTTTATCTGATAAAAAATAAAAGGTTTGGAAAAACAATAGCATAAAAAATAGCAATTTTAAAAAATGTTTGTAACTTTTGTTAAATAGTTAACATGGGAACCACTTTTGATCTTACATCTAATATGAAACATATTACTAAGTATTTAATTTTTTCAGTAATTCTTTTTACATGTTTGCAAGGCACAGTTGCCCAAAGTAAATCTGTAAAGAAAGGAGATGGATATTATAAAAAAGGAGAGTATTATCATGCTCTAGTTTCATATAATTACGCAAGAACCGAGGGAGAAGAACTCGATTCTAACACCAAGAAAAAAATAGCCAATTGTTATTATCAATTAAATGATATACAAAATGCTTTTGAATATTTCGCAAGTGTGCAAGATGATCTTTCCGGTGATGATGTTTTAACTTATGCTATGGTAGCACATCGATTTGCTGCTTACGACATGGCAATTGAATGGTATGAGTTAGCCAAGAAAGAAGGTGCTAATGCTATGAAAGTTAATGAGCTTATTGAATCATGTAAATGGGCCTTAGCTAATAACGAATTTGATGAAGATTACCGTGTTAACCCGAGTAGTATTTTTACTTTTGGTCAGTCATTTGGTATTCAGTTTTATAAGTCAGGTGTTGTTTACTCATCTTCTTCGTCTGATGGAAACACAAAGAAGATTGATAAACAAGGAAAGGCCTTTTTGAATTTATACTTTTCAGAATTGGTTGATTACGAAATTCAGAAAGGAAGTTTATTCTCTAAGAGTCTGAATTTTGACTATCATATTGGAGCAATTAGTTTTACCACTGATTATAACACAATGTACTATACACGCAGTGTGCGAGTAAAAGGAGGACAAAGTAAACTAAAAATATTTAGGGTAGAGTATGATGGTAAAGATTGGGGTAACGAGTTAGAATTACCATTTAATTCTGATGATTATGATTGCGCTCACCCGGCGGTATCTCCTGATAATAAATTCATCTATTTTACCTCAAATAAAAAAGGCGGCTATGGAGGGAAAGACCTCTATAAAGTGGAACGTCTGCGAGGCGGCAGTTACGGTAAGGTAATCAACCTAGGTCCAGAAATCAATACATTTGGTGATGAAGTTTTTCCATTTATAGCTAAAGATTATACTTTATATTTTTCTTCGGATGGCCGATTAGGTTTTGGAGGCTTGGATTTGTATAAAGCAGAATATGATGAAGGTGCTTGGAAGAATGTAGCGAATATGTTAAAGCCGTTCAACTCGGAGCGTGATGATTTCGGTTATGTCCAAAATCCACAAAATAAGAACAAAGGGTTTCTATCAAGTAACAGGACTGGAAATGGTGATAAGGATGCGATCTTTTATGTTAATTTCATAGGTCAGGAAGAATCTGATGAGCCTAAAGTAGGCGAAGAAATTGTATTAGAAGAACTACCTGAAGAAAAAGTAGAAGTTGTAGTTCCTGTAGTAGTAGCACCTGTTATTAAAGAAAATACATTACCAGCGAGTTTTAATCCAACAATAAAGTCAAGCATGGGTAATGTGCCTATTGCTGGTATTCAGTGTGAGATCGTCGATGATATTACTGGCCAGGTTGTAGCCACAGGTATTTCAAACTCAGAAGGTAAACTTGCTCTTACGATACCAGATGCTTATAGAAAAGAAGGTCAGGAGTTCGAAGTAGTTTTCTCAAAGGATGGGGATTACGTTTCAAAACGAATGATAGTAAATATTATGGAGCTAGAAGACTTATCTAAAAATGGTGTTACTTTAACTCCTGTATTTAACGATGTTGTTTTAGATGATTTAAGTGAAATGGTTCTTTACTATAAAAACGGTGAGCTTACTGCAGATAGTGAAAAGGTATTAGGTCGTTTAGCAGCTTATTTAAATGCAAACCCAAATATTGTAGTAAAATTAAATACACACACTGATGCTAAAGGTAGCAAGTTAGATAACCTTTTAAACTCACAATCGATGGGAGAGAAGGTTGAAGGTATGCTTGTGGATAAAGGTGTGAATGATGATAGTATGATTCCTCGTGGTTATGGTGAGCGCTATTTAGTAAATGAGTGCAAAAGAGGTGTTGTATGTGATGAAAGTGAGCATCAAAAGAATAGAAGAGTAGAAGTAATTGTTTGGAAAGTGAATAAGTAACTAATATTGATAATACAAATAAGTAAGTTTAATATTCACTTATAGTGATGATTAGGATTAAATTACTTGACGTTTCAATTGTCAAAAACAAATAAATATAACAGATGAAAGCTAATATATTATTCTTAACAATATTCTCTTGGTTCTTAGGATTTACTTTTTTTACTGCTAATGCGGATAAATTGGAACACCTTAGAACTTCAAAAAAGATTGTGAGTGTAAGCCACCTACCAACTTCAGATGATTTTGCAGTTCAAATTATAGCTTTAAAGTTACCTGCAAACGAACCTGGATTCTTTAACAATATTGAAAATGCTCGTGAGTTTACTTGTTCTGATGGATATGTGAGGTATACAGTTGAGAGTTTTGCTACCTACAATGGGGCCAAAGCAATGGTAGACCATTACAAAGAGTTGGGATATGTACAGTCTTTTGTTGTAAATTGTGCGGATTATATTTTAGACGGTTCTGTAAAAAATCGATTTGATCCCAATGCCGATTATACGGTTCAATTAAGTGCCTTTCGTTTTCCAGTCTATTTAAGCCACTTTGATGGTGTAGATAATGTAATGGAGTTCTATATGAAAGATAGGGTCTATAGATACACTGTTGGAAGCTTAAAACATGAAGCAGCTGAGGTATTGCTTGCCGAATTAAAAAAGAAGGGTTATAAAGATGCCTATATCACTGCCTTGGATCCTTATTTGCCATTTCAAATTGAATAATGCTTGATATTCTACTTAAAGAACTATCTTTGCAGAAATAGCAAGTCAGTCTATCGCCGCACTATGTGGGGAGGAAAGTCCGGGCAATAAAGAGTACCATGCTTCCTAACGGGAAGATACTTGTGAGAGTATAGTAATGTAACAGAGAATAACCGCCTTGCTTTCGGGTAAGGTAAGGGTGAAAAGGTGAGGTAAGAGCTCACCGGTGTTTGTGGCAACATGAATAGCCGTACAACTGATGGATTGCAAGACCAAATATATTACGATTTCCTTCGGGATACAGGGCTACTCGCTTTGATATTTATAGTCGTAAGGGGTAGGTTGCTGAAGCTTATGAGTAATTATAAGCTTAGACAAATGATAGACACATTCCTTTGTGAATGACAGAACCCGGCTTATCGACTTGCTATTTTCTTTTAAACTATATCCATGAATGATTATATACAAAGAGCCGTAAAGTATTTTACAGAAGATATTTGGAGAGTGCAAAAGTTTGAACTCTCTAAGCCTCATGTATTAATTATTAACACGGTACGTATCATATATCTGGCTGTTAAGGGATTCATCTACGACCGCTGTCAGCAAAAAGCTTCTGCACTCACTTTTTACTCACTTTTATCAGTAGTACCACTACTTGCCTTAATTCTTGGAATTGCAACAGGATTCGGATTGGATAATGTTGTTGAAAGGGAATTGATTAAACATCTTTCTACTCAGCGAGAGGTACTGGATTATGTACTTAAGATGGCAAAAAACTACGTTAGCCATACTAATGAAGGTATTATTGTTGGAGTTGGTTTGGTGCTCCTGTTTTGGTCTGTGATGAAAGTGTTGGGTAATATTGAGCAAAGTTTTAATGAAATTTGGGAGGTGACACGCGCAAGAAGTTTTGCACGTAAATTCACAGATTACCTTGCTATACTTGTTGTAGGCTTATTGTTTTTAGTTTCAACGAGTAGTATGTTAGTTTTTGTCGCCAATAAATTCGGCGAAATAGAATTGTTTAATAACAATGGTTTTGCTGAAGCCATAAATTTATTATTGCCATTTTCATTAACAAGTGTTGTATTTACGCTATTGTTCTATATTATGCCTAATACAAAGGTTACTATACTTTCAGCAGCAGTTGGAGGTATTGTGGCAGGTATATTATTTCAGTTGTTGCAGTATTACTATTTTCATTTTCAAGTAGGTGTTTCTCGCTATAATTCTATTTATGGTAGTTTTGCAGCCTTACCTTTATTTTTAATATGGTTACAATCGAGTTGGCTCATTGTTTTATTTGGAGCTGAAATAGCGTTTGCTGTGCAAAATGTTAACAGTTATGAGTTTGAAGCCGATACTAAGAATCTTAGCAATCGTTATAAAAAAGTGGTTGCACTTATTGTTACTTATAATGTTGTGAAGCGTTTTAAGGAGGGAATGAAGCCCAATGATAGTTTGCATATGTCAGTGGATCTAAAAATTCCCATAAGGCTCTTAAATGAGGTTATAATGGCTCTTATAAAAGCAGAGGTAATTGTTGAAGTTAATTTGAATGACGGAGACACTGGTTTTATTCCTGCAGTTGATATTAATACATTAACTACTTACGATGTAATTGATAAAATGGAAAACGCAGGTATTTCAGATGTGTATTACGAGAAAACAGAGGAACTAATAAACTTCGAAGGGGTGGTTAACGATTTTAATAAGACTTTGATCAGTCATAAATCAAATATCCTTGTAAAAGATATGTAAAGAAAAAAGGTTACTGAAAACAGTAACCTTTTTTTATAAGAGCCGCATCAACCGGATTATTTAAACTCCTGTAAACAGGATTTGAGTGTGCCTTAATTCGCAGTAATCCTCCGTACCATAAATGATAACCCGAAGGCGAGGCCCGCCTTTAAACCATGCAACTTTACTCGGTTCTATTGTAGCGTTGAGTTTAACAATCTAAATAAATTGATGCGGTGTGCATTTGTCAATAACTACATAACAAAAATAGGCATTAATAGTATTCTAAGCAAGTATTAAGGCGGCTTTTAGGCTTATGGTGCTCGTATTACTTCGTAAAATATTTTCTAACAAACATATACGCGTTCACTTTTTTTGTTGCTAAATATTTAACTAATATTGCAAACATGCGCTATGCCATTATAGATATAGAAACCACGGGGAATAAAGCCACTCTTGGAAAGATCACAGAGATTGCTATTTACGTTCACGATGGAAAGGAAATTGTAGATGAATTTGTATCCTTAGTTAATCCCGAGCAGTATATTCCTCCTTTTATCACTCAGCTTACAGGTATCACAAATGATATGGTGAAAGATGCCCCAAAGTTTTACGAAATTGCCCGTAAGGTGGTTGAGGTTACTAAAGATTGCATTTTTGTGGCACACAACTCTAGCTTTGATTATGGATTTATTCAAGCTGAGTTTGAAGCTTTGGGATTTCAATATGAGCGAGAAACTCTTTGTACAGTTAAGTTGAGCAGGAAGCTAATACCTGGACATAAGTCGTATAGTTTGGGTAAAATATGTGATTACTACGGAATTGGCATAAACGGAAGGCATAGGGCAGCTGGCGATGCCATGGCAACTGTGAGCTTGTTCGAGATATTATTATCTAAGAACAGTGGTATTATTATCCCGGCAGATAATGGATATGTATCCTTAGCCGATTTGCATCCTAATTTAGATATTAATAAGGTTAAAGAGTTACCTCATAGCACTGGCGTTTACTACTTCTATAATGAATCGGATGAATTAATTTACATTGGTAAAAGTACCGATATCCGCAAAAGAGTATTTAACCACATTGGTAATGTAAAGACTCAGAAGGCTATTAAGATGAAGAGTCAAATTAGTAGAGTGGAATATGCCATTACTGGGAGCGAATTAGTAGCATTGTTAAAAGAGTCGGCAGAAATTAAAAAGAATAAGCCAGTTTATAATAAAGCACAGCGTCGGAATAAGGTGTTTTATGGTATTTTCTCCTTTAAAGATAGAAAAGGTTACATTCGCTTTAATATTGCTAAAAATGATGGCCGTTTAACGCCCCTAATTAGTTTCGATTCACAAAAGGCGGCTAAGGAATATATGATGAATTATGCTGAGGAGTTTAATTTGTGTCAGAAGTTAAGCGGATTATCAGACTCTGTAAGTGCCTGTTTTCAATATCAAATTAAATTGTGCAAAGGTGCCTGTGTGGGTGAGGAAGCCAGTTCAGAGTATAACCTAAGAGCAGAAGCTTTCATCAAGCGTATATCGTTTGGAAATAGTTCTATGATTATAAAAGATATTGGCCGAACTTCTGAGGAAAGTAGTTTTGTACTTATCGAAAAAGGAAAATACCTAGGTTATGGTTTTGTAGCTAGTGATACTTCTGTAACAGATACTAATATTTTAATTGATCAATTGGTTTATCAAGAGGATAATTACGATGCTAAAATTATAATAAAAAGGCAGCTCAGCGAGAATGAAGACCTTGAGGTAATTAAACTTTAGATGCACTTGGTGCTGCAATAAGGTTGTTTTTATTAACTATAATTCTCTCGTGTGCACCAATGGCAATCACGTCATTTTCATCATCCAATAACACAAAATCAAAAAATAGCTTCTCATCATCAATGTACTTTAGATGTACCGATGTAGTAACCGTTTCGTCAATATAAATCGGTTTTGTATGCCTAATATTGATTTCAGCAGTAATAGTTGTATGTTCTTTAGGTAGGTGCTTATTTAAAAGGATATTACAAGTTTGCTCCATCAATAACAATAACGAAGGGGTAGATGCAAAAAGACTGTCTCCTAAGTTTTGGTTTGAAGCGATAAGGTCATCAGTTATCATTTTTTTTAACGATAAACTCATTCCTTGTTTTAAACTATTCTTCATATCTCGTATTTTATAATTTCTAAAATCAATACGTAATTTATTTTTTAAACCTAAAGCATTTAGGTAAACCGTATTGTGTTTTTAGTGTCCTATTTGAACTTATTAAATTACAAAAAAAAAGATAAGATGTATATCAATTTTGACCAGCAGGGTAAAAATACATCACAAAAAACCCTAAGCCAATTATAACAATCAACTTAGGGTATTCTTTTACTTTTATCTTGTATAAATATTAAAACTCACTAGTAAAGTGGAATTCAATATCTTCGAAGTTTTGTTGTGCCAACTGAAGCATGTACGATGAGTCTGCTAAAAACACATCTCTACCTTGCTTGTCTTTTGCCATATATTGGTGCTTTCTTTTCTTAAAGTCAGCCAATTGTGCTGCGTTTTCCGATCTAATCCAACACGCTTTATGTAAGTTAATAGGCTCATATCTACATTTGGCATTGTACTCATGCGCCAAGCGGTGCTCTATAACCTCAAACTGAAGTGCACCAACAGTACCAATTACCTTACGTCCGTTAAAGGAGCTAGTAAATAACTGCGCCACACCTTCGTCCATCAGCTGATCAATACCCTTAGCCAATTGCTTCGATTTCATCGGATCATCGTTCTCAATGTATCTAAACAACTCTGGCGAGAAGCTAGGCAAGCCTTTAAAGCTCATCTTTTCGCCACTGGTTAGCGTATCACCAATAATAAAGTTACCTGAGTCTGGCAAACCAACAATATCACCAGGGAAAGCTTCATCAATAATCGATTTCTTCTCAGCCATAAAAGCAGTAGGAGAGGAGAATTTAAAGTTTTTACCTTGGCGTACGTGCAAGTAGTTTTTGTTACGCTCAAATTTACCCGAGCATATTTTCACAAAGGCAATACGGTTACGGTGGTTCGGATCCATGTTGGCATGAATCTTAAATACAAAACCACTGAATTTATCTTCCTCAGGTTTTACCTCTCTTAAATCAGTGTTCGAAGCTTGTGGTTTTGGCGCAATCTTTAAAAAGCAGTCCAATAACTCGTTTACACCAAAGTTATTTAAAGCACTACCAAATAAAACCGGAGCCAAGTTACCCGCAAGGTAATCTTCCACTTCAAACTCAGGGTAAACACCCTCAACAAACTCATGCTCTTCGCGCAATACTGCCGAAGCATCATCGCCAATGTAGCCTTCAAGTTCCGAGCTATTAATATCAGCAAAGCTAATGCTTTCGCCAAGTGTTTGTTTACTCGCCTCAAACAAGTTAAGGTTCTGTTCAAATATATTATATACCCCCTGAAAGCTTGGTCCGTTTCCAATAGGCCAGCTTAATGGGCGAACGTTAATCTTCAATTCCTCCTCAACCTCTTCCAATAAGTCGAATGGGTGCTTACTTGGGCGGTCCATTTTGTTAATAAAAACAATCACAGGCGTATTTCGCATTCTACACACCTCCATTAACTTACGCGTTTGTGCCTCAACCCCCTTAGCGGCATCCACCACAATAATTACACTATCAACCGCTGTTAAAGTACGAAAGGTATCCTCAGCAAAATCCTGGTGACCCGGAGTATCCAAAATGTTTACCTTGTGCCCACCATATTCAAAGCCCATTACCGAAGTAGCCACCGAGATACCTCTTTGCTTCTCAATTTCCATAAAATCCGAAGTAGCAGTCTTCTTAATCTTATTCGATTTAACAGCTCCTGCCACGTGAATAGCACCACCAAATAACAATAATTTTTCGGTAAGTGTTGTTTTACCTGCATCGGGGTGACTAATAATAGCAAATGTCCGTCTGCGTGATATCTCTTCTTGTAATCCCATTTTGAATCTGTTTTAAGCGGGCGCAAATTTAGTTAATGTATTTAACTTATACTAAACTAAGTCTTTCTTTTATACTAAGTGAGTTTATATATAATGTGGGTGCCTTAACCTGCTATCCGTTATAGCTTCTGCACCTTTGTTAAGTTTGCTTAGTTGGTGCGTGTGCTCCTATGGTCGCAACGCATCAACAAAGCGCCCTAAACAAAGTACTGCAAAAGGCTGTCACTCCTATCAGGGGCGCGGTGCATATAATGTTCCTGAGTAATTACTTAAGAGCATAATTATGGTTTTTATCAGTGTTGCTAATTTTATATATTTGTTAGTCTATCATTTAACCAACTATTTTATGGATGATTCATTAAGTGAGTTTTTAGAGAACATTAGTAAAGTCACAGCCGATTATAAGGAATATGTAAAAATGCGTGATGCTTTTGCTAAAGATTTGTCGCAAGCCCTATCAACATACACACTAACAAAATACCCCTTTATAAATAATAATACCGAACGAGTACAATTTCTTGAGAAGGAAGCTAATGATAATGCGCTATTGGCTTTCGAATATGTGATAGATGCAATTGAAAAGGAAGACTTTGGTGAAGAAGTAAAATCAGACTGGAAAATACCCCGACAACAAACCGATAAAGAATATGAAGAAGAATTAGAAGAGTTCTTAACTCTTATGCCCACCGAAAAGCATAACATTGCCAGAAAGATTTATGGGAAGGATAGAGAAGATCTAATACAGGCCAAGCAGGAAGAAATAGATTTGCATAATGTAATAAAGAGCGTTATAGTGCAGCATTTTGAAGCAGATATTATAGGAATTGATGCTGATAATATCCGTTACCTCGATTACATAAGTTGGTTAATGTGTGGCTTTGGTTTTTTAGATATTATGTACCAATGCGCCGAAGCTAGTGGCTACAATTAACATTGTGGGCTAATATTAATGTGTCTATTTGCTGTAAATACTTTGATTTGCTGAAAAAATGTTCAATTTTTAGGGTTCAAACTGAAAAACTACAACTAATTATGAGTTGGACTAATTATCATGGGCATAGCAAATATTGCGATGGTCACGGCGAAATAGAATCTTACATACAAAGTGCAATTAAACTCGGAATGCCTGTTCTTGGTGTTTCTTCACATGCTCCCGTTCCTTTTGAGTGTTTCTGGACCATGAAACCAGAAAGCCTAAGTAATTACAATGCCGAATTAATTGCGCTGCAAGGTAAGTATGAGGGTAAAATAAAACTACTACGATCACTCGAAGTAGATTACGTGCCCAAGCAAATTGGCCCAAATACCGATTACATAAAAGCGCTTCAGCTCGATTATATTGTGGGCTCCATCCACTTTATTAAGCAACTTAATAATGGCGAATATTGGGCTATTGATGGCAGCTTCGAAGAGTTTCAGCAAGGCCTAAACGAAATATTTAATGGCGATGTAAAAGCAGTGGTTCAGGAGTTTTACCGACTAAACCGCGAAATGATTGACACTCAAGATTTCGAAATAGTAGGGCATCTTGATAAAATAAAAATGCACAATGCTACCGAGGTTGTCTTTAATGAAACCGATCAGTGGTACAAAAACGAAGTTATTGAAACCCTAAAAAGCATTGCTACAAAAGATTTAATTGTAGAAATAAATACCAAGTCCTTAGAACGAAACGGACTTTTATTTCCGGGTATTGAGTGGTTCAGTACCATGTGCGAAATGGGTATTAAAGTAACTATAAATAGCGATGCCCATTTCCCTGAAAAACTAATTGAGGGTTTTGAGTTTGTGGCCGAAGAGTTGCTAAAAGCTGGGTATACCCATTTAAGCGAATACATTGACGGACAATGGCAGCAAGTTTTATTTACAAAACACGGGATTCAATGGAATTAGTAAAAGTAGATATAAATACCCCTTCTCATCAAGCTGCGATTATTGAATTAATGAACGATTATATGCTCGATGGCATGGGGCTTGGCGAACCTATGAAAGAGGGGTTAGGAGGAACTGTTTTCTATTATAGTAATTGTATATATTTGTTCTCCGTTTAAACCTTCTCTAGGATGTTATTTATTTCATTAGATTTTGCCATTTTTTTACCACTGGTATTCTTATTGTATTGGTTTTTAAATAGTAACTTAAAATTTCAAAATTTATTAATAGTAGTTGCTAGTTATGTCTTTTATGGATGGTGGGATTGGCATTTTTTGAGTTTAATATTTTTTAGCACAATAGTAGATTATATAGTTGGTATTAGGATGAGTCATGTTGAGAAAACAAGCTCTAGAAAGTACTTATTATATGTTAGTA
Organism: Saccharicrinis aurantiacus; assembly: GCF_947489045.1. Taxonomy (NCBI): domain Bacteria; kingdom Pseudomonadati; phylum Bacteroidota; class Bacteroidia; order Marinilabiliales; family Marinilabiliaceae; genus Saccharicrinis; species Saccharicrinis aurantiacus. The sequence continues at coordinate 58,747 of NZ_CANLCN010000018.1, forward strand.
TTTTCGTTAATATTGGTTTTTTGGCCTTCTTTAAATATTACAATTTTTTCTTAGATAGCTTTATTGCATCTTTCTCAGTATTTGGTTTAAATATAAATGCGAGTTCTCTTAAAATAGTTTTACCAGTAGGTATCAGTTTTTATACTTTCCAAACCTTGAGTTACACAATTGATGTGTATAAAAGGAAACTTAAACCGACTACCAATTTTATAGCGTTTGCTGCATTTGTTAGTTATTTTCCTCAATTAGTAGCTGGACCCATTGAACGAGCTACCCATTTATTGCCACAATTTTATAGTAAACGTATTTTCGATTATAAAAAAGCTGTTGATGGAACTAGGCAAATTTTATGGGGCTTGTTTAAAAAGATTGTAATAGCTGATAATTGCGCCGATTTGGCAAATATTGTATTTAATAATTCAGACGATGTTTATGGTAGCTCATTGCTTTTAGGGGCTATATTTTTTGCCTTCCAAATCTATGGTGATTTTTCAGGGTACTCAGATATTTCCATTGGAACCTCTCGTCTTTTTGGATTTAATTTAATGCAAAACTTTGCTTTTCCATACTTTTCTCGAGATATAGCAGAGTTTTGGCGTAGGTGGCACATTTCTTTATCAACTTGGTTTCGTGATTATGTATATATTCCTTTAGGAGGTAGCAGAGTTAATCGTAATCTCGCTATAAGGAATACTGTTATCATATTTTTAGTTAGTGGTTTTTGGCACGGAGCTAATTGGACCTTTTTATTCTGGGGAATGTTAAATGCTATTTATTTTATACCTCTTTTACTTAGTGGAAGAAATAGAAATAATCTTGGGGTCGTAGCGGACGGAAAGACCTTACCTAATTTAAAAGAGTTATTTCAAATGTTTATTACATTTGGTTTGACTGTTTTTGCTTGGATATTTTTTAGAGCAGAGAATTTGACTCAATCCTTAGACATTATTACTACTATTTTTTCAAAAAGCATATTCCAATTTAATGGCTTTGATTTTTCTGGAACTTCTGTAACACCAAAAAAAATGATATTACTTTTATTCCTATTTGTATTAATAGAATGGAATGCAAGAACACATAAACATGCTTTGGAGTACTTCGGATCTAAATGGCCTAAAGTCATGAGGTATGCTTTATATTATCTGATAATATTTTCATTAGTATGGTTTGGAGGCGAAAAACAACAGTTCATTTATTTTCAATTTTAACTTATGAAAAGATATATTACTAAATTAGTATTGTTTCTATTTCCACTCACTTGTGTTTTACCTGTAGTATTTGTAATTGATTTCTTTAAGATAAATGGTTTTCAAGATTATTATTCAACACAAAAAGTAGGATTGAATAGAGAAATGATCACTACTAAAACTTTCAATTTTTATAGAGAAAAAGAAAAGTATGATTCTTTTATTTTTGGGAGTTCGCGCTCTAATGCGTTTAAAATAAAAGAATGGAAACCACATTTAAACCTCAATTCTAGGGGATTCCATTTTGATGCATCTGGAGAAGGTATTTGGGGTATATCAAAAAAAGTTCAGTATATCTTTGAAGCAGGAGATACAATACGTAATGCTCTAATTATTATAGATAGGGAATTACTAGCTCAAACAGAAATAAACAAAGGGCATCTATTTATACCGATGCCTTGTGTTTCAAAAAGTTCAAACGTTGAATATTATTATTCTTTTTTTAGAGCATCTCTTTCTCCAAAATTCTTAATAGCATATTGTGATTATTATTTATTTGGTAAATATCGCGATTATATGGGTTTTTTAATAAGGAATAATCATTATCCTAAAAGTAAAGCTAATTCAATAAATTGTGATGTATGGTACGGAGAGGATGTTGCAATAAAAAATGATTCTGCTGGTTATTATCAAGAATTAATAGAAAAAGGGATATTTGTGGAACCTTCGTTGATCGAACCTATAAAGTGTAATGTTACGGATAAAGAAGTAGAGTTATTAACGAATATTAAAGAGGTTTTTAATAAACATAAAACGAATTATAAAATTGTGATCTCTCCAATATATGATCAAATTCCATTGGAGAAAGAGCAATTAGAATTATTGTATAAGATTTTTGGGGAACGGAATATCTATAATTTTTCAGGAAAGAATAAATACACACAGACAATTCATAATTATTACGAAACCTCTCATTATAGGCCACATGTGGCTTCCGAAATAATGGATATTATATACCAATGTGATATAAAATAGAGTTCAGCATGGAATTAGTAAAAATAGATATAAATACCCCTTCTCATCAAGCTGCGATTATTGAATTAATGAACGATTATATGCTCGATGAAATGGGGCTTGGCGCACCCATGAAAGCGGGTTTAGCAGAAAAGATTATTGCGGGTTTAAAAGAGCAGCCTAATTATTTAGGCTTTCTTTATTTTGATGGAAAGGAGTTTGTTGCCTTAGCCAATTGTTTTGTCGCTTTCTCAACATTTAAAGCCAAGCAGCTTTTTAATATTCACGATTATGTGGTGCATCAAAAATATAGAGGAAAGGGTTATGGACGTTCCTTTTTAAAAGCCATAAAAGATTATGGTGCTGAGCACGATTTTTGCAAAATAACCTTAGAAGTAAGGCACGATAACCCGAAGGCTCAGGGACTTTATAAATCACTAAAATTTGAAGAGAGCAACCCTCCAATGTACTTTTGGTCGGCAGAGTTGTAATGGCTAATAAAATTGGCCAATTTTGAATTAGTTCATGCAAAGATATTTTCAACTTTTTATACTCCTTTTTATTCTATTTTCCTGTGCACAGGTATCAGAGCGCAGGGTTATTGGGAAAGTAAATGTCTATACTCATTATTTATCCTATAAATTAAAGAATGAAAGACCGGTATTCGATGTGGATTATTCATACTCAACACTAAATGATTCGGTTATACTTTTGAAATTGTACAGGTATGGCGATTTAAAATATAAGTCGATTGATTTAACGAATGATACTGTTGATTATCAGAAATGGTATTTGTGTTCAAAGGAGTCATTAAAAACACCGACGGTCGATTATTTATCAGACCCTAACCTAGTATATAGTGAGTACTTTATTTTGGACTTTAAAAAAGAATATAAGATAGACGGTAAATCACATGATGTTTTATCATTATTGATTGATAATGATGGAATAGACGGAGATTTAAGATTGTTTTTTAATGAAAAACTCGGTCTTTTAGCAGAATATTCTCATTCAGGTTTTGATGCACGTTTATATTGGGAGTCTAATGAAGAAAGCTCAAATGGGATGAGAAAGAAGTTAATTACCGAACTAATTGCCGATTCAATCTTCTTTCCTTATCCAATAGAATTATATAGTACACCACGAATAAATAGATAGTGGTTTCTTTGAATAAGAAATGCCCATCATTTTTCAAAAACCACCCAACGATTTTCAAAAAATAATGGACATTTTTTAAAAAACATCCGTCATTTTTCTAAAATCATTGGGTGGTTTTTGTGTATTAACCTTAAACTATCTTTTTTTAGAGTTGAATATCTATAAATCAACCCCAACCGGACAATGATCCGACCCCATTACATCCTTTAAAATATAGGCATCTTTTATTTGTGGTAATAGGCTTTCTGAAGATAAAAAGTAGTCGATGCGCCAACCTACATTCTTACCACGAGCTCCAGCTCTGTAGCTCCACCACGAATACATGTCTGTTTTATCAGGGTTGATGTGGCGGAATGTATCGGCTAAGCCACCTTGTGTGAACCTGTCCATGCCATCAATTTCTTCTTGCATAAAACCGGCGGACTTGTTGTAGTTTGGTTTTGGTCGAGCTAAGTCAATGGCTTTGTGTGCTACGTTAAAATCGCCACAAACTAAAACAGGCTTCGTCTTTTCAAGGTCTTTTAAATAGTTGAAGAATGCCTTATCCCAATCTTGTCGGTATGGGAGGCGCGCCAAAGCACTACCTGAGTTGGGTACATAAACAGTGACCACATAATAATTTTCGTACTCGGCACATAAAACCCTTCCTTCGGTATCGTGCTCTTCAATGCCCATATCTTTAGTTACGTTTAGGGGCTTGGTTTTTGAAATAATGGCCGTACCCGAGTAGCCTTTCTTTACTGCTGAGTTTGAGTAAATATGATAACCTTCGAGCGGAGCAAGGGTTTCCGCCACTTGATCGTCTTGTGCTTTGGTTTCTTGTAGGCAAAAAACATCGGCATCTATATTTTTAAAATCTTCAAAAAAATTCTTTTTGGCAACGGCTCTGATGCCATTTACATTCCACGATATTATTTTCATTATGCTTTTGTCTTATACTAAATACCTGGGTATTTATATTTTTTGTAATATTTTACAAATATAACTTTATACGGCATTTTATGTTTCGAATACTTTATATTTTACTGGGTGTTATTTGCCGCGACCTCGATAGGCGTGATAGCCCTTTGCTTTTGTGGCTTTGTGCAGCTTACTTGGTGGCTGCGACCGCAGGAAGCACCCGCACAAGTTAGCTAAACATGGCCACAAAAATAAAGGCTAAAACAGATAGCGAGATATGGTTCGCCATAATATTACTTTTTCTTGTACTTATCTGTGGTTTAGTTTATTTTTGGGAAACATTTATACCAAAAACATCATCAAATGATTGCTATAAATTGTTTCTATAAAGCTTCTACTGCTTCATAAAATATCAACGTAGCTAAGGCTATATCTCTATTTTATGCATCGTAGAATTTTTAAATAATTCAATTTCTTATCAATCATTCAATAATGCATTTGGTATTAAACCACTAGCATGGCAAATAAAACATCAGATTTAGAAAAGGGCGTGCAACTTTTTAACGCCGGTTGTAATTGCGCGCAGGCCACACTGCAAGGTATTGCGCCTGATAATATGAACTCGGAACAAATGCAATTGATATGTTCTGCCTTTGGCGGAGGAATTGCACGATACGGAAAAACCTGTGGGGCTGTTACGGGTGCCCTGATGGGAATTGGTTTAAAATACGGTTATACCCTGGATACAAAGGATAGTGAAGCGGCAAAGTGTTTAAATTTATCGCAGTTATTGGTTTCTAAATTTGAAGCGGAATTTGGTTCAAGCGATTGTAAAGCCCTAATAGGTTATGATATTTCAGACCCAGAGAAAAAGGAGTTAGCTGGTAAATCGGGTGTTTTTGAAACACGATGCCCTAAATTTGTAGCGGGAGCCATAAAAATAGTTGAGGATATGGAAGGCGAGGGATAAAAATGTAACCTCAATTAAAAAAGCGAACCTTTTATATGGATAAATAAATTTGTGTGAATATAAAAATGTTATTTTTGCACTTTCAAAATTTAAATATTAATGATGGATATACAGTTATTGACGGCAATTTCGCCAGTAGACGGACGATACAGAAGCAAGGCGGATGGTTTAGCACTTTATTTTTCAGAGTATGCATTAATTCGCTACCGTGTTTTAGTGGAAGTGGAGTATTTTATTACGTTATGTGAGCAGCCATTACCACAACTGGCAGATTTCGATAAGTCGCTTTATAACGATTTAAGAGATATTTACAAGAAATTTCAGTTAGAAGATGCCGAGCGTATCAAAGAAATTGAAGGGGTAACTAACCACGATGTTAAGGCTGTAGAGTATTTCATTAAAGAGAAATTTGACGTTCTTAAATTAGATAAATATAAAGAGTTTATTCACTTCGGATTAACTTCACAGGATATTAATAACACCGCGATTCCTTACTCGTTGCGCGATGCTGTTAACGAAATGTATTACCCATTATTAGAAGAGCTAATTGAGCAATTAGATGGCTTATCTAAGGATTGGGAAGATATTTCAATGTTAGCTAAAACGCATGGTCAGCCAGCTTCTCCTACTCGTTTGGGTAAAGAGATGAAGGTATTTGTGGAGCGTTTAAATACACAATTGAACTTGTTAAAAAGGATTCCTTGTTCGGCTAAGTTTGGCGGTGCTACAGGAAACTTTAACGCACATAAGGTTGCATATCCTGAAATTAACTGGGTTGATTTTGGAAACAACTTTGTAAATAATGTATTAAAATTAGATAGAGAGCAGTATACAACTCAAATTTCTAACTACGATAACTTAGCTGCCATTTTTGATAGCTTAAAGCGTATTAATACAATTATGTTGGATCTTTCGCGCGATTATTGGACTTACATTATGATGGAGTACTTTAAGCAAAAGATTAAAAAAGGTGAGGTAGGTTCAAGTGCTATGCCACATAAGGTAAATCCAATCGATTTTGAAAATGCTGAAGGTAACTTAGGTATTGCCAATTGTTTGTATGAGCACTTATCGGCAAAACTTCCAGTATCTCGCTTACAGCGCGATTTAACTGATTCAACCGTATTACGTAACATTGGTGTACCTATTGCACACACGGTTATTGCCATTAAATCCCTACAAAAAGGATTGGGTAAATTGTTATTAAACAAAGCGGCTATAGATAAAGATTTAGAGGATAACTGGGCAGTAGTTGCTGAGGCTATTCAAACTATTTTACGTCGTGAGGCATATCCAAACCCTTACGAAGCGTTAAAAGAGTTAACAAGAACAAATGAAGGCATTACAGCCAAAAGTATAGCTGAATTTATTGAAACTTTAAATGTATCAGAAGCAGTGAAAGATGAACTTCGTTCAATCTCTCCTCAGTCTTATACAGGAGTTTAAGCATTTCGGTATAATTTTTTTGAAAGTCAGCCTTGCTATTACTACTTTAGCGGCTGACTTTTTTTGTACATCGTAATGATGTTTTTACAGACTTAATAGATTAATGAAAGATTTTATTCAGATTCTAAAGCGATTTATACCTCCGTATAAACGTGCCCTTGTTTTAAGTATTTTTTACAACATTATATCAGCCTTGTTTTCAGGAATAGCTATGCTATTTATGATACCTATTTTAGAGGTGTTATTTCAAACAGCAAAAGAGGTAGATGTTTTGTTGCCTTGGCAAATGACAAAGGATGTGTTGGCCAATAATTTATACTATTACGTTACTCTTGTGAAGTTAAAATACGGGGTTGTATTGGTTATGCCATTTATTGGATTATTTATGCTTGTGGCAACCTTAATTAAGGTGGGGAGCATGTATATGGCCGATCATGAAATGGTAGGTATTAGAAACGGAGTAGTAAAGGATTTACGTACTCAAATTTTTAATAAGCTAATGCGTTTGCCAATGGCTTATTTCTCCGATGAGCGTAAAGGAGATTTAATATCACGGGCCACAGGCGATGTTACCGAGGTTGAAGGTTCAATAATGGCCTCGATAAATATGTTATTTAAAAACCCAATTATGATTATTGTATCGGTTGGATTTTTATTTGCCATTAGTTATCAGTTAACCATTTTTGTTTTTATTATGCTGCCTATTGCAGGTTGGATTATTGGTAAAACCGGAAAAACCTTAAAGCATAAATCTAAAGAAAGTAGAACTAAGCTTGGCGATTTATTAGGTATAGTAGAAGAAGCATTAGGTGGTTTAAGAATAATTAAAGCCTTTAATGCAGAGCCTAAAATGGAAAGGTGGTATGGCGATGAAACAGAGCAATACCGCACCATAATGAATAAGCTGCAGCGTAGATATGCCTTAGCGCATCCGGTCAGCGAATTTTTAGGAACCATTGTAATGGTATTTATAGTTTGGTTTGGTGCCATTATAATTAATGGCGAGGGAAGTACTCTTGATGGGGCTAGTTTTATTGCTTATATCGGGGTGTTCTATCAAATTATTAATCCTGCAAAACAGTTTTCAACGGGGTACTTTAACGTGCAAAAAGGCTTGGCGGCCATGGAGCGTATTGATACCATTTTACTCGCTGAAAATAAAATTACAGATAAAGCAACTGCCGTTGATAAAAAGGGGTTTGAAACAGCCGTAGAATATAAAAATGTGACCTTTGCCTACAAGGATAAAAAGGTACTTAAAAATGTATCTGTTTCTATTCCTAAAGGAAAAATGGTTGCCTTAGTTGGTCAATCGGGCTCAGGTAAAACAACCTTTGTTGATCTAATGCCTCGTTTTTACGATATACAAGAGGGAAGCATTGAAATTGATGGCACTGACATTCGTGATATGAAAGTATTTGATGTTCGCGAATTAATGGGTAATGTCAATCAAGAAGCCATTTTATTTAACGATAGTTTCTTTAATAACATTGCTTTTGGCGTGGAAGATGCTACTTTAGAGCAGGTTGAAAATGCCGCTAAAGTAGCCAATGCCCACGAGTTTATTATGGCTACTGAAAATGGTTACGATTCTGTTGTGGGCGATAGGGGAGGAAACCTTTCGGGAGGCCAACGCCAACGTATTAGTATTGCGCGTGCTGTACTTAAAAATCCCGATATTTTAATTCTCGACGAAGCCACATCGGCCTTAGATACCGAATCGGAAAAGCTAGTGCAAGAAGCCTTAGAAAATTTAATGAACTCACGAACTTCAGTGGTTATTGCTCACCGTTTATCAACTGTGCGTAATGCCGATATGATTTGTGTTTTTGATGATGGAGAGATTGTAGAACGTGGTACACATGACGAGTTAAAAGCTAAAGGCGGTGTCTACAGTAAATTGCACGATTTGCAAGTACGATAATTATACCGTATAATTTTAAATAATCAGATTTAAATATGGAGCTTGTCTTTTTTCAGACAGGCTCTTTCTTTTTTTGGGCGTGTCCCTAAAGGGCCGGGCTTTTTCGCTATATCTTTTTGCCCCCAAAAAGGTCAAAAAGGATGTCGCTTCAATCCCTCACGCAGCTAGGTTGCTGCTTTTGTAGGTATTAATTATTACTCCTTAGCTTTCGATAAGGCTATAATACCATCGTATTTCTAATTTACTTTTTATACTTTTGCCAGCTCTTTAATCTAAAATAACCAACAAAGTTATTTACGATATTCAGTACAATATTATAAACAAGAACGATGTCAGAGAATTATAAGTTTACCCAAAATCGCAAGTGCGAATATTTTCCTTGCCATAAAGTAAAAAATGAAGACGATTTTAACTGTCTTTTTTGCTTTTGCCCTCTGTATATGTTAAAAGATAAGTGTGGTGGAAACTTTAAGTATACAAACGGATTTAAAGATTGTAGTGATTGTACCATACCTCACACGCGCAAATCGCATGCCTTTGTTATGAGTAAAATGAAAGAAGTAACTAAAATAGCTAGCGAACGCAACTAAAAGTAAGTACAAACATCATTATTATACCTAATATTTCTAATCTTCTTTAATTAATATTCACCTTCTGCGGAAGACAAAGAACAACAAATGAAATTACGAGGATTATTAACACCATTATTTTTCACACTACTAACTGTAGGAATTTTCACTAGCTGTAAAAAAGATACACCCAATAACCCTTGGGACGATTATGATTTAGAGGAACAGCTAAAAATTGACGCTAAAATAATTGAAGATTATATAGCTGAAAATGATATTGATGCAGAGAATGTGGCAGTAGAAAACTCAGAAGGTGAAGCTGTTGAAACAGGAATTTATGTAGCTGTTACAGATTCATCACACTCTGAAGTTTACCCTAATAGCGATTCGCTTGTTGAGGTAAAGTATAAAGGCTATTTTACTAATGGAGACGTTTTTGAAGATACTGGAGACGAAAGTATTAAGTTTTTATTAGGGCAAGTAATTGTTGGTTGGAGAATTGGTTTTACTGCAGTTGCAGAAGGAGACAAAGCAACAATAATTATTCCTTCTCCATATGCATATGGGCCTGTAGGTGCTGGTCCAATAGGACCGAATGAAGTAATAATATTTGATGTAGAATTAATTAAAGTTAGCAACGGTAATATATCCGACCTTTAATTATTTACGATATATAGATGGAGGTTGGCTAGGTATAGTCAACCTTTTTTTGTTTAATAATTTAGTGAATATACTTTTCCCGAAGCCTTTAATGCACGAGTGACTATAAGCGAGCGTGCTTCCTGCCTATCTGTTAATTAGTATATGATGTTAAAAATCACCTTCAAATTCAACGCCAATACCGGATGAAATTTCTTTTATTTGATAAATTGGGCTTGGTATTTCATTTGACACTTCGTTATTTTTAATTTCGAATGCACCTGAATTAAGCTTGAGTTTATTGGTAAGATGTTTAACAAGTTCTGCATTTCTATCTTCTATTAATCTTTGATATAGTTTTTCTGTTTCATTCTCACCAATTATATCTATACACTTTGAATAAATACTTTCATTCTGGGTCAAACTTGTTTGCGCGTTGATGTATTTTATTAGCGCGGGTTTATTATCAGACAATAACTTTAGTTTGACCTTTAATAAATTGTCGTTGGTTTTTTTTGAGCGTTGCTTAGATTTAAGATATTGTATTTTGACTTGTTGAAATGCCAATTCTTCTTTATCCAATTGGGGATTAGTAATGGGATAAAATAGGAGTTTTTTTAATTCACCTGATTTTATTTTATCAGCTGCCTTTGATAAAATTACTTCTTGTTTGAACGGAATTTTTGATTTGCCAAAATTGAGCTTTATTGTCTCAGCATCCTTAGTTAGTTCGTTAATAGATTTACCAACGTGTTTAATTTTAGTTTTTCCAGCGTTTTTAAGGTATTGGATAAATGCCGTTCTTATTTCTTCGGTTAAAATAAAATTTTCATTCTTGCGATCACCTATAATTGGGATATCTATCGTAACGGTATTCCTCTTATCTTTTAGAATATTAAAGGCTGTTTGTACAGGCACTTTATATGCCGTTTTACTTTTTTGTTTGTCCCCGAATACTATGTTTGAGAAGGTAAGTCGATTGTTATTTGTGATATGATTATTGCTAACTTTTAGTTTAAACTGATAATCTAATGAGCCATTTAATATTGGTCTGCTTAAGTAGTGACTCGAAAATTCAGAATAGTTAACCAAAGGCAAATTAGTTAGATTCGCATTTACTTGCCATTCTTTTATATCGCCAGTGCTTAAACTTGCAGTTCCGTGTAATTTACCTCCACTCTTAATAAGTCCTTCGTAAGTAGCACTAATGTCATTGGTTTCGTTACTAATATTTGAGATGGAGGCAGTAATGTTCTGAATTTCTGTACTTATTTCAGGTTCAACTCTTTTGTCATTAAATAACAGATTTCCATTCATAACACTGATTTTACGAATCATATAATTCATAGTTGATTTTTCAACAGCGCCATTAGAGTGTTTTTTTTGCAAGAATTTACTCCAATTATTAGATGTATCATCAATAATAAGTTTGGTATTGGGTTCAAGTATTTCTATCGTTCTGAGGTAGAGGCTTGACTTAGTTGGTTTGTAATAATATATGTCTGCTTCAATACCTTTGATATTAGCTATTTCAGTTTTATTACCATCAAAAACAGATAAGTCGTTTATTGTTGTAACACCTGATATTTTAATGTCGTTTATATCAGATAAGCTCCCTACTATGGAGCAGTTAAAATTTAATAAGCCATTTAGCTTAGTTATATTAAAGTATTCCGATGTATAATCTTCAATGCTATTTAAGTCAAATTCATTTACCTTACAGTTTATCTGATATCGTTTATTCTTATCATCAAGCTGGGCTTGAAGATATAGGCTTCCATTATCGCCTAATTTTAGATTCAAACCTGCTTCTGATTCAGTGTTATTCCATGCCAATTTTGGTAACTGGAAATTTATAGCATTAAGAGAAATCTGTTTTCCAGTATTTTTGTCAGAAAAAACAATATTAGATTCTTTGAGCTCTATATTATAAATTGAATACTTCAATTCTTGTGTATTGCTCTTGTTACTTTTATTCCTCAAAGGTTCAAATGCATCATCAAAATTGAAACGAGAATCGTATTGGCTAATATTTACATTTAAACCACTGATGGTAAATTTAGATATTGAGTATTCATTATCTATTAGTTTAAACGGAGAAAAATCAAGATAAATATGCTCGATGCTTGCAAGGATATTAATATTATTGGTTTCAAATATTTTTACATCATTAGCGCTTATAGCAAATGTTAAAGGGTTAAAGTGCAAAGAGCTAATATCAATTCTATTACCTATTAGTTCAATTGAATTTTTTGTGATATATCTTTTTATTAATACTGAGCAGCTTGCAATGGTTATTATACTTAAAACACAGATTAGTAGTAATATTTTATATTTTAATTTCATGTGTTTTGGTTTGAAAGTTTAATTAATGTGCAAAGGCGTTGGGTGGTATAAGGATTTTTGTAATGCAAATATATGTTTTGCTTTAAATTTTGGGGTAAATTATTTCAATTAATCACCTTTATATATCGGTTAGTTGTATTATAGTTTAATTGTGTATTAATAATATTGAATTCACATTATTTAGCAGGAAAATGTATAAGAAAATGAAAATTAACATTGTATTAAGGTTGTGTTCTTTTTAGTTATTGATTATTTAAAACACTTACGAAGTGTTAATTGTATTTAGTCAATATACTGTTTTATATCCATATTTGATTGTTTTTAAATTTAGGGGTATTGATTAAAATTTACATTAAATTTTAGTTTATAGGTATTATTTGTAGGGGTGATTGTTTGAAATTATCATTTTTTCCATTTATTAAGCTTTATTTAACCTATTCGTAATTTTCTATTTCGATAATTACTTGTTTTTTTTATTCCTTTGCAGAGTTATATTATTACACATTTTTTTACACTCTAATAATTTAAACTAAGAATGAATTTAAAAAAACACAGGTTTCTATGGATGCTATTAATGGCCATATTACCAATGAGTATTTTAGCGCAAAACAAAGTAAGTGGTATTTTGGTGGATGCTTCAAATAATGAACCGTTAATTGGAGCTGCTATATACCTTGAGAAAGATAAGGGAGTTGGAACAGTTACAAATTTTGATGGTTTCTTTGAGATAAGTATAGAGGATGGTAAGCACGATTTGGTATTTCACTTTGTGGGATATATCGATCAAATTAAAACAATTAATGCAAAAGGGAATGTAGACTTAGGTACAATAAAACTAGAGTCTTCGTCTGTTGGCCTAACTGAGGTGTCAGTAGTGGCATCATTTGCAACTGACAGAAAAACACCAGTGGCTATTTCTAATATACCAGCTGCCGTTATACAAGAGAAATTAGGTAATCAAGAGTTTCCAGAGGTGCTAAAATCTACACCTTCTGTTTATGCCACTAAAGGAGCCGGAGGTTTCGGTGATTCTCGTGTAAGTATTAGAGGCTTTAATACTAGTAATATTGGTGTACTTATTAACGGTGTGCCAGTTAACGACATGGAAAATGGTAAAGTATACTTCTCAAACTGGGCTGGTCTTAACGATGTTACCTCAGTAATGCAGGTGCAGCGTGGTCTAGGAGCTTCTAAGCTTGCGATATCATCTGTAGGTGGAACGATGAATATTTTAACCAAAAGTGCTGATGCTGAGCAAGGCGGATCGTTTTATGCAGGTATGGGTAACGATGGTTATATGAAAACCAACTTTAATGTTTCAACAGGTTTAATGGAAAATGGTTGGGCCTTAACTTTAATGGGAGGTGCTGTTAAAGGTGATGGTTACATTAACGGAACAAGCTTTGAGGGGTATAACTACTTCGCTAATATTACAAAGGTAATTAATGAAAACCATCGTTTGTCATTTCAAATTTTTGGCGCGCCACAAACGCATGGTCAGCGTGGTAATAAACACTTAATATCAACACTTGAGGATAAAAATGAAAATCTACCTTTTTCTAATACCTCGGGTGCTAAATATAATTCAGAATATGGTATTCGTAATGGCGAAGAGTACGGTGGAGGATATGGTTACAACTTTTACCATAAACCACAAGCCTCAATAAATCACTATTGGAATATTAATTCTACAACGGTTTTAAGTACTTCTGTTTATGCTTCTGTTTCGACAGGAGGTGGTCGCCGATTAAGAGGAGATTTAGCTTCAGAAGTGGAGTATGATAGAAATAACTTTAAGTTCACTAGTATGGATTGGCGCACTGGTGATGGCTTAATTGATTGGGATAAGATGATTGACCATAATAATGAAATTAACGGGAAGTCAGATTTTATTATAGCTAATTCAATAAACTCTCATCAATGGTATGGTTTATTATCAAGCTTAAATACAACTGTTGATAATGTGAACTTAACTTTTGGTTTAGATAGTAGATATTATTTAGGAGAGCATTACGAGCAAATCGATGATTTACTTGGAGGTCAGTTTTTCTTGGATGATAAAGATGTAAATCGTTCAGATAACACACCGTTAAGAAAAGGTGATATTTATAGTTTTAACAACGATATGCAAGTATTACGTAATGGTTTATTTGCACAAGCTGAGTTTGTTTTAGACCAATGGTCGGCATTTGTTTCTGGCGCTTCGTCTTATCAAAACGTACGACGTATCGATTATATTCAGTATGAGCCAGGTAATCAAATTTCTGATTGGGCTAACTTCTTAGATTGGAGTATTAAAGCAGGTGCTAATTATAATATAAGCGATAAGCACAATGTATATGCAAATGGGGGTTATTTTATTCGTTCACCATTTATAAAGTTTGTGTTTGATGGTTATACAAATGATATTATTGAGGATGCGCCATACGAGAAGGTGTTAACCTTTGAAGGAGGTTATGGTTTTAAAACACGTAATCTTAGTTTGAAATTAGGTGTTTATCATACCGAGTGGAGAGATCAGGGTTTAAGTAGAAGTTTTCAAGGACAAAGCTTTTCTCTTCTAGGTTTAAATTCGTTACACCGAGGAGTTGAGTTTGAAGGATCATATAAACCAACCAAAAATTTAACAATTACTGCTATGGCATCAGTGGGAGATTGGAAGTATACAGATGACGTTCGTTTCCAAGAATTTGATGACCAAGGAGAGTTTGTAGGTGAATTTAATGCTTATGTAAAAGACGTTAGCGTTGGTAACTCAGCTCAAACAACTGCAGCTTTAGGTCTTAACTATCGTTTTTTTAATGGTTTTAATATTGGCCTTGATGGAAACTACTTTGGTCGCAACTTCGCAGATTTCGATCCAGCAAACAGAACTACTCCTGAAACTAGTGGTGTTGATGCTTGGCAAATACCAGATGCTTACCTAATGGATCTGAATGCAGGTTATAACTTTGCTATCGGCAACGTAATGACTCGTATCTCGGGTAGAATAAATAACCTATTTGATACAGTTTATATTACTGATGCTGATGATGGATTTACGTGGCAAAGTTCTCCAGTTTATTATGGTTTCGGTCGCACTTATTCTTTAGGTCTAAAAGTTAACTTCTAAAAAAATAAAAAATGAAATTTAATTATATATACTTAATTGTTATTGCAATAATTACTTTTGCTTGTGAACCTTTAGAGGATATCACTAACCAATTGGATGATGCATATACAGGGCCATTAAACAAGAGCCTGACTTATACTTTAACTCCATCTGATTATGTTAGTATTAGTAAATTGGTACAAGAGGATGCCCTTACGCCAGAGGAGCTAGAACTGGCAAAAAGCATTGCTGAAGATACTATTCTTTATAAAGGTTATTCTGTTGATTATATTCCTAGTGTGATAGATGCACCCTTTGCTGGATACGCTAATAAATCTATTACGGAGGTAACCTTTAGAACTGCAGATGCTCTTGAAGCGGCGGTAGATACAGTGGCTGAATATTACGAAATGCAAGCAGCGCGTTTTTGGAAGTTTTCTCCAGTAGTAGATGTTGTTATGGGTACTCCGGAGTTTCAGTTAATTACCGATTATGTAAAAAATAGCAAAGATCTTGGTACGTATTGGGAAGACAGGTATAATGGAGGACGAGACCTTTATTATGGTAGTACCGCTCAGTATTCAAACTTTGATTTATCACACTATAACAGAGCAAATTCTGGCAGAGATTTTATAGGTGATGCTACTGTTGATCCAACCTTAGCTGCTTTATTTGATACAAATCAATTGGCAGAATTAGATGAAGCTTTGATTGATAGAGTGGGAGAAGGAGTTATGATTATGCTTAAGGAAAAGTACAAAGAGGCTGGTGCTCAAATAGAATCGAACGGTGTAACAATTACCTATAGAGTAACCAATGCCAAATTAAGATACAACGATAAAAGTGAGAAATTAGCTACATACAGTTTTAACTGTACAAAAGCTTCTCCAAATCCTGAGTTTGTTTTACTATCAGGTCCTGTATTTTAAATAAGTCTAATCTCTTAAGTCCATGGCTTAAGAGATTATTATTCAATCAACAATAATTTTATAATGAATTATATAAAATTTACATTTCACCTTTTATTAGTAACATTTACCGTATTTTCTATTACATCTTGTGACGGTGATACCATTGAGGATGTGCTTCCTCCGGATTATGTTGACCCTAACGAGAAACCTGATGATTCAGATGAGGAAGACGATGATACTGTAATTATTGCTTATGATTATATCATACCTCAAGTAGATGTTAATGGGCGTATAATTGTTAGTGGTAATCCTCCACTGTATACAGACACAGCCAGCTATCATGTGGTTTCAGTAGCATATGATATTGATAATAATAAACCTTTTGATATTGAAACTTATTACGCATCAGCAATAGGGAAAAAAGGAGATGCGCTAAAAGCAGCTATAGCTAGTATAATTACGGACAATTATCAAGCAGTAAGTTATGGTGATGCACGTTATATAATGGAAAAAGCGGATAATGATCCTGTAAGTGGTCGCACTTGGTGTTTTTATCAGGAGATGACAGGTAATCCAACTTGGGATAGTGGCAGTACTTGGAATAGAGAGCATGTATGGGCACAATCTAGAGGTTTAAAACAGGTTGGAGAATCAAGTGCGGATAACTCAACAAAAGGTATCGCTTCCGATGTACATAATCTTAAAGCTGAAAATCCCGGAGTTAATGGAATTAAAAGCAATAGAGATTTTGAAACAAAGTCGGATGATGCTAATTATTTTGGTGTGCACGGTTCGTATTCTTACGCGCCAATGGTTTCTGCTCGAGGTGATGTAGCTCGTATTTTAATGTATATGGAGTTGCGTTGGGCTGATAGTAAAGGCTTGTATTTAGATGATTCTAGTACTAATTCAACAGGGTCACACGATGGAGGCCCTGCACGACAAGGAAGAGTCACTAACCTGATAGAGTGGCATAGTACCGATCCTGTTGATCCCTTTGAAATACGACGAAATAATATTGTATTTCAACATCAAAACAATAGAAATCCTTTTGTAGATCATCCTGAACTTGTAGATCATATTTACGGTAGTAAAAAGGATGTTGCATGGGATGGTGGAGTAGTTTATTCAGTTAATTAAGAAAAAAAACAATAATTTATAATGAGAGCAATACATAAGTTTTTATCGTTAGCACTTGTTTCATTAATCGCTTTTTCGTGTATCGATGAAATAGGTGAAATTGTACGTAAAGGTAATGTACAGTTAAAAATAAATACACCAGAGGTAATTACAGTTGCTGAGGACTTTGTGGTAAAAATAAAGTTATATAGAGAGTATAATGGCGTTGTTGTTGAGTCTAAGTTAGGCATCGAATCAATTGCCGAAGATGGTACCATCACAACAGAAGCTATTGCTGTTGAAGAAGGTAATTGGGAATTGCAAACAGCCAGTGTTTTAAAGGAAAAAGATAATACGCCTGTATATGTAGGTGTTGATAAGGACGATCCGCGAGCAGAAGGTATTGACGTGGCATTTTTGCTTCCGCAAAATAGTAATATACTTACGGATGCCCCTGTTGTATTCGAAGTTACAACTGTAGACTTTGACCCAGCAGTTGATGTTGTGGCGGCTACAAAATTATTTTACGATTTTTCCGATGGTGTAAAATATGATAAAATTACCAAAAATGGTTGGTTAACCGTTGATGCCAAAGAAGGAGCAGATAGAGGTTGGTCATATAATGAAGTTGATATTGATGGTGTAGTAAATAAATATGCTCAAGGATCAGGTTTTGGAGGTACAGAAGCTTCGTATACTTCATGGATGATATCGCCGCCATTAGATGTTACTAACACAATAAATAAACAAGTAGCATTTAAAACAGCAAAAGCATATTGGGCAGCAAGTACAGAGTTTAAGGTGTATATTATGGATGGTGTTGATCCGTCAATAGCAAATAAAACTGAGTTAGCAGCAGTATTAGCTGCTGAAGCAGATGAGGATAATGCATGGATTGAATCAGGGGATATTGATTTATCTGCATACTCAGGTGTTCAGTATATTGCCTTTTATTATAAAGGAGATGGTGCTGGTGCCAATTCAACTAGTTTTAGAGTAGATGATTTTACTTATGGTGATGTAGATGAAGATGACCAAGGCACTGAGCCTCCTGCACATTCATATTTGTATGAATTTGTTGGCGAAAATTATGCCCCTGTTGTAGGTGATGGATGGACTACTTTAAATAAAGATTCAGATCCAGAACGTCAATGGTCATATACTAGTTATAATGATGATTATTATGCCCAAGCCACAGCTAAAGGAGCGGGTTTAAATACTGAGATTGAAAGCTGGATGGTGTCTCCATCATTAAACATTAAGGATGTGGTTGCAAAAACAGTAAGTTTCAGTACGGCTAAATACGGATGGCAACCTGCAACAACTACATTTGAAGTGTATGCTGCTGATAGCAATGACCCAACAACAGCGAAAATGGCCAAATTAAACTTTAAAGTGGCTGGGGATTCTGATGCTGATCATGCTTGGGTTGAATCAGGAAACATTGATCTATCGTCCCTAGTCGATTGGGAAGAGCTGTATATTGTTTTTTACTATAAAGGAACTGATCTTGATGAGAACTGTACCTTTAGGGTTGCCAACTTTAACTTTGGTGATGCTAAAGGAGAAGGTGGGAGTATAGATGGTGGAGTGGATATTGATCTTGAGCCAGATGTAACTTACGACTTTAAAGAGAACTTTGATAACAATACGATTGGTAATAGTTACGTCGATGGTTCATTTACCGGTAATAATGGTATTGAATGGACTTATGTTGCTTCACGTGATGAAAATGGAGATGGTAATGGTGCTGGTATCGATGGAAATGCGTTAATGTTACGTAGGTTATCTGATGCTAGTAAAGTAACATCTTCTACTATTTCGGGCGGGATTAAAAACTTTAGAGTAAAGCTTTATAAAGGTTTTACAGGTGGTGGTGACCGCCAGGCTGAATTATTTATTAACGGTAATTCATATGGTACATCAGAAGCTTTTGATGATAACAATAAGCACATTTGGACCATTGATGATATTAATGTTTCAGGCGATGTTACCATTGAAATCAGAAATATCACCGAAAAACAGCTTATTATTGATGATATTGAATGGAATTCATTCGAGTAAATAATTAACTTTCTATTATAATTGAAAGCTACCAAAATATTGGTAGCTTTCGTTGTTTTAAAATAATACGATGAAAAGAGTAATATACTTAATAGCGGCAGGTTTGCTAGTGTTTAATGCCTGTACGGTAACTAAAAAAGATAAGGTAGATAAAGGTGCAGTTGTGGCATTTTATAATGTCGAAAACCTATTTGATACCATTGATACGCCAGGAGTTAATGATATCGATTTTACACCTGAAGGAAAGTACCAATGGGATGCTGCTAGGTATGCCAGTAAGTTAAATAAACTAGGAGAGGTAATTGCCGATTTAGGTGCTGATGAGGGTTTTGAGGGTCCATCGGTTATTGGTTTATGCGAGGTTGAAAATATAGATGTATTAAAAGATTTAGTTGCTAATGATCAGTTGGCTCCATTAGGATACGAGATTGTACATTATGATTCTCCGGATAAACGAGGTATCGATGTGGCTTTGTTTTATAAAGCTTCCGATTTTAAATTAGCTAAATCGAGCATTCACCCACTTATTATTCACGATAAAGAATCAGGTGATAGAGTATTTACTCGTGATCAATTATTAGTAGAAGGTGAGTTAAAAGGCGATTTTGTTTATCTGATAGTAAACCATTGGCCAAGCCGATATGGAGGCGAGGAGCGAAGCCGACCATCGCGTTTAGCCGCAGCTCAACTTAATAAATCTATTATCGATTCTATATTACATGTTAATGCCAATGCTAAAATTATAAGCATGGGCGATTTAAACGATGATCCCCACAACGTTTCCCTTAAACAAGGATTACAAGCTTGTAGTTTCACCAACTGTTGTGCTAATAATAATTGTTCTTTGTTTAATGCCATGGAGCAATTACATCAGCCCGACTCTATAGGTACTTTGATGTATAGAGGAAAGTGGAACCTGTTTGATCAGATGATTATTACTAAAGCTTTACTGGATAAAAGTAATGAGGGTTTAAAATTTGATACGGCAAAAATCTACAATAAACCTTATTTAATTCAGCAAGAAGGAAAATACAAAGGCCACTTGTTGCGTACTTTTGGTGGTAGAACATACCTCGATGGATATAGCGACCATTTACCAGTGTATATGATACTGACCAAATAGTATGGTATCTTAACAATAGCGTTTTAAAGGATTTTTAAGATTAAGGCTAACTCACTAATGAATAATTTGTTATTGGAATGTGTTTTATTGTAGGCTTGTATTTAAGCGCCTTGTTAGGCTGGCCTCTTTACAAAAGGCTTTTGTTTTAGTTGGAGCTTTAGTAAGACTGGCTAGCTAAGAGCTTTGTTCTTAGATCCGCCAGCCGCACTTAAGCTTCAAATAAATAAGAAAGTTTTTTGGAAAGCAGCCTTGAATTTCTTTGCTTCTGTTTCTTGCTTCAAGGCAAGAAATGAATTTGGGCCTACCTGCTGGTAGGCAGGTTTGGGCAAATAGCCCAACACGTAATATTATTTAGGACAACATTCGTTTCTTAAGCAACTTCACTATAAACTTCTGTAAAGAGGAATGCAATTCGAATTGTATTCCTCTTTTTTTTGAAAAAGAAGGTGTTTTTCCTCAATAAAGATGTGAGCGAAAGTGAAAATTAGATAATTTTTGTAATGAATATATCTTCGTTTATTCTCCATAATTAACACTAAGGTAATATAAGTGGGTTTAAAAAATATAAGTTAATTCTTTAGGCTTGTGTTAAGTATTTGAATCGCAAGCATACGTGTCTGTTTGGTTTATTTTCAGCCAGTATTATCATTAGTTAAATTACCTTAATGGTTACAATTAGATAACACTAATTTTAACAAACGTTTTAATTCTCAATTACAAATTGGCATACTCTTAGTTGTTGTGGCAGCGACCAAAAAGGTCGTTTATATTAATTTATTATTACACAAAAACTACGTAAAAAATGAGAATCCGATTATTCAGGTTCGTTTGGCTTTTAAGTTTGGGCTTATTACCACTATCAGCCATTGCACAAACAACTGTTACAGGAACAATTACCGATATTAAAACGGGAGAGGAGCTAATTGGGGCATCTGTTGTTGTTAAAGGTACAGTTAATGGAACAGTTTCTTCATTTGATGGAACCTTTACTCTTGAAGTTGAAAATGGAGATCACACCCTAGTGTTTAGCTACATCGGTTACGATGCTATTGAGAAAAATGTAAGCTTAAATGGTACTCCTGTTGACATGGGTATTGTTACGTTAGGAAGTAACGATGTTGGCCTTGATGAGGTTAAGGTTGTAGCCAACTTTGCGGTAGACCGTAAAACACCGGTTGCAGTATCAACCATTCAACCAAAAATGATTGAAGAAAAATTGGGTTCTCAAGAGTTCCCTCAAGTATTAAAGGCCACACCAGGTGTTTATGCTACTAACTCAGGTGGAGGATTTGGTGACTCACGTATTACTTTACGTGGTTTTGATACCGATAACATTGCAGTAATGATTAATGGTGTTCCGGTAAACGATATGGAAAATGGTGCCGTTTATTGGAGTAACTGGTCTGGTTTATCAGACGTTACTCGTACAATGCAAGTTCAGCGTGGTATGGGAGCTTCTAAATTAGCGGTTCCATCTGCCGGAGGTACAATTAATATATTAACGGCCACTACCGATAGTAAACCAGGTGGAAATATCTACTATGGAATTGGTAACGATGGTTACGAAAAAATGGCATTTACTGCCTCAACAGGTTTAAATGATAAAGGTTGGGCTTTTACATTCTCTGGTTCTCATACCGAAGGTAAAGGTTGGGCTGATGGATTACAATTTGAAGGGTGGAGTTACTTTGCCAATGTTTCAAAAGTAATTAATGATAAGCATACACTTTCATTCAATGTATTTGGAGCAAATCAATCGCACGGACAGCGTCGTACAATGATGAGCTTAGATGAGTGGAATCAATACGGACGTAAGCACAATGCCGATTGGGGTTACCTTAACGGAAGCGAGTACAATGCACGTACAAATTATTATAGCAAGCCTCAAATGTCGTTAAATCACTTTTGGAATATTAACGATGATTTGAATCTTAAAACTGTATTATATGCCTCTCAAGGTAGAGGTGGTGGTGTAGCTGGTTTTGGCGACGATCGTAATTTCAACGATTATCGTGTAGGCGACAGCAGAAGCTTAATCGATTTTGATCGTTTATACCGCGAAAATGCACAAAACGGTCAGTCATCTACATATATGGCATCATCTGTAAATAATCACGATTGGTATGGTGGAGTTTCTACCTTAGACTGGAATGTGAATAACAACCTTAAGTTTATTGGTGGATTAGATGGACGTTATTATTATGGCGAGCATTACCAAGTATTAGATGATTTAATGGGTGGTCAATATGCCGTTGTAAACCGTAATAAATATGGTCAGAACATGGATGTGGTTGTTCGTGAAGGCGATATTGTAGGTTACCATAGTGATGGAGAAGTATTGTGGGAATCAGCTTTTGCTCAGTTAGAGTATAGCGAAGGTCGTTTATCTTCTTTCGTTAACATGGCTGCTGCAAATGTTTCATACCGTCGTTACGATTTTGAAGATCATGCAAAAGGCGATCATATTACCGATTGGCAACACCACCAAACTATTTCTGCAAAAGCAGGTGTTAACTTTAATATTGATGGAAAAAACAACGTATTTTTCAATACAGGTTATTTCCAACGTCCTCCGATGATGAACGCTGTATTTATTAACAATACAAACAATGTCAACGATGGAGCTAAAAATGAAGGTATTTATAGTGTTGAGTTAGGATACGGTTACCGTAGTAATACCTTATCGGTTAATGCGAATGCTTATTATACCTATTGGCAAGATAAAACCATGATTCAATCAATGTACGATGACAATGGCGAGTTCTTCGGATATGCAAACATTTTAGGTTTGGATGCTCAACACATGGGTGTTGAAGTTGATTTTGAATGGAGACCTACAACTAAGCTTACAGTTACCGGTATGGGATCTGTTGGTGATTGGACTTGGGCAAACGATGTAAACGCTACTTTTGTTGATCAAGATCAAAATATTATTGGCGATTATAAGCTTTATACTGAAGGTTTAAAAGTAGGTAACTCAGCACAAATAACAGCTGCTTTAGGTGCTAAATACGAAATTTTAGAAGGCCTAAGTATTGGTGCCGACTATACTTATTTTGCTAAAAACTACGCTAACTTCTCGCCAGAAGACAGAACTGATGAAGCTTCATCAGGCGTTCAGGCTTGGCAGTTACCAAACTTTGGTTTATTAGACGTAAATGCATCTTACCGATTCAAAATTGGAAATCTAAATGCTTCTGCATTTACTCAAATTAGTAACCTTTTAGACGAGTGGTATATTGCCGATGCTAATGATGGCAGAACTTGGGATGCATCATCGATGTATATTGGTTTAGGTAGAACTTGGTCGTTTGGTTTAAAGCTTGACTTTTAGTATTTGATTATTAAAGAAACAGAACAATGAATTTATTTAAAAGCATATTATTTTTATCCGTAGCATTTACGTTTTTCTCTTGCGATCCTTTAGATGAATATAGAGATGATTTAAATGATAACCTTGAGGCTGACGATGATTGGTACATCTTTATCTCTGAAAGGGATTTAGCTACAGAAGCAGAATACAACGCAAATTCTCCTTATGTTTTAACTGATGAGGACTATGAAATGTCTTCAAATAAATCAGTAGCCGATTACAAGAATTTTTCGGATAGTGCACCTTTTGATGAGTATTTACCAGAAACCATTCATAATTTATACGGAAACAATGGCGAATTAGTAACCGTACAATTTGCCTATTTTTTAGGTAGCGAAGGCGGAACTGTTGATTCAACTTGCTTTGTAACCTACGTGCGCGAAACACCTGCCGATTCATCTTATTGGCAAGTAGTACCTAATTATGAACTTATTGAATCAGATAATAAAGAAAGTACAAACACTTATACTTTAATTGCTTCTGATTATACAATGGTGGGTGAAGGTTATCCAAACTTTGATTTACGCTACAATACCAAAGCAGATATTATTGAAAAAATCAATACTATCATCAAATCGCACCACATGTTAGATCTTGAAGAAGGCCAAATTTGGCAAGTTTCTTTTGCTACATATGGCGAAGGCTCTGAGGTAATTACTTCACCAATGTATTTAGAAGTGATTATAGACTAGTTCTTGATAAATTATAAAGGTTGTTCTTAAGGAGCGGCCGCAAATACTATAAAAGCAGTAATGCGAGGGTTTAAACCTTGTGTTACTGCTTTTTTTGTATGGTTTCACCTGATGGGTCAAATTTGGTATTAGATCTTCTATTTTTAGTGATGGATGGTGCGTAATTTATATTTGCTTGCCGGTAATTTGCATCAGCTTATCTGTAATTTATATGGGATGGCTTGTAATGCGTATTAGCTTACACATAAAACACACGCGCTGGTGTGTAGTTGGTATTAGATGATGCTCAGTTTGCACTGGATGTCCCTCAGTTTACACTGGATGGTGCGTACTTTGTATTGGCGCTCGCCTTGTAAACACTGGGTTTTAATAAAAAATGGATGTTTGCTCTTGTATTGATTATTGCTCGCAACTTTCTATGGAATGGCTAAGCTTTGCTAGATGGGTTTTGCTAATGCTAAGCCACCAACTTACTGATTTATGCCAATGTGCGGCCCTGATAGGAGTGGCAGCCCTTTGTGGTTTGGGTTTAGGCAGCTTTAAGTGGCGGATGCGACCGCAGGAAGCACACGCACGCTTTAGGCTGACTTAAGCTAAAACATAAAGGCTAAAACGCATAGCAGGATATGGCGCCCCAATACGTACTTTAGTAATGCTTGTGGTGCAAGTGGGCTTATGCTTAAGAGGAAGGAAAGTAAATATACAAAACGAGGATATCTATTGAATAGATACCCTCGTGTTACTGTGTTATTGGTTGAAAGCCTTATTTTAAACCATTTTATGGTAAGCTAATGTTTTGCTTTTTTTGTGCGCGTGCATGGTTAAATCAATTCTGCCTAATTTAACACCTCCCCAGCCTGCTTGATTGATAATAACAGGTTCTTGATTAAGGTTAGTTACAATGGTGGGTTCGTCTAAAAAGGTATGCGTATGGCCTCCTAAAATCACATCAATGTTTTCTGATTTTGTGGCTACTTCTACATCGCTAACCTTATCCGATTCGTATTTGTAGCCTAAATGCGATATGCAAATTACCGCATCGCATTGGTCGTCTTCTTTTAGCTTTTTTGCCAGACGATTGGCAACCTCAATGGGGTTGTTGTATGTAATGTTTCCACACATTCTGGGGTCAACTAAGCCTTGTAGTTTTATGCCAAGTCCGATAATACCAATTTTTAAATCGCCCTTTTTAATGATTTCGTAAGGCTTTGTTAGCGATTCAAGAGGCGAGTTTGTGAAATCGTAATTAGAGCAAACAAAAGGGAACTGAGCCTCTTTAACACGTTCGGCTAAGTTTTCAGCACCACTATCAAACTCGTGGTTTCCGATTGTTGCGGCATCGTATTTCATTTTGCTCATTAGGCTGATATCAAGCTTGCCATCAAATACATTAAAGTAGGGTGTGCCCTGAAAAATATCACCGCAATCTAATAGTATTACATTGGGCTCAGTAGCTCTTATTTTTTTAACCAGAGCAGCCCTACGTGCATAGCCTCCTTTATTGCCGAATTTTTTATCGTTGGCCGGAAAAGGATCGATATGACTATGCACATCGTTAGTGTGCAGTATGGTTAGTTTTTTATCCTTATTACTACTACAAGCAGTGGGTAGTAATGCAGCAGAAGCGCTTGCTAGGGTAAGCGTTTTTACAAAGTTTCTTCTTGAATGTGACATTTTATGACCGTTTGCTTAGTTTAACAGAGTAATGCGTTTGTTGTTGTTTGCCTCAATGCTAAGGTTTTGTTCTGAGAGCGATTCGATATGTGAAACAATAGCTTCACGTACTTTTAGTTCAATGTTGGCTCTACTAATCGGATTAAGTAACATGCTATAGTTATCTCCTCCATTGGCAAGATAATCGGATGTGGATAGGTAGTAGTGGGCTTTAGTATCGATGGTTTTATTATTTAGCTTAATATTTTTTGCCTCGCCATTTTCTATGGTAAAGCTTAAGCCTGCAATTCCATCTCCTTTTGATTTAACAATATGGTCTACCAATGCTAATACAGTTTCTCCGGTTAGCTTTACCAACACAATTTGATTCTCAAAAGGCATTACTTCATAAATATCTCTTAGTAAAACCTCTCCTTTGGGAATGTCAGATCGTAAACCTCGGGTATTTACAAGTGAGAATAGGG
This sequence comes from Saccharicrinis aurantiacus, assembly GCF_947489045.1. Taxonomy (NCBI): domain Bacteria; kingdom Pseudomonadati; phylum Bacteroidota; class Bacteroidia; order Marinilabiliales; family Marinilabiliaceae; genus Saccharicrinis; species Saccharicrinis aurantiacus. Next base: position 85,411 of record NZ_CANLCN010000018.1, read on the forward strand.
GTAAGCTTTCTAGTTTGTTTTTTGAAATATACTCAGCAGTTTTATCTTGCATTATATCAGCAACAAGGTTCGAAAGAGGACTTTCTGGTTTTTCAGCAATTAAAGTTTCAGAGCTTACTCCAATTACCCGATTCATTTGCGAGTCGAGTTGTAATTGATAAGGTTTTATATAATCTTGCATCATAGCATTACCTGTAATAGTTGAGTCAATGCTCATTAATTGGCCAGAGTAATGCTGTTTATGACTGGTATTATCGCACGAATAAAACGAAAAGCTTAACAGTGCGAGTGTTGCAATAATAGTAAAGTGTTTTTGCATATCTAATAATCTATATTTTTATCAAAAGTAACCATTCACTTTATAATACACTTAAAGTTAATGTTATGAATTGAGTAGTTTGTAACTGTGGTTTGTGTATAACGTGTTGTTGTTTCAAAAGTTATAAAAGAAAATAAATGAATGATAGGTGTGATTTAGTCCGCCATTAAATTCGGGCGATTGCCAGTTTAAATGAAATGACGCTCCTACATTTTTATACATGAGTGTTATGCCCGATTTCACCGAAAACACAATACGTTCTACCTGATGAGGTAGTATAACATACTGGTCAGAATCAGTTACAAACGGACTGCCTTGCATAGTGGCGTTATAACCTACAAATTTTACCTGTGGCCCAAAGGTGAAATAGGCCTGAAACTTTTTAAAAAGGTATATGTTTTCACCCGCGCTTTGGTAGGTTGAATTCATTAAACCAACTCTGTATGTTAAACCAAGAGAAAGGTCATCGTACATAGTACCTACTCTTATTCTACTTAGAGCCTGAACCTCGTGAAACTCATCTGTAATTAAGCCCTTATTCACCGTAAGGTTGTAATTAAATACCGGAACTTGCTTAATTTCATTAGCCCACCCCAATGGTAAATGATTGTCTGATAGAACATGAAATTTATATTGTGTAATGCCCGCTAATGAATTAGGACCAATAAACCCGAAATCGAATTCATTATTAATAAAAAGCTTTTTCTCGTAGTTTGAGCTTCTGATAAACGATTTGGCATACAAAGCACCAGCATATGGTCTGTCTCCAATTAATACTTCCTGAACTTTAATAATAGTGGGTGTATAGGTTTCTTGATGAATTGATAAACCATAAACCGATTGAAATCCTTTAGGTTTAAAAAATAGGAAGTTGAGCGGATTTTTTTCTAACGCAGGCAAAATTATTTCCATCCCAAGCCCTTGGGTATAGTAATAGTCTGTTTGCATCATCACGTCATTATCCCAAAGTAGTTTATACGATGAAAATTGAGATACATCAATGATATTGTCATTGTTTTGAGCCTTTAAGTTAGCTCCAAAACCCAATGCAATAAAATTAATTATTGTGAAAACTAGATATATGTTACTGATCCGTCGGTTCATAAATATTGGTGCTTCCCAATTTTTAGTATTGAAGTTACTCGCAGTTTTTCCGCATTACTTTAAACAACTTCATTATATAATTACAGTTATTATTATTGTTAGATCTTATTTGTTTCAATATTTCTAAGCCATTCCCATCTATCAAGCAAAAACAAAACCAAAACATTATATTTTGTAAAAAATATTTTCGTAGCAAACATTTAAGCTTGTACTTGTTATTTAGGTATCTATTTTGGCGCCATTATTAAACAAATACCAAATGCTTATGTTTATATTTTGTAGCGCAACTTCAAACAGAAATGCTTTAATCAAATAAAGTAAAGTTGAGCTCTTAATTTCTTTATTATCCAACATGCTTTTGTTAAATTACATATTGGTAATGGCTTAAGAACAAATTATGAACTTATGAAAAACTTAATAATCGTATTTATCCTATTCTTTACTTGTAGCATAATTACCGCTCAAGAAACTGAAAAGAAGATGACTCGCAAAGAAAGGCGAGCATTAGAAAAAGAACAAAAAGAAGCTGAACAAAAGCTTTATGAAGAGCAACAATCAGCACTTATTAAGCTGGCCATTGATAGTGCCAATTGGGTGCTTGAAGCCGATATGTTATTCGATCGTTATGGTAAATCTGTTAACGTTTCATCTACACTCAATTTTATTGGTGTAACCAATAAATACGCAACGGTTCAGTTGGGCCGTAATTCAGGTATTGGTTATAATGGAGTAGGGGGTGTTACTGTAGATGGTAGAGTAACAAAATACGAAGTAGATTATAATGAGAAAAAAGGCACCTACTTTATTGTATTAATTGTTAGTTCTTCGTTGGGCACTTTCGATATACGAATGAATACCAATAACACTGGCGATATGGTTGATGCAACCATTAAGGGTAACGGACCTCAAAGTGTAAGATATAATGGCAGGCTTTTGCCAACCACCATGTCTTCTATTTATAAAGGAACTCCAATATTTTAACTAAATAATTTAAAAAATGAACAAATTAATTCGATTACAATTAGTTGCGTTATGCATAGCATTTCTAGCTAGCTGTTCGCATAAAGGAGCCGAATATGTTGATGAATTAGATGTCACCATTAGTAGGTATGATCCTGAGTTTGATTTCACAGCTGCCCATAAATACATCATGTCTGATACAATCATTCATATCGCTGATGGCGAAGAGGTTGATGATGTTGATAGAGAATGGGATGCTGAGATTTTAGCTTCTATAAATAAGCACCTTGCCGACCAAGGTTATGAGAGAGAAGAGTTTGACCCAGCTACTCAGTTGCCAGAAGATTTAGAATCTTCATTTATGGTAATGGTTTCTGCCATATCTAATAAGAATTACGGTTATTATTGGTGGGGTTACCCAGGTTGGGGCTATTATCCAGGTTGGGGTTATCCAGGCTGGGGTTATCCAGGTTACCCAGGTTATCCAGGTTGGGGCTATCCTGTTTCGTACAGTTATAAAGTAGGTACATTGTTAGTTGAGTTTGCTGATATTAAAAATCCAATAGAAAACCCGATAGAAGGAGGAGAAAACGAGATTGTTTATCCAGTTATTTATATGGGTGCCATAAATGGTTTATTGCAAGGTTCTGATGCATATATTGATGCACGTATTCAAACGGGCTTAGATGATATGTTTAATCAAGCGCCTTATTAATCTTATAGAATAACTATATTAAAACAATTTGCAATGAAAAAAATATTATATACAATGCTTTTTGTATTTGCTTTAGGAATACAATTAGAAGCGCAAGAAAAATATAGTATCGTAGGATATTCAATGGGATTTGGAACAGGCGATACAAACGAATTTATTGACCAATCAAGCTTTAGTGGCTTTCAATTAGAATTCGGACAATACGTTCTTGAAGATAAATTTAGTGTTGGAATTCAATCGGGCTTTCAAAGTTTTTATAAGGAGTTACCCAAAACAACTTATCCGCTTGAGAATGGTGCGGTAACTGGTAAGCAATACAGGTATCTATCGGCAGTGCCAATTTTGGCTAATGGAATGTTTTATCCTTTCGGGCAAGAAACAAAAGTGATACCTCATGTTGGTTTAGGAGTTGGTACCTATTATATCGATAAGCAGCTCGACATGGGCTTAACCAGTCTTTATACTACTACTTGGCATTTCGGATTAGCACCTCAGTTGGGCGCTAGTTTTCCAATCAATTATAAAACAAGCATCAACTTGAATGCACAGTATAATATGGCTGTTAAAACAAGTGATAATCCTGCAGAAAACTGGTTGTCAGTTTCAGTTGGGTTTAGGTTTATTTACTAAGATTTTTAAATTATATTAGTTTGAGGGCATTCTTTACAGGATGCCCTTTTTCATTTATAAACCGTTGTCTTATTTTTGTAAAATTTATCTTTACGTACAAATGATGTATAGGAATGTACGCATCAACACATCCGCAAAGCTCAAGTCTGTTAATTTTGTAGTGAATTATTAATTAGTACTTCTGAGGGAATACAGTTAGCGTGTGTAAGAAGTAGCGAAAAATTTGATGGGATGAAGTTGATATTGAAAAATTCAGAGAGTGCAGCAAATAGACGCTTAAACATTACAAAAAAGGAAATTCCGTGTTTAGATTCTTCATGGCATTATCATGCCCAGTATGAGCTTCTGTATATATCGCAGAGTAATGGAATTAGATTTGTGGGTGATAATGTTTCTCAATTTTTTCCTGGCGATTTAGTTCTTGTGGGGCCTTATTTACCACACCTGTGGCGAAATGATGTTTCTTTTTATAAAGAAGACAATACGAATAAGGTAAAAACAATCATCTTAAAATTCACCAAAGATTTTATAGGCGAGGGAACTTTTAATAATCCCGAATTTACAGAAATCAATCACATGTTAGAGCAGTCTAAGTACGGCTTGTATTTTGGTAAATCAATGAGCCAAAAAGTACACTCTGATTTGGTAAGTATTCTCGATTTGTCGCCTGCGGCACAATCTATAAAGCTATTGGATATATTGTGTAAGTTGTCATTAACTGAGGATGTAAAAGTACTTTCATCATCGGATATGCGACAGTATACAACCGAGAGTTCTCAGCGAATTGATGATGTGATAAAGTATGTTTCTGATAACTATGCCGGTAATATTTCGCTAAATGATGTGGCTGAAATTGCTTGTATGACCACGAACTCCTTTTGTAGATTCTTTAAAAAAATAACCAATAAATCGTTTACGCAGTTCTTAAACGAAGTTAGAGTTAGAAATGCATCTCGTTTATTGGCTCAGGAGGAGTTACCCATTTCAGAAGTTTGTGATGTGGTAGGCTACAAGTCAATTACTAATTTTAATCGACAGTTTAAACAAATAATGGGCACCACACCAAAGGCATACAGATTAGCCATATAGTAGCGCAAATATTATAAGCTATTGATATACGAAGATAGTCGTACCTCTTTATCAATATCGAGTTTTTTTCTCAAGCGATGGCATGCTACATTTACACTTCCGTGAGAAATACCTAGTAAGTATGCCATTTCTTTACCACTAAAATTCAATTTTAGGAGTGCGCAAAGTTTTAAGTCATTCGGACTAAGGTTCGGTGCTTTGAGTTTTAACTTTTCATAGAAGGATTCATTCTGCTCAACAAATCGGCTGTTAAAAGCATCCCATAAATTACCCGATTGTTTTTCAATACTTTTCAGGAGCACTTTGGTTTGAGGAGTATTTACATTTTCTTTTAGCTCATTGCTGAGTCTTTTTATAATTTCTTCCTTTTCAACCAATTGTAAGATAGAGGTGGTGAGCTCCTTGTTTTTGTGCTCCAACTCATCTTGCGATTGTTTATGTTTTTTCTCGTTGAGTTGTTTCTCCTTTTGGTATCTGTGGTATCTCTTTTTAGAAAGGATTACTAGGTATGCCACAATAATAAGAGCTATAAACACAATAAAAATAATTTGAAGCACCAACATGCGTTGTTTGCTCATGGCTAGTTCAAGCTGCTGAACGTGCAGTTCATTATTTTTTAGGCGTAATTCTTCAGTGTATCTATTTTTTAATGAGATAAAGCCCTGTGTGCTTTTACTTCTAGGATTTAAATAATTATCCAATATTTTTCTTGAACGCTCTGAGTTCAAATACGACTCCTTATAATCTCCATTTTTGTACAATGACCATGCATACCTGCGGTAGATGTATTCCTTATAGAAAGTATATTCGCCAAACACATCTTTTTGAGCAAGTGCTTTTTTAAAATAGATTTGAGCGTTATTAAAGTCTTTCACGTTACTATGGTAAATGGCCATGCCAGCATAAAGAACCGTTAAAAAGTCGTTGTTCTTGTAGGCGGCATGCGAGTCTTTTTCTAATTGCTCCAGTTCATCAATGGCCTTTGATAGTAATTTGCCTGAAGCCGCGAAGTTCTTTTCCCAATTATAAATGCTCGATTTCTTTTCCTTTAAAAAAGTGCTGTATATAGGAGCAATATCCGCTGTATCTGCAATAGCAGAGCAAGTATCAATATAGGCTTGTGTGTTATCTTTATCTCTAATATTCTGATAATATAATAAGAGGTTGTAGTACGAGCGATGTAAAATATCAATAGTTATCTCATTGTTTAAATAGCAATTTAAGTACGCTTGATGTGCTTTTTTAAACAAATCGCCGGTTTGTTTATCTTGCTTAAAAAGATAGCAAAGTATGCCATACTCTTCATTGGCTTTAGCTATTAAAAGGTCATTGTTGGTTTCCTCAGCTAAAAATAAAGCTTCGCCAGCATAGTCAAATGCTTTCCCATATTTTAAATTAGTTCTTGAAATATTACTCAATAATATTTGAAGTTGAACAATGGCAATACTATCATTATCTCTAATAGATTCTTCTAATTGTGAACTTAATTCTGTCATTAATTCCTCCGAAGAGATATTGTTATGCTTAATTAAGGGGTCTTCTAAAAAATGATTGAATTGCTGGCCATGTAATAAGCCTAACGAGAGTGTGTATAATGTTAAAATGAGTACAGTGTATTTGTTCTTAAGTTTTATCATTAACATCTTCAGTAGTTTAAAGCCTTTGTGTTCCCGGTAGTAAATGGAGTGTGTTAACTAATAATATCAAAAATATATCTGTATGTTAACTCCATGTAAGGGCAAATATGATATAAAAAACCTTCGTTTGCAATAATTTTGAGGTATTCAATTATTAAACAACTAACGAACAGAAAAGTATTCTGTTAAAAATATTACCTATGAATAAAATTATTAATGCTGTCGTAATTGCATGCATGGTTATTTCATTTTCATCATGTAATGGTAAAAACAAAACTGAAGAGAAAAGGAAGCCTAATATCTTATTTCTTGCAGTTGATGATTTACGACCAGAATTGGGATGTTACGGATCTCCAATTGCTGTTTCACCCAATTTAGATAAGTTAGCCGGTGATGGTTTATTATTCAATAGAGCCTATTGCCAGCAATCCATTTGTGGTCCTTCAAGATGCAGTTTAATGTCGGGCGGTAGACCCGAGGCCATTGGAGTAACACATAACTATACCTTATTACGCGAAGGTAGTCCTGATATAATAACCTTACCGCAGCATTTTAAGGAAAATGGCTACGAAACCGTTTATTGCGGAAAAGTATTTCATGGTAAAGATGCCTTAGATACACTAGCCTGGACACGTAAAGCAGCCAAAAATGCACCTGAAATGAAAGGTTTAAAGAAGCCAGTTGGTTTTGCTCTGGAAGAAAATATGAAAAGTAGGGCTGAGGATAGAAAAGCCATGTTTGCTAAATACGGTGAACAAGCAAAATACGGTCTTGCGATGGGGCCTGCCTACGAATGTGCTGATGTTCCGGATGTAACTTACGAGGATGGTTATAATACCACATTGGCCATTGCTACCTTAAAAGACATGCTAAAGAAGAATCCTGACAAACCTTTTTTTCTGGGTTTAGGTATGAAGAAACCGCATTTAAATTGGGTTGCTCCTAAAAAGTATTGGGATATGTATAATGAGGATGAAATTCCAATGGCCGAGAATACTGAGGCACCAGAAAATGGATCACCAATGGGCTTACATCCATCATTCGAATTAAGGGTTCGTTCAAATATACCTAAATATGGCGATTTAGATCCTAAATTAGAACGTAAACTAAAGCATGCTTATTTGGCTTGTGTAAGTTATATCGATGCTCAATTGGGTAGAATGATTGATGCTTTAGATGAGGCAGGTGTTAAAGACAATACTATTATTGTGCTTTGGGGCGATCACGGATGGCACCTTGGTGATATGGGTATTTGGGGTAAAGCAACCACATACGAAGTAGCGGCACGAGTTCCAATGATGATTTGGACACCTGATATGTTAAAGAAAAATAGAGGAGAAATAACGGATGCTTTGGTTGAGTTAGTAGATATATATCCAACGCTTTGTGATTTAGCAGGACTAGAAAAACCATCGCACTTAGATGGAAAAAGCTTTGCTCCTTTATTGGAAGAGCCACACAAAAAGTGGAAGAAAGCCGCATTTACACAATTTCCAAACCCTGCTTTACGCGAATGGGGTGCCTATCCTTTACGCCCAGGAATGCGCGAAACCTATTTCTTACCATTGATTGAAGATGTTGAAGAAAAAATTAGAGCTGAGTTTAAAGAAGAGTGGGATAGAGCAACCTTCGAAAATGATGTAATGGGCTATGGTATGCGTACCGATAGATACAGACTGATAGTGTGGAAAGACAGGAAAGTTCCGAACGAAAAGCCACTGTTTGTTGAGTTGTACGATCATAAATTAGATCCGAATGAAACCAAAAATATTGCACCAGAGCAAGAAGAATTAACCAATGAGTTATTAGAACTTTTTGAGAAAGAATCGAGAGCTGTGCGCGCACAGGTTCCACTAAATTAGCTTACTATGAAGAGAAGAGATTTTTTTAGAAAAGGAGTTGTGGGTGCCGTAGGGGCATCCATGGTGCCTAGTATTGCAAAAGCTGATACGAAAGCAGACGACCTTGGAACAAGAGATAAAGATAAGTGGACAAACCTGGGCACAGGTAAAGTTGGTATCCCTAATCGTAAACGAAGCATTAAATGCGATGTGGCAGTTATGGGAGGTGGTTTAGCAGGGATTTGTGCTGCGGTATCTGCAGCCCGCAATGGATCTAAGGTTACCTTGGTGCAAGATCGTCCGGTATTGGGTGGCAATGCATCTAGTGAAATGCGGGTTCATGTGAATGGGGTTAATCATTTGAAACCAGATAATAAGGCTGAGCGAGAAACAGGTATTATTGAGGAAATATTATTACACAATCGTTTCTTAAATAAGCAAGAGTCCTTTCCAATGTTCGACCATGTGATGTACGATTTTGTAACTCGCGAACCAAACATTGAGTTATTATTAAATACGCAGGCTGTTGAGCCTATTATGAGTGGAAACACCATAAAGGCAGCACGTTGTTGGCAATTAACTACGGAAACTGAGATTACGGTAAACGCCCAAATGTTTATCGATTGTTCTGGCGATGGTTTACTTGCTGCAGCAGCAGGGGCCGAATACAGAACTGGGCGCGAAGGTCGTAATGAGTTTAACGAAAAGTATGCCCCAGAAAAACCAGATGGTTGGCAAATGGGAGCTACCTTATTATTGTCGGCCAAGGATATGGGTAAACCAACACCTTACGAGGCGCCACATTTTGCCATTAAATACAAGGCTGAGGAATCCCATCCTAAGCGGAAATTTGCTGGCTTTAAAGATGGAATTTGGTGGATTGAAATTGGTAGTGATAATGATATTATAGCCGATCAGGAAATCAATCGCCATAAGCTAATGGGGTATTTACATGGCGTATGGGATTACATTAAAAACTCCGGAAATTTCCCTGAGGCAGACAATTTAGCTTTAGATTGGTTGGGGTCTTTACCAAGTAAAAGAGAGTCGCGCCGATTTATTGGCGATTATATTTTATCGGAAAAAGACTTAACCGAGCACCGCCACTTTTCCGATGCTGTAGCCTTTGGCGGTTGGTCATTAGACGAGCACTGTTGGGCAGGTATCGAAAATTTACAAGATCCGCCAAGTTATTTCCATTATCACTTTAAAAAGGTGTACGAAATACCTTATCGTAGTTTGTATTCTAAAAACATTACCAACCTTTTATTTGCAGGGCGTAATATTAGTCAAACACATATTGCTTTATCCTCGTCAAGAGTAATGTCTACTTGTTCGCTTATGGGGCAAGCAGCAGGTACAGCAGCTAACTTATGTGTGCAAAAAGGAGTAAATCCGCGCGATATCTCTCAGAAATATATCAATGAATTGCAAGAGAACCTGATGCGCGATGATGCTTTTATACCCAATAGGCCATCGAAAGATTCTAAAGATTTAGCTAAAAAAGCCTCTCAAATATTTGCATCAAGCACCAAGTCGGGCGATGCGAATTTGGTAATTGATGGTATGTCTCGCGATTTTAATGGTAAAGTGCACCATTGGCAATCATCTGGTTTACCAGCACACTTGCAAATGGAGTGGAAGAAACCGGTTAAAATTTCTAAGGTAGAGGTAAAGTGCGACACCAACTTGCAGCGCAATATAATGATGCGTAAAGATTCAAAGGTGAGTCATAACTTTTGGAACGATGTGCCCCGTGAGCTATTGAAAACAATTTCAGTAGAGGCGCGTGTAAAGGGTAAATGGGTAAAGGTTGGAGCAACAGATAATAATAGAACAAGACTAATCAAGTTCAGTTTTGATTCAGTCGAAACCACAGCTATTCGTTTGGTTTTACAAGAGACTTATGGAGTGCCAGATCCTAAGCTCTATGAAGTTAGAGCCTACGAAAGTTGATTTTGTATTAGATTATAGCGGTGTCAGAAATGTCTGACACCGTTATGTGAATTGTGAAAAATGAAAAAGAAGTTGTTTAAGGTTGTAGGGGAATTTCGAGAGCGACAATTTGATTATCAGTGGCAAAGCTCAATTTTTTATTGCATAGCCGTAGCTACGGAATAAAAATTAGCTGAAGCCAATGAAACGAGAGTTCTATGAGACAAAATAAAATACATATTTTTAACCTCATAAAATCAAGGTGTTACTCGCAGATTTTCGATACAACTTTAAACAACTTCATAAACTAAAAACAGTATAATGAGAAAGATTGTAACGCTAATTTTGTGTTTAATTGTTGGTAACCATGCATTTGCCCAAGAGAAAGGAATTATCGACAACAGTAAAAGTCCGAATGTAAAGTTTAAAAGCATAAACTTTGGCGATTGCCAGTGGACAGAGGGGTTTTGGGCCGATAAATGGAAAGTATGTGAAGAAACTATGGTGCCTTATATGGGCGAAGTGCTTTGTGGCGATGTGGGTCATGCCCTAAATAACTTTAAAATTGTTGCCGGCATGAAGGAAGGTGAGCATGGAGGACACAATTGGCACGATGGCGACTTTTATAAATACATGGAAGCATGCATGTATATTTACGCTCAAAATAAAGATAAAGAGATACTAAAAAGCCTTGATGAGTACATCTCAATTATTGGAAAGGCGCAACATGAAGATGGTTATTTACAGACTTCAGTTGATATAAAGGGACAAAAACGTTTTGGTAATCGTCAATATCACGAGATGTATAATTCAGGTCACTTAATGACAAGTGCTTGTATTCACTATCGTATAACGGGGCAAACTAACTTTATGGATATTGCCAAAAAGAACGCAGATTTCTTATATGATACTTTTATGCCAAAACCAAAGGAGTTAGCACGTTTCGGTTTTAACCAAACACAAATTATGGGATTGGTTGAAATGTATCGTACTCTGGGCGATAAAAAATACTTAGATCTAGCAGAATTGTTCATCAACATGCGAGGTACACAAAAAGTAGAGCCTTCAAAAGTTGCTAGTTATAAGCATCTGGGCGATATGGTTCAAGAGCGCAAGCCTATCCGCAAAGAGAACGAAGCAGTAGGGCATGCAGTATTGGCCTTGTACTTTTATGCAGGTGCGGCCGATGTGGTTGCTGAAACAGGCGAAAAGGAGTTAAAAGATGCTTTAGATCGTTTGTGGTCTAACGTGGTGAATCAAAAAATGTATGTAACCGGTGCATGCGGTCAAACACACCATGGTGTTTCGTCAAGAGTTGATATGGTTCACGAGGCATTTATCAACGATTATATGATGCCTAACCTAACGGCTTATAACGAAACCTGTGCCAATATCTGTAACTCAATGTTCAGTTACCGTATGTTGGGTCTCGATGGCGATGCCAAGTATTCTGATGTTATGGAGTTGGTATTATACAACTCAGCATTGTCAGGCATTAATATCCAAGGCAACAAATATTTCTACGCCAATCCACTTCGCTCATTAGAGTCGCGTAAAATGGCAAAAACCCATATCGTACAACATCGCAAGCCTTACTTAGAGTGTTTTTGTTGCCCTCCAAACCTAGTACGTACTATTGCCAAAGTATCAGGTTGGGCCTATAGTTTAACCAATAATGGGGTAGCAGTAAACCTTTACGGCGGAAATAAATTAAACACTCAAATGTTAGATGGCTCAAAACTATCGCTTACTCAAGTAACAAAATACCCATGGGAGGGTAAAGTAGATATAACCCTTGAGAAGTGTAAAAAAGATGCCTTCGAAGTGCAAGTGCGTATTCCTGAGTGGGCAAAAGGTTCAAAATTATTGGTAAACGGAACCGATGCCGTAGTTGCAGCAACACCAGGTACCTATGCTAAAATAGACCGCAAATGGAAAAAAGGCGATGTTATTACCATCGATATGCCAATGGATGTAAAGTATCTTGAAGGGCACGAGCGTATTGAAGAAGTGCGTAACCAGGTAGCCGTAAAAAGAGGGCCGGTAGTATATTGCGCTGAGTCGACTGATTTACCTAGCAATGCTAAAATCTTAGATTTATACCTTCCATCAAGCACCAAAATGGATGCCACATACAAACCCGATTTCTTAGGTGGAGTAACAACCGTTGAAGGTAATTTCAAAATCCGTCAGGATAAAAACCAAGAAATGTATAACGAAATGCAAAAGCCAACATGGGAAACTGCAAAAGTGCAGTTAATACCTTATTTTGCATGGAGTAATCGCGGAAAATCAGAAATGTCGGTTTGGATTCCAGTAATGTGGGAATAATACCAACTACATGATACACTCAAAACGGCTGATACAACCCTGTATCGGCCGTTTTTTTATCCCTGTTCCATCCTGCAAATAATCAATCACCAATTCTTTTCAGACCTATTCAATTGGGGCTTCCCCTGCGGGTCGGGCCATCCGCTATATCTTTGCTTCGCCAAAAAGGGCTCACAAAGGATGCCGCTTCTGTCCCTAAGCCAACTGGGTTCGCAGGCAATATAGCAGCCGCATTTTTTCTTTAAACAACTTCTTTAACAAAAATGCAAATCCCATTGCTGTAAAACCATTTTTAGGCAAAAAAATGCCATCCCCTAAACCGATATGTTCCACCATGCATTAAAAAGTATCAATCCGCAAAAAGGATTCTGTATCTGCCATCATAATGTCCCCTCCCGAAAAAATAAAAGGTTCATCATCGCCTAAAAAGTACCATACACAAAATGTAGATGGAGCATCTGCGTTTGTAAAGTACCCTCTCCAAAAAATAAATGCATCATCGGGGCTAAAAAAGTGCCATCCCCAAAGTGTTGATGCTCTATCGTGGATAAAAAAACACCATCTTGAAAAAAAAGAAGCCCTTTTAATCCCAAAAAAGTACCATCCCGAAAAAAGGATACAACTTAATAAGCTCCAGTTGTACCCTTACGCAAATGTAGATGCCCCTTCAGAATGAAAAGCATGGCCTCACCAAATAGTTGATGCCATTTCACGGGCGTGGATGAGAAATAAAGAAGTAGAAGATTGCACTCCCTACTTGTATTGGAACTCAACCAGAGAGAAACTGGCTATTTTTAGTTCTCCATCTATTCTTTTACCAGTTAATGATACCATGGTATTAGTGGTGTATTTACGATTATCATTCTCATACAAACTCATTTTAAGTTTATATAAAGCATTAAAAAAGCTATTTTCCTTGGTTTCAATATCAAGTATATTAATGTTGTCAATTACATACCTGCTCTTTTTTTCTTTGCTTAAATCCTTTAAATGTTTCTTATAATCCTCGTGATTATACTCTGCAATATGACCCAAATTATCGGTATCTATTTTTACGTGTTTAATAGAGAATTGAGGTAAGAAATATTGTAAAACAGCCCCTTCTTGTTGCTCGCTTCTAAGTTGGTTAATGGCAGTATGTAAATTGGTAATTAAGTTTTTTATTTCCTGATTCTGAACTTGCTTTTGCTGCTTCTTTTCAATTAGCATGCTTAAGCTTTTATCTTTACTTCGAATCACTTCTGTTAACGAATCAGTAATTAGAGTTTCTGCGGCATAATCCTTTTCCAATGCAATACGTTTTTTACGCTCATTTAGGTAGTTGGCTTTTAACGATTTCTCATCTAATTTAGAATCTTCTATGGAGTCTTTTAGTAATGCCATCTCCTTATTGAGTAGTTCTGTTTCATACTGCGCTGTATTTATCGAGTCTTGATTTACTGCTGGTGTTTTAGTACTCTTTTCTGAAGGAGCATTGCAGCTTACAAAAATCATAGTGATACCGATGAAAAATAAAAATAGCTTCATAAGGAGTGTTTTTAAAAGTTTATATACTTAGCTGGTATATATTTATAATCTTTATTTACTCTAAATATTATCGAAATCATTGGTGTAAATGAATAAGCCCATCCATTGGGTTTTATATTCCCAGCACCAAATAGGGGAGCAAAAGCAATGGTATGAATCTCATCAAAAATATAAGTAAAGGTTGGCCCGCCCCTTATAAACTCAATACCAGTAAAGTTTTCCGACCAACGATAGAATGGCCCAACCAAACCGCCAATTAAAAGTTTTTTACTGTAAATGTAATTGTATGAGAAAACGATCCGAATACCATGCCTTACGTTGTTTTTGTTATCAAAATCAAGTTGATACTTTGTTTGTGTAACAAATTGAGAGTTAAAGCCATTTTCTCCCGATCCTAAATATTGCTTATTAACAGCACCTAGTCCTAACCTAAAGTCTAATCTATCAGACTGAACACTGGCCCTAAAGTCGGGTACTACCTCCCAATTTTTATTAGGCGTATAAGTAAATACACCCTCATAAAACCATTGATCTAAGTTTTGCATGTTATTATCAACACGCCACTGAAGTTCGTGCGAATGCCTATAATCTTTATCACCGCCAAATACTATTTTGTTACCTAGTATAAGCCAATTGTCCCACCTATCTATTTCATTTTGGCTATACGTTGAGGCACAGGCAAGCATAAATAAGCTTAATGCTATAGTTTTTGTAAGCGATGCTCTTTTCATATATAATTGAATTATAAGGTCAATCGAGCTCTGATTCCTCCTAAAAACATTGTATCTTCTTCAGAATTTAAGGCCGGATTTATTATAAACTGTACATCTGGCGTAAGCGCAAACTTTGTTGAAATCTGAAAGCGGAAAAAAGCTTCCATTGATATTTGATTGTCTAATCCAGTACCCCATGTTGATTCATTCACTTCGCCCCAACCAATGGCTCCTGCAAGTAAATGACCTCCATCAGCAAAGTAGTGGCCTAAACCTGTGGTAATTGATTTCTGAAGTATAGAGCCGCCATCCTCGGCATAACCCCCTCTTAAAAAAGGCATCAATTTATCATTCACAAACCAAGTGCCCGAGAAATTTAAACCCCATCCATCGGGCGAAGCCTGAAAATTGCTGCCATCGCTATGCCAATACATCACATGTATATTATCGAAGTAATGACGATCTCTGCCATTCACCCAACCAAGCTCTATACTTTTAAAATATTGATTTTCTGAAAAGAAAGTTTCAAAACTTTTAAATGGCTTTGTTGGGTCTGAGTTGGTGTCATTAATACCTGCAATCAGATAAATATTTTCGGTAAGGTAAGCAGCAAGTGCAATGCCTAAGTTTACATCATTCGGAACAAACATGGTTTGAGAACCAGTGCTAAATTGGAAATTAGAGAAATGCATCCAAGGACTTGCTAAACCATACACATCAATATAATCTGTAGCATCTAATAAGCCAACAGCCATCGATATTTTACCATTAGCAAAACGCTGACGCCAATAAAAGTTGGTCATTCTAAAGCCATCATCACTAAATGGAGGCAAAACCATACCCACGTAACCTGATTGAAAACCAAAATTCTTAAGTGAAGTATTGGTGTATTTATGCCTATGCTCCAATTTAAATATAAATGCCCCTGTGTTGTTTTTGCCTTTACCAATTAAGTCCCAGCTACCATATAAACGCACCATACCACTTCCTGCAGCATTGTGGCCAATACTATGGTTTGTACCAAAGTATGCAGCGCTATAGTCAAGCCCATAATTGATTCCGGTCTTTTCGTATAATTCCGTTTTTAATCCGAAATAGCCTTGCATCCATCCTAATTCAAAAAAGGGTTGTTTCGGCTTCTGGTCTTCTTCTAATGTGCGCTCAACATTATCCGGTCCTACAAAGCTGTTGCTTTTTTTTCCTTCTTGCTCTTGTGCATTAAGAGTCAATGTGGCAAATAAAATACAGATTATATATATGTTGTTTTTCATAGACCTAGTTTATTTATCAATAAATTTCGCTCTTTAATGTTTATTTACCGAGGCATTTTCCGGACTGCTCCCTTCCCATACTTGGCGGTAAACACGCATTTTGTTACCACCGTATATTTTCTTGATGTCCTCATCGCTGTATCCTCTTTTCCAAAGCTCATCGGTAATGGCTGGTAGTATTTTAGCAAGTTCGCCACAACCTGTAGCTCCTTTATTGAATGCATTTACCATGTATCCATCATCATCATACATGTTCGGGTTTTTCGCCACAAAGTCCATTGTTGGTTCAGTAGTAAACATATCGTCAGAAGCTATTCCCACATGGTCAATGCCCACTAATTTCACATAGTAGTCAATCATATCAGCACATTGTTGAGGCGTAATGTCATCGGGCCAGATTCCATCCATCATCCATTCTGTAAATGTAGGAGATACAAACCCACCAGACTTGGCAGCTCTAATAGCCTCTTCATCGCTTATATTTCGGTAACAACCTCTGTGTGTAGCTTCGGGTTCGTCTTTGTATAGGCCTATAGGCAACGAGTGAGTATAAACATAAGGTACACCAGGGTGATTTTTATCCATATGATCCATAATACCTTTAGTCATTATTGGGCCCATATGGCTTAAATCTACTAGAATACCATATTTTACCATTTCATCAACTACCTTCAAGCCCCAAGTAGTTACACCTGTTGTGTTACCATTAAATTCGGCCAAACTTCCAGACCCTGTCCTGAACAAATCATTATACGATAAAATCATGCTGGCAATACCTAGCTCCTTTAGGAGTGCAACTTTCCGTATATCCCCATCAAGGATGGATGCCGTTTGCGTATTCCATATTACAGCAGTGGTATTACCACGTTTATGAGCTGCCTCTATATCTCGCACACTACGCACGAAAATATATTTCTCAGGGGTTTGCGCCATGGTAGATCGCCATTTGTACAACTCATCTAAGTAGTTTTGCCATGTGTAACTAGCTGCTGCAATTGTCATATCATGGCCTGTAATTCCTGCTTCTCTAGAACGATCTAAATAATCATGTAAATGTTTATCTTCTGTCCATCCAGCACCATAAGGGCTGGCAAAAAAGCCAATTACAATTGTTTCTTCTACAAACTTCTTGGCTTTCTTTGAGGCGTCCCATGTTTTGCTTTCTTCGCTTCCATACATATTAAGCGAAATACAAATGAGAATAATAGGGAAAAGTGTTTTCATAGTATTGTTTCTTAGTAGTTATTATTTTACAAGCTTGTTAAACTTTATTAGTTCAGTATCAATTGCAGTTTTATAATTCAAATCTGCAGCTTTAGCTTCATCAAGTAAAACTTTATATTCCGTTTTCATTGAGTTTGAAACAGGTCCTTCTGAGTGGTCTAATATGCCGCTCATAAACGAAAGTTTAAATAGTATAGTTGCCGGTAGGTTAATTACTTCAGCCAAAGTTCGCCCAGTTGAAACATAGCTGCCTTCGTAAGAATTCACCGTTTTGGCAATTACATCGTATTGTTTCTGAGCCTTTTTAATTGCACTAGGGGAAGCACCAGAAGCCTCTAAAACTTCAAGTTTAGATTTTGCATCATCACGAACCTTCAAGGCATCCATTACATTTTTAGTCATTTGTGATGCTGAGTTATACATGTTCATCCAAAATTCAAACTTCGCATCGGCCTGAGCCTGCGTATATTTTTCTTTTGGACTCATATGGATTTTAAACTTCTGTGTTTCACTATAACCATCTACCGTTAATTTAACCTGATATTCTCCCGGTGCTACTATGGGAATGATTGCAGTAGCAGGGCGTTTCGGAACTCGTGGTAACATGTTAATACGCATATCCCAAACAAATTTATTTAAACCACTGTTGAAGTCGTCTCCTTTACTGAAATTAAGCATCATGTGCTTCTTGCCGTAGTTGCGAATTACCTTATTATCACTGTTCATTATTTCTATTGAAATATCTTTAGGTTCACTCTCAAGCTTGAAATAGAAAGTTGGTCCAAGAGGTTTCGGATCTCCAGCATCTATAAATTTGCGTTTGCGTTCGCCATTAACTTGCTTAAAACTTTCTTCGTAATAAGTTAAACCAGGACGCATATTCTGCACAAAATAATTCTTTTTCATAGCAGGGTCACCACCTGGTACATAATCTAACCACCAGTTATAACCAAAGCGCGTATGATCTTGGATAGGGTAGAGGTGTGTCGGTTTTGAGGCAGCTTCAGTTCCTAACTCACGAAGAGGTGTAATATCGTCCATTATCCAAAAACCACGTCCGTTTGTAGCTATCACTATGTCATGGTCCTTTATCTTAATATCAACCACAGGAACGGCAGGTAAGTTGGCTTTTAGTTTATCCCAACTTTTACCATCGTTTAGTGAATAATAAGCTCCTGTTTCAGTACCCACAAAAAGAAGATCTTTACGCACTTTATCCACCCTGATGGTACGTGTAATTTCTTCCTGAGGGAAATTGGCAGATAAATTGATCCAAGTTTTACCGTAGTCGGTAGTTTTAAAAATGTAAGGCTTATAATCATTGTAGGTGTTAAAGTTTGAGAAAACAACATATGCTGTGGCAGCATCATAAGGCGAAGGTTCAATTTCGTATACCTGCGAGTATTTGGGTAATGCTTTATCCTTAATAGAAATATCTTCCCAGCTAGCACCTCCATCTTTTGTAATAGATATTTTTCCATCATCGGAACCAACCCAAATTACACCCTGTTTTACTGGCGACTCATCAAGACGCTTAATGGTGCTATAAATCTCCTGACCAAAGTATTCAGATAGCCAAGGTGTACCAGTTATTTTTTGGCGATCCTTTAAATCATTTGTTAAATCCGGACTAATAACCTCCCATGTTAATCCTTCGTCGGTACTTTTAAAAACCACATTACCTCCTAAGTACAAGGTTTTATTATCATGAGGAGATAAAAAATAGGCTAAATCCCAGTTAAAACGGTATTTTAGATCATAAGCATTTAAGCCAAACAAAGGAACAGGCCACACTGAACGCACTTCGTTTTGTCCGGTTGCGATATTATTAACCGTGAAAGGAGCACCGCTTCCCATAGGGGCTCCACCCGAAATATTGTAAACAATGTTTAAGTCGTTCGGATTAGGTATAACGCTACTGGTCTCACCATTGCCAATAATAGTAGTTTCATATCCCGAAATCCCTCCCCAACGTGAAGCACTTGGTACTTTATACGCCAAAACATCTTGTCCGCTGCCGTATACATTATAAGGAAAATCATTATCTACATTAACGCGGTAAAATTGTGAGTTTTTCTGTGTATGTTGGCTACTCCATGTATTACCACCAGTCATACTAATTTGGCAACCACCATCATTTGTGCCAATCATTCTATTTGGGTCTTTGGGGCAAATCCAAATATCATGAAAGTCGTCTTTAATGCCCGGGTCGAGCACCCAAGTTTTTCCTCCATCTTTGCTCATAAACATTCTGTTGTTTGGGGACCAAAGCTCGTTGGCATCATGTGGGCTTGCAAAAATGTGGCTGTAATAAAATGGGCGCCCTATAATTTGGAAGTTATCTGACACAAAACTCCAATTATCTCCTAAATCATCAGATACATATAAACCAGGTTTAGTTTCTGAATCAATTAGTGCGTATACTTTTGTAGCATTTGCTGCCGACATGGTTATACCCGTTCTACCACGCCCTTTTTCAGGTAAACCATTGTTATAAGTTATTTCAGTCCAATTATCACCACCATCCGTCGATTTGTAAATTCCCGACTCAGGACCACCTGTTTTTGGTCCCCATGCTTTGCGCTCAAACTCCCACATTACAGCAAATAGTACATCAGGGTTTGATGGATTAAGAACCAAATCAATTACACCTGCTTTATCGCTTTTAAAGAGTACTTGATCCCAAGTTTTACCGCCATCTTTAGTGCGATATACACCACGATTAGTCCCAGGACCAAAAGCATCGCCAAAGGCTCCAACGTAAACAATATCAGGGTTAGTTGGATGCACTCTAACTTGAGATATGTGTCTAACCTTATCTAAACCAATATGCGACCAGTTATCACCACCATCAGTAGATTTATATATACCGTCGCCCCAACTTACATTATTACGCATTTGGGGTTCTCCTAGTCCCACGTAAGCAATGTTTGGGTTCGACTCCGAAAACTCCATCGCCCCAATGCTTCCGTAGTTAAAATCATCATC
The DNA here is from genome assembly GCF_947489045.1 of Saccharicrinis aurantiacus. Classification (NCBI taxonomy): domain Bacteria; kingdom Pseudomonadati; phylum Bacteroidota; class Bacteroidia; order Marinilabiliales; family Marinilabiliaceae; genus Saccharicrinis; species Saccharicrinis aurantiacus. The sequence goes on from NZ_CANLCN010000018.1 coordinate 105,695, forward strand.
ACCCACAGCTTCCCAATAGGTACCTGCATCTTCCGTTTTCCATAAGCCATTGCTTGCACCATGAAAAAAAGTATTTGGTTTTGTAGGGTGCCCAATCACTACGGAACCTCTATTTCCGATGATAGGTCCAATAAACCGCCAAGTGAGGGCATCAAACTGAGTGGGTCTTTCTTGGGCAAATCCTAAAGTGTTAAGTGTTAGAAATGCTATTAGAGTTATTAAGCAAAGTTTTTTCATAGCAATTAATTTAAAATTTAGATCTTATATTTTTAGTGTATTATATAGACAAAATGTAATGCTAAGTTGTTGATATGGGATTAGATAAATTGCTGCTTCAATATTTAATTAACAGTAACCTATTTATTATGTTCAAATTAAGGAAAGTGCTCATAAGAGTCAACAAAAAGGGGAAGTAATTGTGGTAGTATCCTAAATAAGTAATGAGAACTTGATAATAAATGTGTGGAGCTATTAAGTTAGGATGGTTTCTGGTTAATTGCAATTAGAGAATAGTAATCTTTGCAATAGGGGAGTAGACTTCAATATAAAAACAATCCCTCAATAGGACTATTGAGGGATTATTTATGTGCAATTTGGGGTGTAATAAAAGTTTTAGATCACTGAAACTTCTTGATTCAGATGTTCTGAGCAAAATGCATCAACAGAGTTTATGTATTTTACCACTTCAATAAGTTCATCATCTTTTGGTGCTGTTAGTGGTACAACATCAAGGGAGCAAAATGCTTGAAAACGATTAATAATTCTTGCCCCAACAATAAGTTCGGTTGCCAATGGATATAATTCTTTACCCTCTTTTAGCATGCCCGATAAACTTGTAGATGCCGGAATATAGTTATAGCTCAATAGCATGCCTAGCGTTATTCGTTCGCCCGCTAAAACCGCTAAATTATAGATAAACTCATTATCAAATACTCCTTTTTTATTAATGAGTTTATTACAAGTTTTTAAATAGCTTTTACCTTCATCAAAATAGAATTTCCAATCCTTTTCTTGATCTTGCCAAAACTTTGTTTCTTTCATAACCATTCATTTATAAGATTATTGTAATGATTAATGCTCGCCAGAGAATGTAAAGGTATGGTAATTTCAATGTAAAAAACCCCTAATTGTGTTAAAATAGAGGTTTTAAGTGTTAAATGATGTCGATTTGATAGTTATAAGCTGATGATACCTTCAATTTTTGTAATGCGCTCCATTACATCAACAATACTTTGAGCATTAGGCATTTTAACCTTACAACTAACCGATACGTATTTTAAGTTCTTCGTATGTTTATGCGATATTTCTCCACCTTTAGGTAGTAAAGATTCCACTTGTTTTACTTTGCCATCTTCATTGGGAGCAATAAATTTAAACATGTATAATAAGGGCCATATTTTGTTTTCTTCCAACTTTGCCTTTAGTTGGTCATAATCTTTGTTTGCCATAATTACTTTTTTTGCAAAAATAAGGGATTTATCTGAGTTGGTAATATAATAGCTATTCATTTTTGATGGTAGATGGAATTAATAAAAGACTTGACTATCCTTTATTTGTGTAATACCTTTGCGGTCTACTACGCGTATTACAAATGATACAATGGATATATTAAACGATCAAAGCAATGAATTCTTATTTAAAGTTCTGAACTCCCTACCTGCCATGGTTCAAATACTGGAAGTTGATAATTTAAATCGCACTCTTCCCATTTGGATTACAGATAATTATGCTCAGGTTACGGGTTTAGATTTAAAAGATAGATTGAAGCTTGGTTTTGCTCATCCAGAAGATATCTATAGTATAAAAGATTCGGAAGATGTAATTGCGGCAACAAAGAAATTGTTGATTCAGCATAATACCGAAGTTGGGGTAATTTGTAGGGTAAACCTTTATTCAGCTTGTAATTGGATGTACATTAGGTTGAAGAGGATAGCTTTACAAGAAGATATGATACATATTATTTGTATCGCTTTCAGAGTAGATGAGCAGTTTTTAATCAATAACACTAAGCTAGATGAATGTATATCAGAATTAAAAAGAGATCAGAATAGTATTGATGGTTCATTATTAACAAAGTCTGAGCTAATAGTACTTAAGTTATTGGTTCAAAGTTTATCTACAAAAGAAATAGCAATGGCTTTAAACCGAAGCTTTAATACAGTTAATAACCATAAACGATCTATCTTTAAGAAACTTAAGGTGCATAAAACTTCAGAGTTAATCATGTTTGCTAAAGAGTATGGGATTTAATTGTGTAAAAATGACATAAACATGCTATTGCCACTAGTACCGAGTTGCCATAAATTTGTAATAAAGATTTAAGAGTCTTTTATTACTAATTAATCAACAGAGTTATGAAAAGGGCAATTTTATTATTAGTAGTTTGTATGGGTGTCTCACTTTTTACCATAGCGCAGGAAGATAAATCACCCAAAGTTGAACCAGTTTTTCTAGGATCATTGGAGGAGGCATTTGAATTTGGAGAAGTGTTAGAGCCTTTAACCTTTCGAGAGTATATTCTTGAGAATTTAGAATACCCTGAGGATATGAAGAATTTCTTTGTTGAGGGAGTAGCCATAGTTGAATTTAAGGTTACAGAAATGGGAACTGTTGAAAATGTTGAGATTGTTAATAGTTTATCAGAAGCATGTGATTTAGCTATTATTGAAGCGGTTAATAAAACAAATGGTATGTGGCAGCCTGCTATAGCAGGTGGTGTATCAATAGAAAATACATCAGAATTATCTATTGTTTTTGATTTACAAGAGGTTGAAAGTAAATCATATGCTATTAAGAAATATGCAAAAGGTGTTGAGAGATATAATAATGGTGATTTAAAAGGTGCGGAGCGGTTATTTGCTCAAGCAATGCGAATTATGCCAAATCATCCAGGACTAGTATACATGAAAGGTTGTGTGAATTATGAAAATGGAGAATATCAAATGGCATTAAAAGATTTTAGAAGAGTAAAAAGGTTGAATTGTTCTTTGGCTGATCATTACATACCAGAGTTGCAGGCAATGAGAAGAGCAAATAGATAGTGTATCGTTAAATAGGATAATGCGATTGATTTAAGTAAAGGGTAGGGGTAGCAAGTATTGTACTTGTTACCCTTTTTTATCTAGTTTCAATAATTAGTGAATTCGTAGAGGAATTTGTGTTTTTCATCAATTTATGAAGTAATGCATCATTAAAAGTTATAATTTAATACCTAATAGCGCTTTTAACTTAGTCAGTCTTTGCTAGTAGAAGCTAAATAATTCACCTTAAACTTATTTTTTATGACAAAACACCTAATTCTCTCTTTGTTTATTGGTTCTTGTATGCAGTTAGTTTTTGCTCAAGGGCCAGTTGAAAAAAAAACTTGTTCATCTATTTTTCTTGGAAGTTTAGAACTTGCTATTGAAAATACAGATGTATTAAATCCATTATCTTTTCAAGATTATATTTTAAAAGAAGTAGCAAAAACCCATAAGCTTAGCTTCTCAGATTTTAGTCAAAAATCACTCTTCACCTTTGAAGTAAACAAGCAGGGTATGGTTAGTAAAGTAAAAGTTGTAAAAGGGGTTTCATCAGAATTAGATACCGCTTTTATCAATGCTATAGAAGCAACTTCGGAAATGTGGGAGCCAGCATTAAAAAAGGGCAAAACTGTGAATTCAATTATACAGCTGCCTATATTAGTCTCTAAGGAACAGTTTTCTGCTTTATTTGAATAGCTATTTTTATTGCATAAAAAATCCCCGTTTGAGCTAATGTCAAACGGGGATTTTTTTTTATCTAGAATTAAGCTTTTAACTTTTCGGCCATAGCCTTACCAAGTTCTCTACAAGCTTCATATTTATCAGCCTTTAAAGCATGCTTTTCTTCAACTGCTTCAGCAACAACCTCCCATTTTAAAGTTTCGGCAACTACATTTAGTTTTTTTGCAGCAGCTCCTGCCCAAGTAAACGAACCCAGAACACCGTAATAATGGTTGCTAATGCCCATGTGTTGTAACTTAAGTGCTAGTGACTCCATGTTTGGATGGAGCTCGTTGCTATAAGTAGGGCTACCTAAAATAAGCCCTTTATATTTAAAAATATCTGATATTATATACGATGGATGTGTTTTGCTAACATCGTATACTTTGATGTTTTTAATACCTTCTTCGGCGATGGCTCTTGCAGTTACTTCTGCCATTTCCTCTGTATTTCCATACATTGAGGCATAGGCAATAACTACGCCCTCTTCTCCTTCGTACTTACTCCATTGGTCGTACATTTTTATCATTCGCTCTATATTCTCGCGATAGATAGGACCATGTGAGGGAGCAATCATCTTGATATCTAAACCACCTAACTTTTGTAAAGCTTTTTGTACAGGGTTACCATATTTACCTACTATATTAGAGTAGTAACGACGCATCTCATCAATATATGAATCAAAGTCTAATTCATCATCAAAAATCCCACCGTCTAAAGTACCAAAACTACCAAAGGCATCGGATGAAAAAAGAATTTGATTATTTTCTTCAAAGCAAACCATCGACTCTGGCCAATGTACCATTGGTATTTGATAGAACGAAAGTTTATTATTTCCTAGTTCAATTGAATCACCCTCTTTTACAAGCTTGCAGTTCTCAGTTATACCATAATATCCCTCAATCATAGGGATTGTTTTTTTATTACCAATTATTTCCATTTCTGGATATAGCTCAGTAAGAATTCGTATAGCGCCAGAGTGGTCTGGTTCCATATGGTTAACCACAAGATAATCTACATTTCTTCCATTCAAAATTGCTCTAACTTTGGCCAACCATTTTTCAAATTGTCCTGCTTCAACAGTATCAATTATGGCTACCTTTTCATCGGCAATTACATACGAATTATATGAAACCCCTTTATCTAAAGGCCACATATTCTCAAAAAGACTAGTTTTTCGGTCGTTTACACCAACATAGTATATATCGGTTGATAAATTAACTGGTTTGTACATTTTATATGATGTTATCTATTTTATTTAGGTAATATGATGCCAAAAATAAAGTTTTAGTTTTAAATATTACTATGCTTACTTTATTGTTTTGCTTTTAAAAGCCATGTATCACTATACTTTTCGTATTGATGACGAATATTGGCAATCTTGTTTCGTGCACTAGTTTCTTCATTGTATGCAGAAACAGAAACACGATATAAACCTTCTGTATTTTCAAGAATTACCGGAGTAAAACCTTGTTGGGTTAAATCGGTTTTGTAATTTCTAGCATTTTCTAAAACCTTAAAAGAACCAATAATCACATAATACTTAAAGGATTCTGTATTTTTTTCTTCAATAACTTTAACCTTTTCCTCTTTAACTATAATTGGTTTGGCATCCGATTTGGGTTCTGATTCTTTTACAATGGGTTCTTCTTCAAGATAGGGTGATTCGCTATCATCAAAGCTAGAGGAACCTGTTTTTTGTAACGACTTGCAAGAGGTAAATGATAGTGTGCCAACTGCAAGTATGCCTATTATCCACTTATTCATAATAATTATTTAAGTATAAAAGTTATTTATTCGAGATTTAAAATTCTTTCAAAAGTAGGACATTCTTTTTATCACTCCAACAAAAAATAGTGACTAAGGTACTATAATGTTATAGTTTAACTCAATTTTGTGCTCAACTACAGATATCCTAGAAATTATAACGTGTTTATCATTTTTAGTTTATGGTTTGGGGTGTAAAATTAATAAAAATACATAATCGCTTATGTCAAATATATGATATACAATATTGTATCAAATGTGCTTAAAAAAACATCTATTTTTTATTGTTGATTATTTGTTTTAACGAATAATAATTGTTTATCTTTGCAGCGCTTTAAAAGAAAGGCAAACATCAAAAATAATGATGGTCCCGTAGCTCAGCTGGATAGAGCATCTCCCTTCTAAGGAGAGGGTCTTAGGTTCGAATCCTAACGGGATCA
>NZ_CANLCN010000019.1:0-105740 GCF_947489045.1 Saccharicrinis aurantiacus
GAGACGTGTGTAGTTTTTTCCATTCATAACAACAAATTTAAAATATTAATTTGTTGCGCTAGGTTCTTGAATCTGGGACCCTACTGAATATTATTCATAACGATTACACTCTATTTTATTATCTAAAGTGAATGGATAATCTTTTTTAATATATAATGGCTCTGCTAATCGAGATACTTTAATCGTCGTTACAAGTTCCTTTACCAGTTCGGAAAGTATTTTTTTATCGTAATCACACTTTAGGGTTTTAGTTAATATTTCTGTTATTCTTTTACCATTTATTTCTTCTATTTGATCACTCACTTGTAGCCCTGCTTTATATGCAGGAGAGTCATTTACCAAGTAAGCAATATAAACACTCTGCTCTTTTATTTCGACGCTAAATCCTAAAGTAAAATACTGCTCGTAACTACTTTTAATATTCTTAAAATAAATCTCCTCACCTTTTGTATCTAATATTACATCATAGTAGTCCAATATCACACATCCAACAATGGGCATTTCTCCTATATCTCTATCAACATCAACGATAGGATATTTTATTCCAATTGGGTCGTTTAATAAATTTACACCACCAATTAACAATTGATCAGTTGTGGTAATTATAGAATCTTGTTCTACCCGATAAGACCCGAAAATAGTTTCCCACCTTGTGTTAAAACAAGAAATTTCATTTTCTTTAATTACCCCAACATTATTAGTACTATCGTTATTTATGGTAATAAGTGTTTGTGCTCCTAAATCAAAGAAACAAGAAACCGTACTGTCACCATGTAAAAAATTTGTTTTAACTCCAGTGCCTAATAGCAATTCTTGTTTATAAAAGTCCTGTAGGTTATAATGACTTGATTTGTTCGACATGGATATTCCCTTCTTTAAAGAAATACTCCATATACACTTCTGTAACAAGTTTCTACCTATTATTCCATGCACATTACAACCTAGAGAAGCATCGGAGAGAACAGTTGTCTTAACTTTTGGAAATTCTACGCCTGAAATCACATAATTAAGTCGAGAATATGGTAACTTTTTTTTACCCCCATATATATCTAATACATTCTTATACCTATAGTTTCTTAACTGTAATTGACTAGCTAAACTTTCTGTAATGAACGATTCTCTGCATCCATTATCAAATAAGAATTTTCCCTTTATCAACATTCCATTTACCGTAATATCAAGCAGGTAAATCATCTTTTCGTCCACCGAAAATTTCACTTCCTCAACAAAATCATCATTGACATTAATTAAACCTCTCTGCTGAGCTTTAATAGTTTGCACAACACTAATGTTTATACAAATGAGTAATAACAATGTATTTGTTTTCTTTAACATAAAGTTCTTATTGTATTTATTAAAAAGAGGGCACATAGTTGTACCCTCTATAAACCTACTGATAACGTTTGCTCCCTCCTTTACCTAAACCATTTTTTCGGTTTTGCCTTCTTTGTCTGCGTCTTGCTCTATCACCGCCTTTAACTTCACTCATTTCTTTAGCTTCTAAAGTTTTCATAACATTAAGTTTTAATCATAGAAGTTGTTTAAAGTCGTGCTGAAAAACTGCGAGTAACATCTTGATTTTATTGACTTCAGCTAATTTTTATTCCGTAGCTAAGGCTATGCAAGAAAAAATAAGCCTTGTCACTGAAAAACAATATGTCACTCTCGAAATTTCCAGACAACTTTAAACAACTTCATTGCAGAAGCTTTAAATTATTCAATTTCTTATCAATCATTTAACAATACATTTGGTATAACTCAAAAACAACATATGCTTATTCAACTATAGATGTTTTTGATCGTGTACGCGGAAATCGCTTCTTTAACTCATTCACTTTTTCTTTGGCTCCAGGGTGGCCCATGCTAGCAGCGTTTTTCATTAGGCTATATACCATTAAAGATGCGTTATAGGCCTCATGTCCTGCCAATGCTTTACTATCGTTTATTGCACCAACTATTTTATCAAGCTGAAAAGCATAAGTACGTAATGTGCTAAGGGCATCCACATCTTTACTCATGGCCGCAACATTTACAAATGCACTTAATAAAGGTGCATCTAGCTTGGCTACTTCTAAACTTTTATCAACAAAGGCTACCGATTTGTCGCCCATGCGTAATAAGTCTGATTTCTCGCTTTTATCAAGCACTATGAGCTTTGGTAATAATGTAGATTCCAACACCCCTATAGCATCGTCAATAGCAGTTTGTTCTTCGTCTGTTAATACTAGTTCAAAATTATTTTCTTGCATATTTTAAAATTTAAGAGTTTATAATACTCACAAGAATAGTAAATCTTACTCCGATTTTTCCGGAGTGAAAAAAATATCTAAATCAGAGTATAACCAAATTGGAGTTCAACGGGTAGTTTATAGATGTAACTATCTCGCGTATTACAAAATTCAATATCTGCCCCCAGTTCTTTTGCTATTTTTAGCAGTTCGTAAAGAGAGCTCTCGCTTATGCCCATGGTATGCGCAAATTGTTTGGGTGATCCTGTGGCGTTTAGTCGTATTAGGTGATGCATACGTTCTAATAGGGCAGTTCTTTGTATAAAATTCATTTCGTTAAAGTTTAATAAAATCAATTATTGAGCTAGCACTGGCATAGCATTAACTTTACTTTTACTAAGTGAACTGAAATATAATTGGCATTAGGTACCAAAAGAATTGGGCTACAGTTGGTTTAGTTTGGTAAAGCAACACAATAATAATATTTTGTTAAGTATTATCAAAATAATTAATCCTGATTTTATGTTCATTTATCAGAGGTGTTGTTTTATCCTCTTAAATTTTTCATCAATAAATATAACAATGTCATTTTTAGTAGCATACTTACATTTTAAATAATAATCAGGCTTAACTCCATCCATAAAAGTATCACCCAAATATAAACCTTTGAAATACTTGCTCGAACAGCCACATTCAATTTTTGAGTTTGGGAGTTTAAAAATAATACAATCCCCGTACGAGTCTCTCATACCTCCTGTCTCTTCACCTATGATAGTGCCCATTTTATTGTATTTAAAAGCCCTAGAGAAATCATCAGCTGTAGAGTAACAATAATTTGAAGTGATTAGAAATACTTGACCGTTAAATCTTAGGTCGTCTTCAAGAGTAATCTTATTTTGTATCCCTTGTTTCTCAATAATTCCATCTGCCTTCCAGCCTATTTTTGACATCATTACAAAAGGATACAAATATGTTTTTTTTAGGGCATACTGGCGATAAAAATGCCTGCTCGATTTCGAGTACTTTACTAAAATGGACTGATAAGATATGTAATCCTTTTGTGAGATATATTGCAATAGTTGATTGGATACAAAAGTATTTCCACCAGGATTATCTCGTATATCTATTATTAATTTATCTATTTCGTTCGCCTTTATTGTGGTAAAGCACTCTTCAAAAAACTTTAAATAATCTTTTGAATATCCAAACATGCTCAGATTTAAATAAGCGTATTGACTATCTTCCTCATTAATAATGGTAAACTCTGCCTCAATACCATCATATTTTTTATAAAATGTTTTGGATTGCTTACCTTTTATCACCCTATTATAAATTATACCTTCATACGAATACTGTAGTTCAAAATCGCCTTGCATGCCATATACTTCCCATAAATATATAGGTAACTCAAATTCAAGCTTTGCTAATTTGTAATATTCTTTTTCTCCTGTCACATAAGGTAACATTGTTTTTACTATTTCATCTATATCCTTACCATTTATACTAATAATTTTAGATCCCGGTTCTACCCCTAGCTTGTTATCACAACAAACGGTATAAGATGACAAATCAACCTTAAGGGGAAAATAACTATCCGCTATAACATTCTTCTTTTTAGGGCTTGACCAAATTCCGGTGTGCCCATCATAAAAATTATTAATTATTGGGGATAATAGCTGACTTAACGAATCTGACGTTACTTGAGTTGGGAGCTTATCGATCAGTTCCGATAAGCAGGCTAAAAATTGCTCCTCACTTTGATTAAAATATAAATTAGGATGAACCTCCTCTAGAACCCCTTTCAGATACCAGATATCATCAATAGCCTTGCTCTTATCTAATAATTTTTGACTCTCTACCATCACATTATTTATAATAAGAAATAGGAAAATGTAAATAACCCTTACTCTCAAACTGCTAAAAAATATCATATACTTTTACTTTACAAAGTTATTATTATAAATCAATTACGATCTTTATCAAAGGCGCTCCTTTAATATGGCTTTTAAAGGGTATACCATACGCTCAGCAACACTAATATCTTCAGTAATTATTTCAGCTATTCCTTGCATATTTTGCTTGAACGGAAGAATGGTGCCATAATTAGATATTAACGAATCGTTTAAAAATACAGTACCCACATAAGCCGAATCGGGCACTTCTGATATGGCATCTAAGCTAGCATTAACCATTCCATATTCGCGATAAGGAAAATCAGTAAACTTTAAATTTACTTTTTGCTTTTGGTTTAACTTACCTGCTTTATTTACCGGAATTATAACCTGCCCAATAATATAGACCTTTGTGAAGGTAATATTCCGTATTCTACCCTCTTTTTAATATAGACTTATATATTGTTTAAAATTTATATGAGATAAATAATATTATTTCTCTTGGTCGAAGTACATAAGAGTTTTTAATAGTAGAAATATCTGAATAGGTAAATTGGTTATAAACCGAAGCATTAAATATATTGCGTAATTTTATCTTGTAATTAATTTTCTTTTCGGAATTTTTATAAGCATAAGTTAAATCGCCAAATAAAGCCTGTGCATTAGTTTTGTTATCACTATTTACATCATACTCACTACTGTAGCTTAGCCAGTGCTTGGGATTAATATAAAAAAACAATCCCATATTATGCTTGTGTTGCCAAAGTTCAATATTAGATTGAGGTGTTTTTTGCTGAGTATAGCTAATACTACAATTGTATTTTAATTTAAAAAACTTAAAATGAGCATAAATAATATTGGCATGGAAACTAGGTTGTTTAAGCTCGCTATCATTGAGCTCGTTATTTAATATGTACTGCCATTTGCTTGTATGGTAAGTAGCTTTCATACCAATGGTAGATCTTATTTTAGATAAATAATAAGTACCCTCAACAGCCGCATAATCCGTTCTTTTTGTATTATCTAAATAAGAAGCAGTTTGCTCATATACACCATTCCCTATGCTTTTACTATTCATAACCACATTACTTAAATTAACAGACTTATTGTATTGCATATTAAAAAGCCAACCTGCTAATGGATTTTTATATTGCATAAAAATGCGGTAAAACTGCTTGTTATATTCGGGCAAGGTATTTACTCCTCGTGATATAGTTCTGTAATTTTGTATGGCATATCCCTGAGTAGTTTGTTCTACATTTCCAAAGCTATTGTTTAAGTTAGCGTTCATGTTTATTTCCCAATAACTACCAATCTTATACCTAACAAAAAAACTTGGTGCAAAAAATAATTGGGAAAATGTTGTATCTGCTGAATGAACCTCGTCATTTACATTATAATGGTATAAATTTAAAGGTAAGTTTGCTCTAAATACCAAACCATTTTTTTCAAATGATACCCCTTCGTTAATACTTGCTTTTGACGCTTGCCATTTTAATTTATTTTGCAAGCTGTCAACATTTACAAACAACTTATCTTCTTCAATAAAACTTGCTAACTCACTATTTAACCAATCAGCGCCTAATTCTGTTTTGAAGGTCCAATAATTTTTAATAACATTTACTGAGGATTTAATTTTTAGCTTAAGCTGCTCTTGTTCCCATAACTGTTTTGTTGCAAAAGCAGTATCACTTATAACTCCAGGATGAATATTCAAACTTTGAGGAAGCTTATCATAATCAACAAAACCATTCAATTCTAAAAAGAATCCACTAAACTCCCTTAACACATCTAATTCATTGGCTACAGAATATGATGGATTTAACACCTGTTGTTGTATCTGCTGGTTACTTATGGTATTTTCTCCCTCATCCCAATTGCCTTCAACTCGCAATTGATTATTCAAATACTTTTCATCAGCATTAACCGTACAAATTAGGTCAGCTAGTAAATTACTCTTTTGAAAGGTATTTGAACTAAGCTCATTAACATAGTTAGTATCTGTAGGGTTATAAAAGGTAGTTTGTAGTTGAGAGTTCTCATTGGCGAGATCATTATAATAAGCAACATTTACCTTTAGTATTTTGCTATCACTTATCTTCACAAGATCATTAACGCTTACCAACTTACTATTATTAAAATACACACGCTGCTTGTTATCGGTGATATTAGGGGCTAATGATGGTATACCAACTAATGCGGATAAATTATTGTTACTTTTTTCAAGCTGCGCGTCGCCATAAGTGAATGGTTTAAATTGGGTATATAAATCATCCCCTATGTTATTCCACTGAAAACTTGAAATATTTTGATGATTTGGCGAAAACATCATAGGAGATAGATTAATGTTATACAAAAGGTCTTTTGCGCCAATGGCTCCTTTTGCTCTAAAACTAAAAGTATTTTTATTTTTAAGCTTAATATTTACAGAGGTTTCATCACTAAATACTTTTTTACGAAGCATTTTTATGGGCTGATGGTTATGCAAAACCTCTACAGATCTAACATCTGTATGCGACAAATTTTTATTAGCAATTGTATACCTTCCTTCTAGCAAGTCGAGCCCTTCAATATAATACTTATCGATATCCTTGCCCATATAACTCAGCTTACCATTAGAATCAATAGTAAAACCAGGCATATTAGCTATTACATCTCCTATTGACTGGTTATCTTTTGTGGCAAAATTAGCCACCGTATACACAGTGGTATCAACTTTAGCTATAATTGGAGCTCCGCTAACATCGACCTCTTTCAAGAGTTTAAAATCGTGCATTAATGCCAATAGTATGTATTGACTCGTATTTTCGATAGTAATAACAGTATCTTTATAGTTTAGCGATCTCGTGGCAATTACCAGCGAATCGTCTAGGCTTGAATACTCTAATTCAAATTCTCCTTTATTATTTGAAAAAGAATATGCGATAAGATTACTTTTATCGCTACTATTGCTCAAAATAACACTTACTCCCTCAGGAGTTTCTGAAGAATGCGTTAGTTTACCGACAATTCTTTGCTGAGCAAAAATATTTGGCAAAATAAATAGTAGGATTAAGGTGAGTTGTATTCGCATAAATTAAACTAAAAAAACAAGTATTTTAATACTTATAGATAAAAGTTCTTTTGTGAAACTATGGGTAATCCCAATTTATTTTTTGTTTACTTATTAGGCCACGCACTCTCTAATGAGACAAAGCTTATAAAGCTAATCAGTATTTATCTATTTGGTTATTTCGCCTCAGAATTTTTTGACTCACTTCATCTAATTTTTCAGGATCAAGCTTAATATCAGGGTTTCCAAATATTCCTAAGCGCTCCAACTGAATGTTTCTTTTTAATTTAAAATAATCATCTGCTTCAATTTCGGTTAAGGGCAAATTGCTTTTTTTATAATCTACAGTGTATATAAGACTTTCGTAATTTACCTTTTTAAATGAGCTAAGCTCAAATACGTGCTCTTCTTTAGTATCTTTTATTTTTACTATTAAACCTGGTAAGCCATTAAATTTAAAAGGTCCCTTACTAAATGGAATTTCTAATGTGTACCAAGCTTCGAAATTACGCCCTCGGTAGGATGTTAACGCTTTTTTACAAAGGTAACCAGCTATTGTGGTGTCAGAATCGGCTACAAAATTCCAATTGAAACAAGTTTCTTCATAAAAGTGATAAGGTTTATAAGTTCCTTCATAAAAGTCTATGGATTTAACATTCAATCCACTAAATATGGAATATCTTGCAAAATACGTTGATGCAAAATCATTTACAAAAGCTTTTTGAACGCTTGAGTTTCGAAGGTTACTATCTGTATTTTTTAATGCTACATGAATCGAATCTGTAGTTATTCGACTGCGCGCTGCGAAACGGCATAATCGATTCCCAATTTGCAAGCACATATAGGCGTTTCCTTTATAAAGAGCTGAAGTTGAATCTTCTTGATAATCATATTTATATGTAGCTAAATATTGAACAGTATCTACAGGTGACAAAGTAGGTTTATACGCCGCATTTAATAGTACTGGCAACATTAGTGATAATAAAATGGTTATTTTTTTCATAAATAATATTTTATTTCGGTGTTTAATTATTCTAATTCTATACAAAAAGGACAAAGAAAAGTAGTATATATTAATCCTAAAAAGTAGGTAAAGCCGTCATACAACTTTACCTAAAGCTGCTATTATTTATCCACAGAGAGCATCATATGCATCTTCAAAATCTACATACGAAGGTAGATTATGTATATTACCACCACCGCAATCTACAACAACCACATCATTTTTTGCATATGTATAAGAAACAACTGCAAATAAACAAACTAACATTAATAAGTATTTTTTCATATTATTAAAATTTAAGTTAAACACCTACTCATTCCCTTTTCTGCATCCGGGGCAAATTCACTTCTGGCCAGTCAAGTAAAATTGCAATGCAATACTATAAAACGCCACTCCGATTTTTTCGGAGTGAGCATAAGAATTATTTATTTAAAATGATTCTACACAAACGAAATCACTGATTAATCTCATATACTTCATGCTCAAAACACTGACGAATTTCAGCCAAAAAGCAGCCATCTTCTTGTAAATTTGGAAGATGTGATTTTAACTGATATCAACAGAACAAATAATAACTTAAAAACATAAAATTATGCCCAAAGGAATTTTTAATGTACCCATTGCCGAAAATGAACCAGTTTTAAGCTATGCTCCGGATACTACTGAAAGAGCTGAATTAAAAAAAGCTTTAGGTACACTAATGAATGTTGAGTTAGATATACCTATGTATATTGGCGGCAAGGAAGTACGCACTGACAATAAAATATCAATTCACCCACCACATAAACACAGCCACTGTTTAGGTTATTATCACCAAGGCGATGAAACGCATGTACACATGGCCATTGATGCTGCACTGAAAGCAAAAGACGCCTGGACTAAATTAAGTTGGGAACATAGAGCGGCTATATTTTTAAAAGCTGCAGACCTAGTTGCAGGCCCTTACCGTGCTAAGATTAATGCAGCTACCATGTTAGGTCAAAGTAAAAATGCTTATCAAGCCGAGATTGATGCCGCTTGTGAGTATGCTGATTTTTTAAGATTTAACGTGCAGTACATGACTGATATTTATGCCGAACAACCAGAATCGGCACCGGGCATGTGGAACCGTGTGGAGTATCGTCCATTAGAAGGTTTTGTATTTGCACTTACCCCATTCAACTTTACCTCAATTGCGGGTAACTTACCAATGGCCCCTGCCCTAATGGGAAATACTGTGGTTTGGAAACCATCGAAAACTGCTGTTTATTCAGCGCAGGTTTTAATGGAGATTTTTATAAAAGCAGGTGTTCCTGATGGTGTTATCAACTTGGTTTACGCATCAGGTCCGGTTGTAGCTCAAGAAGTATTATCGCACCCCGATTTTGCGGGCATACACTTTACGGGTTCAACCAAGGTATTTCAAAACATTTGGAAAACCATTGGTGAGAATATCCACAACTATAAATCGTATCCGCGTATTGTTGGCGAAACAGGTGGTAAAGACTTTATTATTGCACACAAATCGTGCGATGCCTTAGCGGTTGCTACCGGAATTGTAAGAGGTGGTTTTGAGTATCAAGGACAGAAATGTTCTGCTGCTTCAAGAGTATATATTCCTGAAAGCAGAAGTGAAGAGATTGTTGCTCCTATGCTTGCGCAGATGGCCGAAATGAAAATGGGTGATCCTACCGATTTTGGCAACTTTATAAATGCAGTTATTGATGAAGCATCGTTTGATAAATTAGCCGCTGCCATTGATGCTGCCAAAGCTAGCAGTGAAGCACGAATAATTGCAGGTGGTAATTACGATAAATCGAAAGGTTACTTCATTGAGCCAACGGTAATTCTTACTACTAACCCACGATATGCAACCATGGAGGAAGAATTGTTTGGCCCTGTAGTTACCATGTATGTTTATGAGGATAACAAATTTGAAGAAACCATGGACATATTGGATAGCACATCAATGTATGCTTTAACAGGAGCGATATTCTCGCAAGATAGATATGCTGCTGAATTGGCTACCAAAAGATTGAGCAATGCTGCGGGTAACTTTTATATAAACGATAAACCTACCGGTGCTGTTGTTGGTCAGCAACCATTTGGTGGTGGACGAGGATCGGGAACTAACGATAAGGCCGGTTCGGCAAGTAACTTGATGCGTTGGGTAAGTCCGCGTACCATAAAAGAAACTTTTGTGCCTGCTCACGATTTTAAATACCCATTTTTGGATAAAGAATAGTAGCATAATTATGAATGGTTAATTATCAATTGTTAATGATACCATTAAAGAAATAGAAGTAGCGCTTACCTAACAGATAGGTAGGCGCTTATTTTTTTTACGAGGCTAGAAAATAGTATTGCAAAAATATTAACTTTGAGCCATATTTTAGTTTATGCAATTACCCAAAGTAAATATTCCTCCTTACCTGCGAAATAAATACATAATTAGCTTTGTGGTATTTATTGTGTGGCTCGGTTTTTTTGATGCAAATAACCTTTTGCACAAATATAAATTATCGAGAAGAATTGCTGAATTGGAGCAGCAAAAGGAGCATTATATAGTGGAGATTGAGCAAAACCAACGAAAGCTACACGAGATTCAGGAGAATGCTGAAAGCCTTGAAAAATTTGCCCGTGAGCAATACTTAATGAAAAAGAAAAACGAAGATATTTTCGTGATTATTGAAAAGTAAACTAAAGTACTTTACCTCTGACTTACCTTGATTCAAAAAATAAATTAATCATATAATGAACTTAATAAAAACACTTACCATTAGCTATTATATTGGCATGGCATTGATTGTAATTGGCATTTTATTTCAGCTTAACGATGTTGAATATGCTGCCTATATACTTGCACTAGGTTTAATTCCGTTTTTAGGGGTTAGATTATACAATATGCTAAATGGTAAATTTGAAAACAGACGCTTACATAGCATTTTAGTGGTGAGTGCCTTGGCGCTATTGGCTGCTACCATTGGCATTTTTTTAAACAAAGGCTATTGGATTATTGGGGTTCTCATTACTGCAACTCTCGATTTATATGTAAGTTTCAGAAAATTTACCCGTTAATTTCTCACACAACACACATAGATAATATAACACATGATGTATAAAATAAGTACTTTTTTAATTGGCTTTTTGCTAATTCTGAGCTCTTGCTCCGATTCTATCGATTCTCCTCCGAGTAATGATGACAATGTTTTTGTTGGAACAACATTTGAAACCGAAGGACGATTTACTCCAGAAAATGGCTATTCATTTGTTTTTGATTTTGCCGAAAATGGGTTCAGACCTTTTGAATCGGATGCTGTACTTGCTTATAGGCTAGAAAACCATAGTAATGGTGAGGATATTTGGAGCCCTTTACCTAGAACCACTTTTTTAGATGGTGGTAGAATATTAATATACAACTATGTTTTTAACAGCAGTTACGATGGGGATCTTGATGATATTTTTGATGTTACTTTCTTTTTAGAGGGCAACTTTAATATTGCAGAGCTTGCACCTTCAAGAACTGAAGTTTTTAAAATAGTGGTAGTACCTTCTGATTTTTTAAATACTAATGCCATTGATATCAACAATATTAACACCGTATTACAATCGAAAGCCATACAGTTTGAAGACTATAACTTATAGTTTCACCTAGTAAGTCTACCATACTCATACAAAAATAGTTCTATCTATTTACATTCGGGTTTATACCAATTTAACTACAGTAAGTTGTATTAAATATTGTGGTTAAGTTGGTAATAAACTGCGTTTGATAAAACCTTGAAGAAACCTTTATTCTAGGACCCTAAACACCTAATAATGCTAACAAAAAAAGAAACTCTATTAAACTTAGTTGAGTTAAAACCGGCACAATCAGAGTGGCACTTACCTTTATTTCATGCTATCTGCATAGGTACTCCCTTACTTATTTGTTTACTTATAGATCGGTTTGAATACGGATTAATGGCAACTATGCCAAGCTTAGTAGCCTTATACTACCCTAATAAGTTATCAACAGCCAACAAAATGTTATGCATGTTTCTATGCTCATTTACAATGATTGTGTCTGTGGCAATTGGACTACTTTTTAGTTTTAACAGTATTGCTGCTGTGCTTTCTTTTGGGATATACTCCTCGGCGGTACATTGGTTATCGAACTATTACAAGCTACACAACCCACGTAGTTTCTTTTTTATAATGGCTGCATCGGTAATGGTGTGCATACCTATAAATGCAGATACAATGCCTTTAATGGTTGGTTTAGTAGCATTAGGTACCATAAGCACTTGCATTATTGCCTTTATATATAGCATTCTTACAAGAACAAAAGAAGATAGCCCCTCAAAAGTATACATTGCTTTTGATAGTAGTTTTGATGCTAAACAATCCTTAGTGGTTGGTTTATTTATGTCGATATCACTTTATGTGGCCTTTTACTTTGACTTAAATAAACCTTATTGGGTACCCATAGCTTGCTTAACCGTTTTACAAGGAGTGAGCTTTTCGCATGTGAAAATACGCAGTATACATAGAGTTTTAGGCACAAGTATTGGAGTTGGTATAGCATGGGTGTTATCCTTATATGTTAGTTCGCCCATGACCATTATAGTAGGTATTATGTCGCTTCAGTTTATTATTGGGCACCTAATACCGCGTAACTATGGCTTGGCTGTAATGTTTATAACGCCATTAACTATTTTACTAACCGACTTTAATGCCACCGATGTTGGCATTAGTTCGGCTAGCATGATAGACAGATTATTTGATAATATTATTGGTTGTATTATTGGTTTAGTAGGCGGGTGGGTAATTTACGAACTTGATAAAAAAGTGCTCAGCATCGTAAAAAGTAATACTAGTGCCCACTGATTTCGGTGATATCTCAATTGTGTTAGATAGTTAATCTATTTTAGGACAACTCAAACCAAACCCTTATGTAGCTTTTTATAAAAGTGAAGAATCTCTTCAGTATCAAAAATATCACCTGCATCGTACTCCAATAATTCTAATAAATCGAGAGCAGCATCACTTACTGGCACCTTTTCAATAAAATGTTCGTGGGTATAGTTGATATACTTAACGATGCTAAAAGCACTAAATATTTGAAAAAATCTTTTGGTAAACGTAGTTACATTTGAGCAGTTGCGGTTTAAGTTATCCAGCTCGCTAAAAAAGTCGCTATTTAAAAGGTAGCTACGGACTCTACCTGGCAAGTTTAATATTTCTGCCTGATATTGATCTGCATCAATTTTATAGTACTTCTCACTTGAATCAAACAAGACTTTAAGATCTATAAACGCCTGTAGGTTGTAACTTAAGTATTCTTCCTCATCCTCAACAATTCGTTTTACTGTTGGGCCTGTACCAAAAGGTACCCGATTAGAGATGCGAGGCGAAGGATAAACGGTAGTATCATTTATATTACCGTATTCGCCCACTTGTACTATTTTCTGAATAAAGTAAAACTCCTCACCTCCCTGGCGCCTATTCATTCCACCTACTTTTACATAAGCATCCGCTTTAACGGCAAAACATGAACCTACTGTATGAAAGGCATAAGGGAAGTTTATATATTTTAATGCCTCTACATAATAACGAAGGTGCAATTCATACTGAGTAATGGCTTCTACCAGCTCACTACCATACAATTCTTCATTTAAGGGGTGCTCAAAATTTATAGAACATCCTATTTTCTTATCATCCTTAAAAAACTTGGATACACTCGAAAAATAATTCTCCTCAACTAAAGAATCCGCATCTAAGGATAGAATTACCCCATTTTCGTTGTTAAACGCATTGAAATGGCGTATGGCTTCATCCATTCCTATTTTACGCGCTAAACCAGCGCCAAAATGCTTTACAGGCAATTCAAATGCTCGTATGGGAATAAAAGTGATACCTGTATGTTGCGCTGCAAATTTTATCAAGTATTGATAAATATCCTCTTGTTGATTTAAGATATCCTCACTTGCACCCTGTTTTGCATTTACAACTAAATAGACTGCTATTTGCATTGATGCACGCTCGGTATTTATCAAGGAGCTTAATGTGGCCTCTAAATTATCTTCTAAATAAACTGGAATAACCACAATAATATCAGCACAAGTTGCATGTTTAATCTCTAAACCTTGAGCTAGACTAGTATGCTTTTGGAGGTATTTATTATATCGAGTAATCATATAATCCTTTTATAAAATTGACATAAAAAAAGCAGACTCTAAAAGAATCTGCTTAAATCTAATATATTTTATTCAATATTACTTTTTGCTTGCAGCGTAACGGCCATTTAAAGCATTAATAACGGTTTGAGTAATATTTACCTCATCAACACTGTAAAGTACATTGTCTTGTAATGTATTACTTAATATAAGCTTATATCTTCCATCGCTGTTTAACTCAGCAAGGTATGATGTGATACTATCTCTTAATTCACTATTAAGACTATTTTGCTCCACCATTAATTCGTTAGACAACTTATTATTTAAGCCCTGTAACTCCTGCTCACGTTGCATTAACTTCATTTGCTCCTGCTCAGCACGTTCTCTAGATAAAAATCCATTATTCTGAACTTTACGCTGAAATTCATTCATTTGAGATTGTAATTTCTTAGCCTCCTCGTTAAAATCAGTTCTTGACTTTTCTTCTTTTTTCAACAATTCCTCTTGTAAGAATACTGCATATTCATAAGCCCTTAGTAGGCTATCGGTATCAATATATGCAATTGGGAATGTAGAACCTAACTGAGCCACAGAACTTCCATTCGTGTTAGCTGCTGTTCCTGATGATGATTGAGTATTATTACACGCTACAGATAATACCAATACTAAACCTAACACAGCAATTACATTTACAACTCGTAATAGTTTCTTCATAAAATTATTTTTTTCATTAATCTGCCTAAAAAATAGCGTCTAACACTCTCGTATTTAAGACCAATAGATTCTAAGCTTATATTTGTTCAACCAACACTTTTGATCCTCAAAAGGTATTTTTCTCAATAAGGACAACAAATATATATTATTAAGGATACTTTAAAAATATTTTACAATGAATTTACGATATCAATACATTAATTAATGTTTTGACAGGATTTTCTATGATTTTCTTCAGTTAAAATGGGCATAAGCTGCCTGAGTAATTCCTATTGAACCAATAACTAAACAAAAACTTAACTAATATTACTAGAAAATTCTTCGCGAACGCGATCTGTATTTTGACCTTGATGGTCCACCGCCTCCATAACCGGGTTGTGAACATGGTACTGCTCGTCTATTCATTCGTGGCTTATTACTAGCAGGGATAGTATACATGATAGAAAATTCGTGTGCACCTCCAGTATTTGATGCTAAATCGGATATGGTTAAATCGTAAGAATAACCGAAACGCATATTACTTACATTAACCCCAATTATTGCCACAATTGCATCTCTGTTGGATAAAGACTCTTCATTAGCCACAGGAATACCTCTGTACCATAAACCTAATTCAATAGGATCATACATCCAATAGGCCCCAATATCAAGCTGCTTAAAAGAATGTTGTTGACGGTAATTAAAGGCCATTGAAACACTTTGATCTGAAGCTCCTCTTCTACCTTCTTTATAGATCCATTTACCTCCACCAAATACAGTATACTTCATTCCTCTAAACGATTCCTCATCGGTAAAACTAATATCTTGTTTCACTAAGTGATCAACCGTTACACCTCCCCAAAATGAGCTACTATATATCATTAACGAAGCTGCCGCATCAAAATGGCTATGCATTTCAGATGTAACATCTAAACCTGCTCCTGGCACTGGGTTTCCATCAGGACCTATTTGCCCTCCAAGATTCGCATTTGAAGGGTCAATTCCGACCTGTGCATATTTAAATTGAATACCAGGACGAATCATAATCTGATCCGATACATAAACCTCATAAGCATATGTAAGTCCTACATTCTGATCAATAATTTGACCGCCACCTTGATCATCGCGATAATACAGTAAACCAACACCACTATTATAATCCGCAAAGTAATGGTCAAATGAAAATACCATTGTTTTGTATACACCTGAAACTCCCGGATACTGATCGCGGTAAGTCATTGCTAACCTACTACCATCGGTAAGTCCGGTAAAAGACGGACTTAAGTATAAAGGCGAAGCATAATGCTGAGAGAATGATGCATCTTGCGCCATAGCATTGCTTGTAAACAAGCAAATGCTAAGCGTAAGAAGTATCAAATATTTTATCTGATGTTTTATCATCATAGTTTAAGTTGAATTATTCAATCACAAAATATTTTTGTGATAATTGGTTAACTATCGTACTAACAAGACGCTTCCTGCATCATTAAATGATCTACCACTATTGTATACCCCAGATGCTTTCCAAACATATACGGCCTGTGGCGACAATTGGTTATTGAAAAATCCATTCCAGCCCTCTTCTATGTCTGTACTTTCGTAGATTAATTGCCCCCACCTATTGAATATCTGAAGCTTATATCGATCTACATCTTTATACACTGGTTTAAATACACTATTATCCTGTACTCCACCTGATGAACTTCCGTTACCTCCATCTGACCTCGGAGTAAAGGCCGTTGGGAAAGCAACAAAACCTTCTTTCTTAACCGTTACAGCATCAATTAAAGTAGTATCATGTTCACAACCAAATTCACTCTCTACATATAGAGATAAAGAATATACGCCTATTTCTGGGTACTTATATCGAGGATTTACTTCTTCTGATGTTGCTCCATCTCCAAAGTCCCAAAAATGTTTTACTGCTCCGATAGCAAGACTGCGACAATCTAATGCTCCATTTGGTGTATATACGATATCCGGCCCATAATGAAAATCAGCTTTTGGCAACTCATGAATAACTAGTTCTTCAGTAAATATACCATCTTCCCCATCAGGACCTTGAACTGTAAGTGTTACGGTATAAGTACCCGGTGTAGTAAAGGTATATTTAGCATTTCGGGTAGTAGCGTTATTTCCTGCCACATCATCTCCTTGTCCGAAGTCCCAAAGGAAAGAATAGCCGCCAACTGATAAGTTCGTAAACTCTACGTCCAATGGAACACAGCCATGAGTCTGACTCGATTTGAAACTTGCATTCGGCACTACTCTGTACTCAATACTCACATCATCAGAAGTAACACACCCATTTACATTCATCGTCCATTTAAAAGTATTGATACCCTCTGTAAGGTTATTTACTTTTGTATTATAGAACGTTTTATCTTCAAAATCACCAGTACCTGCAACAACCGACCACTCTGCACTTCTTGATCCCGGATTAGATGCTTTCATTTCATATGTTGATTCATAACTAATGGCATCTTCACCCGCATATGGCGTTGATTTATTACTTTCAATAATAACCACATCTTCAGTAGAGCAACCTCCGTAGGTGATTGTCCATTTCAGTTTATTTTCTCCTAAGCCCAATCCTGTAACAACAGATGCTGGGTCATTAATATCTTCAAACGTTCCTTTTCCGCTAATTACGGTCCACTCTCCGATACCAAATAGTGGTTCGTTTGCATTGAGTGGATAATAATTATCACACGTAGTTTTATCAACACCCGCATCAGCTTGCGTTGGTACTTGATTAAATATGATCACTTCATCCACTGAAGTACAGTTTCCATTCTCAATTTTCCACTGTAGCACATTTTCACCAAAAGTTAAACCATCTACTCGAGTTTTTGGATCGCTTGCATCAGCAAATACTGCATTACCCGATATCACTGACCACGAACCAGTACCCTGTGAAGGCGAATTGGCATCAAGCAATGCATAATCTTTACAATCTTCAACATCAGGGCCTGCATTTGCAGGAGTTGGCGTATTGTTGATGATAGTTACTTCATCACTTTCACTACAACCTATATCTCCATTATTATTTCGCACTGAGATTGTCCATAAGAACTTATTAACCCCCTCTTGAAGATTAGTAATAGTAGCTTGTGGTAAAGTTGGATCATCAAAATTACCGCCACCTTCGATAATAGACCATAGTCCATCTCCATAATCAGGAGTTGCTGCCTTAAGAGTTACAGTAGGTGAGCAGAACTCACCATCATCTCCTGCATAAGGTATTGATGGTACATTGTTATAAACGCTCACTTCATCACGATTAGAGCACATACCGTTTGCACTTGTGATCGTCCATAAGAATTTATTTTCTCCTTTGGAAAGATTTGTAACACTTGGTGTATTGCTATTCACATCGCTTATGGTAGCCATACCTGATAAGATAGACCATGTACCTGTACCAACGGCAGGCGCTGTAGCCCTTAGTGTTGTATTTTCAACACACAACTCTTGCGTTGCCCCTGCATATGAGGTACTAGGGTTGTGATTAATAATTTCAACTTCATCAAATGTATCGCAGCCTTTATGAGAAATCTTCCATTGCAATCTGTTGGTTCCTCTCGCTAAATCATAAACCCTAGTTGTAGGATTTGTATTATCATCAAATTTAGCCTGACTATTACCACTTAATACAGTCCACTCTCCATTACCTGGACTTGCATTATTACCTGTCAGTATGGTTTCGTCTGTACAGATCTCAACAAATTTCTGAGTAATATCTGCTTGTATTTTATTATAAGATACCTGCACATCAGAGTATGATGAACATGAATTATGCGTAACTGTCCAACGGAATATGTTATCTCCAAACCTAAGATTATTAACTTGTGTTGTAGGAGAATTTATATCAACAAAATCACCACCTCCATTTTGTGTAGTCCAAACTCCATCACCAATATTAGGAGTTGAAGCACCTAGTGTAACTGTATTATCGCAAAGGGCAACATTATCACCTGCAATTGCAGTACTTGGCATATCATTGGTAATGATGATCTCATCTGTTGATACACAGTTATTATAAGAGATAGTCCAAACCAATTTATTAGGACCTCTATCTAAATCTCTAACTGTAGCATAAGGGTTATTTACATCAGAATCTCCATTATCATTTGTAAAGTGAGCAGATCCGCTGCCTCCTATAATGGACCACGATCCAGTACCTGGGAATGGCTCATTAGCTGCCAACACAACTGTATCTGAACATAGTGGCGGCATATCAAAACCTGCAAAAGCTTCAATTAAGTCATACGATATTTCTACTTCAGACTCAGAGGTACAACCATTGTTATCGATGGTCCACTTAAAACGATTCCTTCCTTTCCCTAAACCAGTTACCTCTGTAAGGTTATTTGAAGGGTCCACTATAGTACCTGCACCTGTTAATAACTCCCAAGTTCCTACTCCATCAATAGCAGCACTTCCGGATAACATTACTCTATCTTCACAAACAGTTCTGTCTTGACCTGCATAAGAAACTGAAGGTTGATTATTAATTATAGTTACCCGATCAGTTGATTCACAGTTTGGCTGCGCACCCTCAACATGTACGTACCACTCGAAGATATTTTCTCCTGGTGCCAAATTATAAATCCAACGCCCAGTTATCTCTCCACCATCTTTCCCTGTTCCCTGTCCTTTTATTACACGCCATTTACCTACTCCATATTGTGGACTAATTGGACGCACCTCAACAGAATCAGCACAAACTGTTTGATCAGGGCCTGCATCTGCTACAGATGGTGTATCATTAAATACTCTTACGGTATCAGTTTCTATACAATCATTATTATTGATTTCTAACTTAATAATATTTTGTCCTGGTGCTAAACCTCTAACGGTTGTTTTAACATCATTTGCATCATCAAAAATACCTCCGCCCGATAAAACAGACCATGTGGCAACTTCATGAGAGAAACCAGGCTGTCTTCCGTCTAACAAAGCTTCGTTTGAACATACTCTATCATCTATGCCTGCATTTACATCCGAAGGCTTATTACTTGTTACGATTACTTCATCAGATGATGATCCGTTGGTATAATAAATTGTCCAAACAAATACATTATCGCCTTGAGCCAAGTTTAATACATTGGATTTTGGATCTCTAATATCATCGAAATAGCCACTACCCGTTTTAACAGTCCATTCTCCAAGCCCTACAGCAGGATCGTTAGCACTTAACTTTGTATAATCATCACAAGTAGTAATG
This sequence comes from Saccharicrinis aurantiacus, assembly GCF_947489045.1. NCBI lineage: Bacteria > Pseudomonadati > Bacteroidota > Bacteroidia > Marinilabiliales > Marinilabiliaceae > Saccharicrinis > Saccharicrinis aurantiacus. Next base: position 20,233 of record NZ_CANLCN010000019.1, read on the forward strand.
TCTGCCCCAGCGTCTGCTGGAGGTATGGTACCATTGGTTACTACAACTTCATCATATTCTGAACATCCTAGATAACTAACTGTCCAACGATAAATATTATTCCCCTGACGCACACCTGTAACTGTAGGGTTAATAATATTAGGATTACTAAAATCACCTGCCCCCTCAACAACTGACCATGTTCCTTTTCCAACATCAGGAGCAACAGCATCTAACTGTGCAAAATCACCTGGAACACTTAGGTCTGATCCTGCATTAACCGGACCTGGTTTATTAACAGCAATAACAACAGTATCGCGAGAAACACAAGTCCCATTTGAAACAGTCCAGACTAACTTATTTACTCCAACGGCTAAATCAGCTACTGCTTTAGGGTCTAATTTATTAGGATGAAAGCTTGCTGCCCCTTCACCAGGAACTACATTCCACTCACCTATTCCAACAGTTGGTGCTGTTGCATCTAAATAGGCAATAGCACGACAAACCGATTGATCAGGTCCTGCATAGGCATCCACCATAAGGTTTATTACTTTGAAATCAATATAATTTTGGCAAGAATTTAGAGCGACTGTCCATCTAAATATACTTTCACCTTGTCCGATACCCTTAACTTTAGTATTCGGATCTAAAGGATCTACAATAAGCCCCGAACCGCTTATTACACTCCACACTCCAATACCCATATCTGGTAATACTGGAACTGCTGATAATATGATCGAATCACCACATATTTCAATTTCTGTTACATCACCAACTATAGCAGCTTCTTGCGGTTTATCATTTCTAATGGTTACTGTTGCTTCGGAAGAACAACCATTACGCGTTAAGGTCCATACAAAAGTATTATCTCCTCCAGCCATATTTGTTACCTGGGTATTATACAATGAAGCATCAACAAAAGAAGCTCCACTATCAGAGGTCCACATACCCGTTTCAGCATTATCTGCAACTGGTTCTGTACCCTCTAAATTATAAGTTCCATCACAAGTGAAATTATCAATACCCGCATCTACATCCAAGGCATTGTTTCTTATCATCACTAAGCTTGTTGATAAACAACCTCCTCTAAGTATATTCCAACTTAAAATATGATCTCCTTTTTGTATGTTAGTAATCGAAATATCGACACTATTTAAATCACCTATGTTTACTTGACCAGACTCTATTCTCCAATATCCTTTTTCCTCAGGTAAAGGAGTACTGCCAACTAGGTTTGTTGAATTACTTTTACAAGGCAAATCAATTATAGATACTTTTGCACCGGTAGCATCGTAAATAATGGATTCCGAAGGATTATTATTCATCACATCCACCTCTGCGTAACTATCACAAGCTCCTTTTCGAACTGTCCATCGCAAAGTGTTTAAACCTTGATTTAGATTTCTAACTAAAGTACGATCATTAGATGCATCTACAATTACTCCATCACCAGAAACAAAGCTCCAAAGTCCATTATCCGCTCCTACTAAAGAAGAAAGTGGTGTACCTATTAGCGTAGCCTCGCCACCACAAACCGGACTTTGATCTACTATAGCTGTAACAGTTAATTGATCATTATTTATAATTACATCGTCACTTCTCTCACATCCACTAACAGAACTTTTTAGCGTCCAAACAAATATATTTTCCCCTTGCGATAGATTATAAACTGCAGCGTTTGGCAACACCTTATCAGCATTATTAACAAACTGACCCGAGCCTTTTATAATTTTCCACTCACCTTCCTCATTCGTACCTGGTGTTGCAGCATCTAAAGTATAAGTTGTACCGCATATTCTTTCATCTACACCTGCATCAGGAATAGGTAAAGCCGTTACGGTTACTGTTAAAACAGGAGACCAAGGCTCTGTAGTACTACAACTGTTTAATGGACGTACCTTAATATCACCAACAGTAGAAGGTACATTAGGGTCTAAGTCAACCAAGATAGAAGTTCCTGTACCATCACCATTTAACAATAAACCAGCTGGTAAATCCCATTCATAAGCTGTAGCATTAGCTACGGGAGTAATACTATATACAAGTCCTTTTTCTCCTTCACAAAGATTAGTTGGTCCTGATGGTGCAACTAGTATAGCATCAGGAAGTAGATTTGCAGTAATCCACTTCTCGCTAACGATACTTGCACCGCATGCATTCTCAGCATATACTTGCATATATCCGCCTGTAAAATCGCGCTCTATATTAGTTAAAATATTTGTTGTTCCATTTCCAGAGAGGATAGTGACCCCAACTGGCGGTGTCCAAACATAATTAGTAGCATACTGAACAGGATCCACAGAATAGTCAACATTTTGGAGTCCTTGGCAGACTCCTGTTATATCAATCGTACTTTTAATCTCAGCAATCCGTTCTGGGAGTTGATTTACGACTACACGTGCTGTAATAGGTGTTACTACATCCATAACACATCCTTTGACATCAACTATAGCTGTAATTTCATAATCACTAGTAATTGTTGGTCTAACATTCCAGGTATATTGTGCTCCTTTTAACGCTGATGCAGGTATCACAAGCGTACCTTCTATGCCATTCACTTCATAAGTTGTCGTATATGGCGCAATTCCGCTTGAGAAATCTATAACTAAAGGAGTTGTTTCTCCAATACAAATAGAAGTACTTCCAGATAGATTAGCAACTGGCTTATCATTGACTGTTACATCAACAACGCCACTTCCTGAATTTGAACAAGTATTTGCATCTGTAATATTTAATATTTGATAGCTGGCATTACCTGCAGGCTTATCCGTAAAGGTATACTTATAAGCATCGATAGTCTCTGTATTAGATGTTCCATTATTACTATCAATCCATGTGATATCAAATGGCTTCATACCTGACAAAGTAGTAATCAAAGTAACTTCTCCATCTTCACAGACCTCGTTAGGCCCAGAAATACTACCTTGCGGCAATTGGTTTACTTGTAGTATTACTTTGCTATCTACTATATCGCCTTTTAAACATCCTGCATCACTAAGATCAAACAACTTTGTTATTTCGTAATTACGAGATGTTGTTGGTGTGACTGTAACTACATAAGGTGTTTCGTTAACTTCACGTTCTATGGTGCTAAAACCATCGTAAATAGATACTTTAAAACCTCCTTTTGTAAAATCCCAATTGATGGTATTTATGGCCATGTTAAACTCTTCGCCATCACAAATTTCTTCAACTCCGCCAATTGCTGTTAGTTCAACAGTAGCATATGGTTGTGTAATTAACTTGGTATCTGAAGCCTCGCAATAACCACGCTTAGGCACCTTAGTATCAAAACTATCGGCATGATCTCTAACTGAAATTGTATAGTTACCTGCCGGCAAATTAGAGAAGGTAAAAGGTGTATTTTCTTTTACTGTTGCATTAGAGCTAGAGTAACCCTCATCACTAATAATACTAACAAAGTAATTATCTGCCGCATCAGGAGTCCCTCCTAAAACAAGCCCTTCAATAACTCCTGTTGTACCAGTAAAACAATCAACATCGCTGATCTTTTTAGTGGTAATTTCTAGTTTATCAGGATTAATAATAGTTACAGTTTCCTCTACGAAAACATCGTTCTTATCAGTAATCTTAATCAAATAATCACCCGCCTTTAAATTGATTAAACTTTTTACAGTGGCTTCTTCATCTACATTTACGTCTGGACCATTTACCTGAATACGGTATTTTGTATCAGTAATGGGAGTACCTCCATAAATTCTATTAATATGAATTTCACCATTATTTGCATTTTGGCATGGGCTAATTTGATGCACCACATACTTGAAATCGAGTGCCTCACCAGGTTCAACAACCTTTTGATTAGTTAACTCGGTTGAACAACCATTTTGATCTGTAGCGACAAGTCGATAAGTATCTGCAACAAGTTTTTCAAGTGGATTAGTAGTTCCTACTTTTGTACCAGCAGAATTATACCATTCCAAATCTGGAGTTCCTGTACCTCCTGTAATATCAACCAATATTTCCCCATCATTACCACCAGTTACTGTAACATCAGTGATAATAGGATTAGATATTTGCAAATAAGCATCAGGTTGATGTATATAAATTTCATTCGACTCAATATCACAACCATTAGCATCTGTAACAGTAAGTTTATAATGATCAGGTGTTTTATCATCACTAGACACTAAGCCTGTTGGATTACTGCCAGTAGCAATTGAAGGGCCAGACCAAGAATAGGTATATCCATCGCCATTAGCCCCCTTTGTACCTCCCGATACTAGAACTTTAATTTCGCCAGTAGCTTCGCCATAACAAAGCACATCTATTACATCAATATTATCAATGCTTAAAGGAGCATCAGGTCCTTTTACCTCGTACGAACGAACCCAGCTACACCCTAATACGACATCTTCAACTTTGAGCTGATAAGTACCTTGCGCTACATTAGATAACACATTGGTTCCACTTACACCGTTCCAAGTATAATTATAGGTACCTGAACCACCTGTAACAGTGGCTTCAAGTTGTCCGTTAGGCTCATTGTAACACATTTTAGAATCTGAAACTGCCACCGTTACATCTAATATATTATTTGCAACAACAACATATTGCTTTGTAATAGCACAATCTGTCCCGCTTGCGTCTACTCTACCATCGGTAATAGTAATCTGATAAGTACCTTCACTTAAACCTGTTTGATTTCGCTCACCTTGAACAATACGAGTATCATCACCTAAAATAACTGTCCAGAAATAAGAATAGTTACCATCACCACCAATAACATCCAACGAAATAGCTCCGTCATTATTCCCCAAACATGTAACATCTGTAACATACTCATTAATAATGGATATTTTATGCGTTAAAGTCTCAGAGATACTAGCAGTACAGGAACGTCCATCACCTGTATCAGAAACTGTTACAGAATAGGTACCTCCGGTAAGATTCGTCTGATCTTGCGCACCTTGCACTAAACCACTGCCGTCTGCTGAACTCCAATCATAAGTAAAACCACTTCCAGATCCGCCAGCAACAGTTAGATCAATTGCGCCACCTGTTCCTGCACAAATAGTCTCGGTCACGTTTGTGGATAAAGTTATCTCATCATCTTGCTTAACTTCAATGTTAGCTGTAGTGCTACAAGCTGTAGCATCAACTACAGTTACCGTATAGATGTCTGCAGGTAAATTATATTGATTTTTATCGGTACTTACATTAGCTCCAACAACAGGATTCCAATTATAAGTATACGGGGCAGTACCTCCAGAAACTTCAATTTCAATTTGACCATCAGACATTCCAAAACAGGAAGTATTAACAATGGTCGGATCAACAACAATTGGTGATGGTTCTGGAATATTTATTTTATATGTTCTTGAACAAGATGCAGAAGCATCTGCTTCATTTAGATCCGTTATAATTACAGTATAATCACCAGCATATAAGTTATCAATATTTCTATTACTAGACGTATAACCATCTGGTCCCGTCCATGCAAAAGAAAAGGCATTAACGGTATTACCACCACTTAAGTTCAAAACAATACTTCCCGTATTTCCACCATTACAACTAACTCCATTTACAGTTGGGTTGATAGACATTTCCATTGGAACAGAAACCAACTTAGACTTTTCACAAAGGTTTTTGTCTTTAACAGTGATAGCATAATCTCCCCCTTCAGAGATAAGAACACTTGTAGGATCTACAGGAACTGCAGGGTTAAATGGAGGTCCAACCCACTTATAATCATAGGCTCCTGATCCACCACTCACATTATCAACCTTTAAGGTACGTTGGTAAGGATCACAATTAGTTACTTCGAAATAAGACGTAAAGGTAATTGCTCCAGGCTCATTTACAGTGAAACCTTCGCTAGCTTTACACTGCTCAGTACCTGAAGTAGTGCTTATTGTTGTTTCAACAGATAAGGTATATCCACCTGAAATTAGTTGTGCTTGGTTTAATTGAGAAGGATCTACAAATACAAATGATGGTGGTCCTGACCAAGAGTAAATACTGTTAGTACCTTCATCCTTTATATTATGAATAGTAATAGCTCCTGACTTTTCGCCGTTGCAAACCACGTCAGTAACGGTACCTTCAATCTCAATTGTATTGTCATAATCAATCACAAAGTCGAAATCAACAACACAATTCCCTCTATCTAAATCTTTTATACTTAAGGTATAAGTACCTATAGATAAACCAGATTGATTTAAATTATTAGAATCAAAACCAGTACCACCATCAGTAGAACTCCAGGTAAAAGTATAATTACCACTAGTTCCTATAACTTGAACGTTACTAATTGATCCATTATTTACACCAAAACAGGTCGCATTAGTTTCTGTTGCAGTAACATCTATTAATTCAAGCGTTACGGATTCTTCAACAACACATTTATTGGTAGCATTTGACTCAATATCAATTACCTTAATAGTATAGTCATTAGGTTCTAAGCTTTGTAGTAATGGGTCATTAACTGTAATTGCTCCCCCTGACGGATTAGAAACCGAACCAATTACTATATCTGCTTTGCCACTTGGACTAACCACAACACCATAGTTTTGATGTCCTGAAATATTATTTTCTCTACCACCTTCTATCGTAAAAATAAGCGATCCTGAATTGGCATTATCACAATCAATTGTAGCGCTTGTCACATTAAGTTGTAAGGGAACAGGTTCTGTAATTACACCTGAGTATAAGCTACTTTCACAACCATTAACATCCTTAATGACAACACCATACGCCTGTGCATCTAGGCCTGTAATAATCTCATTGGTAACGTTTGGACCTAACTGTTTCTCTACTCCGTTGAGGTAATATTTGTAAGGCATTGCCCCTCCAGTAATATTATCAATTTGAATGATACCTGAGTCATCACCATTACACGTGATAATATCACTTTTTGAAATAGTAGCAGCTATAGCAGCTGGCTCTTTTATTTCAATAGGATCCGATGTATAACTACAGGCAGAACTTGCTGATTGAATGGTTACTATGTAAAGCCCTGCAGGTTTACCAGTTATGGTTGAGGTAACATCACTAAGTGCACCCCAACTAGCTCCTCCATCATATGAAGCTTGCCAAGAATATATAAAACCATGACCAGAAGGGCGACCTGTTGGTGAAATAGCAATACTTCCATCACTACCACCATTACAGGTTACAGGTTTTACAAGTTCAGTATGTCCTAGCTCTTTCGGATCAGACAATTCTCCCCTTAATTCTTGAACACAAGTTGGTGTACTGTTATAATATACCTTAACTGCATAAGGCCCTGGTTTTAGTAAATTTGTCTGAACGCCTTCAGCGGCTAATGTACCAGCACCAAAGTCTAATCCATCAGGATCTTTCCAAGCCACCGAATAATTATTTGCATCATTGTCAAAATCCCAACCCTTACCACTTAATGTTACGGATAGTGAGCCTTGATCTCCAAAACAAACAATATCTGTAAGAATATTAATCTGCGCTAAAAATTCTTTCGGCTCATATACAGCAACAGTCTTGGTAAGTTCAGCTCCTGCATTATCTTTTACTGTAACCTCATAGTTACCTGCCACAACAGGAATATTATAAATAATGTTAGCAGTATTATCATTACCTATCTGAACACCTGCTTTATACCAAGTAATATCATAATTAGGATTACCCGAAGTAATACTTACTTCAATATTCCCATTATAAGAAAAACATTCGGCATCCGTTGCAGTTAAATTAAAATCAAGCGGGGCTGATTCATCGATTAAAGTAATTTCGTAAAACTTCGTGCAAGTTCCACTAGTCACTGTAAATGAATAAACTCCAGCAGACAAACCTGTTCTTGACATTCCTGTTGAACCATCTTCCCAAACCACAGAGTATGTAGTACTTGGACCACCAGTAATTGTATTAATTACAATAGAGCCAGTATTCTGACCGCCAATAGCAATATGTGTTGGTGTAAAATCTGCAACAATATCTGTAACATCAGCGACAGTAAAAATTGGTTTTGGGTTTATGAAACACCCATTGTCATCTGTAATAGAAACTGAATAGTCAGCTGCGCTTAAGTTAGTTACGTGATTGGTTTTTCCACCATTAGCATCAGAGACTCCACTCCATTGGTAAGCAATTGTACCAGTGCCACCTTTAGCAGTAACTTTAATTTCTCCATCAGCATCTCCAAAACAGGTTATATCATTTATAAAATCTTCGGTGTAAGTAAGTTCAGAAGGCTCTATGATTCTAACATCTGATGTTAAAGTTTTTTTACAGCCATTATTTACATCCTTTACTATTACGGTAAATAGACCTGGAGCAAGATTTGAGATTGGTGAGTCGTGCCATGTTAGCTCATTGTCTATGGAGTATTGAAAAACACCTCCACTTCCATTGCTATATTTAGTATCAAATTCTATTATTCCATCATTAGCACCAAAACATTGAACATCAGTTGCTATCGCTGTGGTATTATAGTCTAATGGACTAGTCATTTCCACAGGGTCTGATTTAGCAGAAGCGCAACCTGGCAAGCTTTGTTCTTGAATAATAAAAGTATAAGTTCCTCTTGGAAGGCTGAATACATTATTTGATTGCCACGTTGCTGTTTCTACACAATAGTAATCATAATTACCAGATCCTCCTTGCCCTGTAACTGTGATTGTACCATCATTAGCCGAGAAACACGAAACTGGATTAACCTTGATATTCTTAATCTTAAGTTCCTCTGGTTGAGATATTTGATGAGTTACTATTGCATTACTCTCACAAGAAAGCAGCTGATAATCACGAACCTTAATATAATATGTTCCTGAACTAAGATCCGTAAACTTATGTATACCAGATAGTTTGGCATTTAACCAAGTTGCTCCATTATCTAAACTATAGTCATATTCTCCTGAACCACCTTTAGCTTCTACCTCTATACTACCCGTACTTGAGCCAAAACAATCTACATCTTCAGAATTTAATAATGAAAGTGTAATTTCTGAAGGTTCTGTAATTGTATAAGTCCCTAAAGTATAACTACAATTATTGTTATTAACATCGCGCACTTCTAATACATATCCTCCTGCAGGAAGATTTTTAAAAGTAAACTCATCAGTTCCCGATGGTATTGTTGGCGTCCAATCACGAATTATCGGACCATCCAATCTGAATTCATAATTTCCAGAACCGCCTTCAACCTTAACATTTAATGTCCCATCACTGCTTCCGAAACAATTATTATGAGTAGGACTAACTGCACGTTCTAGAATAATATTATCTAAACTTTTAACTACAAATGGATTTGATGAATTTTCAAAAATACAACCATTCGCATCTTTAACTAATATGCTGTAAGTACCTGGATTTAGATTTTCAATTTTTTCTACATTCTTTACATTGTTGCTCCAAATAATTTCGTAAGGGCTTGTACCTCCAACAACTTTCAGACTAATTGATCCTGTTGCCTGAGCAGCACAATCTGTATCAATGATAGAGATATTTGTTACTGAGGGTAAATCAACAGGTTCAGTAATTGTGAAACTTTGCACAAATGGGCTACATGAATTTGGATTGGTATCTGTAATTGTTAAAGTATATATTCCTGCTGTTCGATTCTCGATAAATGGAACAGAGGAAATAATACCACCCCCATCACTCCATGAGTAAACATAATTACCACTCCCTCCTTTAGCTAAAACTTCAATACGTCCTGTATTGTCCGAATAACACAACACATCCGTATGTTCTATCAAGGTCAGGCCAAGTGGATCAACATCAGCAAGTTGCACATCTACAGTTGCAAAAGTACAGGTTGTTGCTTTAGCATCTTGTACCCAAACACTATATTTTCCTGTTCCTAAACCTGTAAGCTCATATCCATCTATTGCGTTATTAGCTGGTTTCCAATTTGGTACAGGTACAATAGCCGGATTATCTGTTGTAAAATTATAATCTCCAGAACCTCCTGAAGCTCTTACAATAAAACTACCATCGGTAGCAGCATTACAAGTAATTCCAATTTGAGATTCTTCAATTAATGCAAGTGCTGCAGGTTCTGTAATCTCAATAGGATTTGGAATTTGAATAATACACCTTTGGTACATTGGATTTTTATCACGAACCCAAATATTATGTAAGGCAGCATTTAAATTACGCACTTCATATTCTGAACCTATAGCGCCAAAATTACTCTCCACCCAAGTGTTTGGTGAAAGAGCTGGATCAGATAAATTAAACTGAAAAGTTCCTGAACCACCTTGAGCTCTCACAACAAAAACGCCTTCCGCAGCTCCATTACAAAAATTATCTTTATGATAAATAATCTCTTCAATTAATAATATAGGATCATTTGATAAAATCTCAACATTTATACTCTCACTACAACTATTTCCATCAGTAACAATAACACTATGTTGACCGACTGGCATACCAGTTTCCGTTAGGTCAGCACCACCTGTTGACCATTGAATTTTATAACCAACTCCTGGATATGTAGTAAAATCTGGATTACCTCCCGTTATAGTGATTGTTGCTGAACCTTCACAGTCGAGACCTGCAGTACATGGTGTACAACCCACTTTGATATTTTGGGTGGCATCTTCTATTACCACAATTGCACTTGGTTCTACAATTGAAACACTCAGGGTATTTATCTTTTCGCATGCAGGAGGGTTTGTAACTTCCTTTACTGAAAACTGGTGCGTACCATCGGTTAAACCGGAAAACACATTTGAACTTTGCCAAGTCGTACCTCCGTCAATAGAATACTCATAAGCACCACTTCCACCAGTAGTTTTTAAGGTAACCGTACCATCATCAGCTCCAATACAAGTAATGTCAGTTTTAGATTCTTCCTGCAGAACCAATTCATACTGTTCAATAAGAACACTTCCTGTCATTAATGCATTACAATTATTTTGCACTGCACTTACAGTGTAATAACCTTCAATATCAAATAGTTGATCACCTCCAGTACCATCTTGATTTTTAGTAAAATTGAAAGCAGTACCATTGCCATCAAACAATACTTTAGGTGTTAAGCTCAAACCACCTAAAAGCAATTCGTAGGTAACTCCTGTATTTGAACCACTTAAACCTACAACAACTCCTTTATCTGTAGCATCATCACAATATGCTCCGCCACCCGTTACACTATAAAGTGTAGATGGATCACCAACAACATCAATTGTTTTTTGTGCACTTGTGATACAACCATCGGCATTTGTATATTCATAAGTAATGGTGTAAGGTGTTAATGGCATTGCACTTGGTGTGAAAATTCCAACTCCATCATTTGCAATAACAGTATTACCTAAATCATCAATTCCTGTATTACTAATACCAGGAGCATCCTCAACAAAATTACCAATACCTCCATTGGGCATATCGCCTCTTAATGTAATCTCTGCTGAAGACTGACAAATTTCGTCCCCATCGGCAACACCTGAAAAAGTAACCGGATTGGCAGCAAACACCTCAACCAATTCAACAACTGTTGTTTTACAACCATCGGAAGTTTTAGTAAACTCCATGGTAACTTCATAAATTCCAGCACCTACTGAAGGTTTTATAGTAGCTGTATTATCAGAATTGTCTGTTAAGAAACTTGTGGTACTTCCATTTAATGTAGCAGTAAAAGTTGCAGAACCATCGGTAGCATCGGCACCACTCACAGAAATTTTTTGGTCTCCACTATTGGTACAATAACTAGTACTTAATCCACTAATTGCCACATTAACTGGCGTTACAAATACATCGCGTGTTGATTGTGTTTTACAAGTAAGACCATTAACTATATTTAAAATGGTATGTGTAATAGTATTTGCATTAGGTTTAAATACAACACTTGCATCATTTGGTACAAAATAATTTCCACCAACACCATTACCAGTAAAACTTGAACCAGCCGTACTTGGTAAAGTTGCCTTTGGTTTTAATATAACAGGATCACTATTTTCGCAAAAATTAGTTTGCCCTGTTGAAGGTACTGTTTCTGTACCAATAAGGAAAGTAGGGTCTACGGACTCAACAATTTTTACAATAGTAGTTGTTGAATTATTACACCCTGATGCATTATATCTATAGATGACTTCATAATCACCTAAACCTAAGCCTGTAGTATTAGCCAAGGTAGCAGGTTTAAAATGGTAAGTACCATTACCTGCATTTTTTGTAACTACCACAGGAGCTCCTGTGCCATCACCAATATAATTTACGTCAAAGGTTGTTCCATCATTATGATCTGGAGGGTTACCATTTACACTACCTTCTAATAAATATTGACCGTTATCAGCCGAACAATACTCTGTACCTAAACCAGGTATATCAATTGGAATACCAATAGTCACTGATTCTGAATAAGAACCAGAACACCCGTTGGCATCTGTATAATCATAAGTAATCGTATGTGTTCCACTACCTGCATCAGCAGGTGTAAATTCTGCAGTACCATTTCCAATATCTGAGATACCAGGCCCAGTATATGTACCTTCCCCTATGGCTAATCCTGTATCTCTAAAGTAAGCAACTAAGGTAACTGCTGGATCCTGCTCACATGTTGCTGTTAAACCAGTGAAATAAATATTGTTGTTAACAGGCTCAAGCAAAGTCGTTGTTTCTTCTACAAAAGCTGTGCATCCCCTAGGGTCAGTATAAGTATAACGGAAAGTTAAATCCAACGGAGCACCCAAAGCTGCAATTGCAGCACCAACATTTAATGTAGCAGTACCATCTGTTGAATCCCACCAGGTACCTTTATCTAACATCGATCCTATTACTTCAAAATTTCCTACTGAACCAGGGGTCGTACCATCCGGTCTACCATTAATAGTAACCGTACCTGCATCAGAACAATAAGTAGGGCGTAAATTATCAATACGCACAACGGGCACCTCATTCACTACTATCTCTTTTGTAATAGAATTGGTACACCCCTCAACACTTGTAAAGTTATAGGTAATATAATTACTTCCTATATTAGCTGCTGCAGGATCAAATTGATCACCAAACATCCCCGTTCCAACAAAACTACCTCCCGTTGGGGTACCTGTTAACTGAACTATGCCATTATTTTCGCAATACACATAAATATCTCCTGGTGTTGTGAAATCAACAACAGGTAATGTATTCACTTTAACATGAACTAACTCATTACTAGTACAACCATGTACACTTGATGCGATAACAGTATAATCTTTACCAGGAGGGTTTGGCCCAACTGTAATAGTTTGCGAACTTCCCAAACCATCACTCCAAGTATAAGAACCCCCGGCTCCTGCACCATTTGCAGTTATATCAATAGTTGACCCTTCACAGACCATTGGAATAGCAGGGTCAAAAGTTATTGTGGGTACTGGGTCAACATAAACTGTTGCTATTGAAGATCCGTTAACAGGACTACACAAACCTGCATCACTAAGGTTTTCAACACTGTATGTAGTTTCCGCATCTGAAGGATTAACAATAATTGTATAGTTATTAGAAGGGTGACCAGATACAGTAGAAATGGTTGCCCCTTTATCATCCTTTAATGTGAAATTATAAGGTGGGTTACCAGTAAGTACCACTTCAATATTAAAAGTGCCAGGTACATTCTCACATCGTCTAATAGGTGCTTGAGCAATTACATTTGCTGTAGGAGGGTTTGTAACTGTAATGATAACAGTACCACTCATCAATTGCGAACAGCCTCCAGCGTTACTTCCTACAACTCGATATGCACCTTCTGTAATATCAGTCCATGTAATAACATCACCGTCATTTCCTTTTCTAATCCCACCATAAGAAATCCAATTTGTACCATCAAATCGCTCTAACTGATAATCAACAATACTTTCTACTGGTCCTAATGATAAAATTACGCCTGTTGTAGCATCTGAACTACAATATTTATCCTTATTTGTTGTTAAGGCTACTGGAGTGGGATTTGCAAGAACCTGCAAAGCCCCAGTCATCATTTGGCTACAACCTCCTGAACTTGCACGAACAGTATAGATCCCTTCTGTTGTTTGTGATCCGAAATTGAGTTCACCTCCATTACCACTTAAAGTTAAAACTGGGTTACCATCACGAAGTAAAGTGTAGCTAACACTCGGGTCTGTAGGTGTTGCAGTTGACCCCAATTTAACCTCGCCACTAGGACAAACAACCCCTTGATTAATCAACGGCAAATCATCAGGTAAAGCGTTAATTGAAGCCACTCCATTCATTGTTGACTTACAACCAGGAAGAGATCCTGATACATCCTCAGCTTCTACCCAATATGTACCGGTATTTGTGACACCATTAAAAGATAGCGATGAGTTAGTTCCTGCCAATACCTGACCTGAAATTACAGAACTACCATCGTCGTACATTAATGTATAATTTACATTAGTAGTACTATTACTGAGACCTACAATCAGTGTTGAACCTTCACATAGCGTACCTCCAGATACATTGTATTTTATTGGGCTTGTTCCAACAACCACAGTATTAAGCATATTCACATCGGCACAACTGACGTTATTTGCTCTTACACTATATGTTCCTGCTGTTAATACAACAGAAGCAAACGAAACAGTAGTCCCATTTCCAGTTACAGTGGTAACTGCATTACCAAATGGATTATATAATGTATAAGTAACGTCGGATTCTGAGTTAGCCAATCTAACTGTGTATGTATTCCCATTACAGTGTGGCCCTGCCTCAACAATACTAATTGTTTGAGCTATTGGCGTGCTATAAATTCTATCACTACCATTAGTCATTAAAGGGTCATTACCTCCACAGGTATTTAATGCATAAACTTCATATAAACCAGGAGTATTAACTGTCCATGAATGTGAACCACCATCACCGGTCCAAGAACCTCCGGGACTATATATTGTGCCATCCTTACGAAGTTCGTAGGTTATACCTACTTCACTTGAGTTAAGAGTTATGGTAGAATTTGATGGTGCACAGTTTTTATTCCATGTGATTGTTTGTAAAGATGGCACTCCCGAAAGGTTAAAATTAGCACTTTGAGGAAGATTTGTTGCTTCACAACCGTTTGCGTCAATTACTGAAGTTAATAGCCATGATGTTGAAACCAAATAATCCGTATTACTATTATCGGGCAAGGTTGCAACAGCAGGCATATTTGCTCCTACATGGGATCCTTGGGGGTTTTGATAAGTAATATCAAAGCCTACAGCACCTGTAAACTCGTAGTTTACACTTGCTTTATAAGGAACAGTACAAGCATCAAAACTATTAGGCTCCCATGTTCTAACAGTAACTTCATCTGTAACAACAATGTCAACAGAATACTGCGTTGCTCCTCCACCGTTATGCTCCCATACAACACTATATGTATTTCCAGCTACAAAACCAGACAAATTATGATTTGCAGCATTCGAGCTAGTATTATCTGAAGTCAAACCTGAGAGACTAACCCACTGACCATTATTCACATGACCAGAAATAGGGGCTGGAGAAGCATTCGCTAGAATATCAGCTCCATTTATTGAACTAGCACCACAAGTAGACATTGTTTGAGCGCTCAAAGAACTAACAACAACAATAAATAATAAAATAAGGCAAACTTTCAAACTATGTATTGACAAAGAAATTAAGCTTGTGAAATGAGTATATAGTTTAATCATACTAATATTTTTATCAAGCCCTAACCAAGGGAACTATTTTTTGTACGTCAATACTTTTAAAAGGTTTGTCAAAACAAAACATATATTCATAAAAAATAACATCCTTTTATCTTGCCAATATTAACAATGAATATGTTAAATATTACTGCAAACAACGATAAAGGTTACCCGGTAAGCTTTTCACCAAACCATCAAACTCCATTTTTAGCAACAAGGAAGCTAACTTACTGACTGTAATGCTCGTTTGAGCAGACAGGGCATTAATTGACATTTCTTTATTATTCAATAGCAACTCATAAATCAAGCCCTCCTCTCCAACAGGAGCATTAAACATACTAAGCTGTTTATTATTCTCATAGTCTACTTCCCAATTTAAGGCGTATGCTAAATCTTTAGTCCCTTCAATCATTGCTGCCACATTGGATTTTATAAGGTGGTTACATCCCATTGAGAATTCATCGCCCACCCTACCAGGATAAGCCAAAACATCTCTATTATAAGATTGTGCGATACCTGCAGTTATTAAGGCGCCCCCTTTTGATGCCGATTCAATAACTATAGTAGCATCAGCAATACCGGCCACAATGCGATTACGCTTTACAAAATTTTGTTTATCAGGATTTGTACCACTCGGAAACTCTGTAAGTAAAGCACCAGTACTTAGTATATCCGCTGCTGTTTTTTTATGCACACTTGGGTAAATACGATCCAATCCGTGCGCCATAACAGCAATGGTAGGCAGGCCAAATTCTAAGGCAGCCCGATGCGCGCAAATGTCAACTCCGTACGCCAAACCACTCACTATGGTAACATTAGAAAATTGTTCACTAATTTCTCTTATGATCTTTACACAGTTTTCTTTACCATACTCGGTTACCTTGCGGGTACCAACAATGGATATTACCTTATTATCTGATAAATTATGATTTCCTTTTGAATAAAGAATTATAGGAGCATCCTCACATTGCTTTAATCGGGAAGGATAATTAGAGTCTAAATAAAAACTTGTAGTAATATCCTTATTAAGGATAAAATCAAGTTCCTTTTGGGCTAGGTGCATTACATTTGGGTTTGTAATAGCCTCTGCTGTTTTTATGCCAACTCCTGGAATCTTAGATAAAGCCTGAGAACTTTCATCAAATACAGCCTCAACACTTCCTAGGTATGCAATAATATTTCGGCATAATTTAGGACCCACACCCTTTATATGAGCTAATGCTATTTTATATAATAGTTGATTCTGCAAGATTTCAATCGTTTAGGTATAAACAAAAATAACAAAAGAATCTATTTTTCAACAGTGTTTTGTTAGGAAGTTACATACAGTAAGAAGACAATTAGCCTATATAATTAAGTTAAATTTAATAACTATTAAAGCATTAATGATATACTCTATTACCTAATAAAAAAATAATTAATTGGAAAATATTCCTTTCTGAATATTAGCTTATAACTATTCTATACGCACTTTGCAATGGGATGATTCATCATTTGCACCAACTCCATAAAATTGGAATACTCATTTTACGCCAAAGTCGTTATTTTACCAATTCATTTAAAAAAGCAAATAATTTGGCCTTATCCTTTGCCGACATGGCAGTTATATAAATTGGTGGGTATTTCGAAGCTTGATTAGAAGTCATCTGAAACAATACTAACTTTTGCTGAAAGAAGGCATTCCCTGTTATCTCATAACTAATCAATGCAGATACCGGTATACGATACATCTTAAACTCTCGCGAAAAAGGAAATGAATTATAAAACTTCACATTAATAACATCGTCCTCATGCTCTAGCTCAACATAGTAAAACCCTCCCAAAAGGAAGTACAACACCACAACGATTAACAATAGCATAGAAATTGACTGCAAATTTTCAATAGAGGCTAATGATTGCATTGTTATGGAGCAAATCCACAAAGCTAGTAAGCCAATAATTACCAATGTAAGTACTAATTGAATCTTCCCTGCAGTCTTTCTATTATTCATCAATGCTCTTTTTAAACTTCATTAGTGTTTACAAAGATAAATAATCAGACTAAAAAACTGCGAATAACAAAAAGATAATAAACTAGACAATTGTTATACAAACCAAATATTAAAACACCTGAACAAGCTAACAAAACAAGCAGCTAAACAGGCTTGAAATAGTATCACAAACCACCGTTTTTAGCATTTTTTGGTTTGAAGTGATTCAACAGAGCCAACACCCATTTTTCGCTTTACAACTATTGGTGGATTTTTAAATTAAAATAAAAATAGGATAATTGATACTATATGAGGGCAAAACTCAAAAAATAGCCTATAAGAGCTTTAATTCTGATTTCCATGAAAATCGAATTTTCGGGTAATTCTAGGGGTCTGGGTCGGGGCATCATTGGGTCCGCATTGGTATTTCATTGGGTGTTTATTGGTCCTATAGCACCAATGAATACCCAATAAACACCCAACGAAGCTCCAAAGAAGGTACCTTGCAGGTTCAATCCAAGACCAACGAAAAACCAACCCAGGTATTTTTACTGATTTTGTTTGGATAAACCCTTAGAATATCCTTCATAAACTAGACAGCATCGGCAATTGCAATTTACAATAGAGTAAATAGAAGACCTTATTTGTTTACGAATTATAATTTATTCAAAAACATGACTTACAAATCTGTTTTTTACCTATTTTTGATGCCAAAATAATAACTACCACAAATTACGGGAGAATGCAGGTAATTGAAGAGAGCGAATCGAAGGTATATGGTGCCGAAGATTTAAAACAAGACCTTACTGATCTAATCAAAAAATATAGTCGCGGAAAAGTATTTCTACTGTGCGATACTGGTTCCTATAAACATTGTTATCCTAAAGTTAAAGGGCTTGAAGCTATTGATGAAAATAACATCATTTGCATTGAGGAAGGGGATCAAAACAAAACCATTGATGCCATTAGTAAAGTATGGCACTTTTTAAGCACTAATGGTGCCGATAGAAAATCGCTCTTAATAAATTTAGCGGGTGGTATGCCATGTGATTTAGGTGGTTTTGCTGCTTCTACTTTTAAACGAGGTATTGATTTTATTAATATTCCTACAACTTTGCTTAGCCAAGTTGATGCTAGTGTTGGTGGTAAAACGGGTATTAATTTTCATAGCCTAAAAAATGAAATTGGCGTTTTCCAACACGCCACCGCGGTTCTTGTTGATACTGATTTTACAAAAACACAAGATCAAGAAAATATCTCATCAGGTTTTGCTGAAATGATTAAGCATGCCTTAATCTATTCTGAAGATACCTGGAACGACATCAAATCCTTTCCTATTATCGATGTGGATTTAAAAGCATTGAAACCTCTGGTAATACGTAGTATCAATATTAAAGAGAGTTTTGTAAAGGCCGACCCAACCGAACAGAACGTTCGTAAATCGTTAAACTTCGGGCACACCATTGGCCATGCTTTTGAGAGTTTCTGTATGAAAAACAACAAAGCCATTTTACATGGTTATGCTGTTGCTTACGGAATGTTAGCCGAACTATATTTAGGATATAAAAAGTGTGGTTTCCCAATGGAAACAATTAAAGAAATAAACAGTGTAATTGAAAAAATCTATGGTAAATTAGATATTACTATGGATGATTTTGATGACCTATTTTATTTGATGACGCACGATAAGAAAAATGAAAAGAATCAAATTAACTTTACACTCTTAAGTACAATTGGAGAAATCAAGATTAATCAAATTTGCACAAAAGAAGAAATTTACGAAGCCATTGAGTTTTATTTAGACTTATAGTAAGATTAAAACAAATTATATTACCATAAGTAATAACAAGCTCAAGAACATAACATCAGATACAATGACATATACTGTTTCAGCACCAAAACAAATAGATAAATACACTGTAGATTTACCTACTTCAAAAAGTATTAGCAACAGAGCACTTATCCTTAACGCAGTTTCATATAGTTCTATTCCTATTAAAAACTTAAGCGATAGTGACGATACTGCATTACTCATTAAGGCTCTTAATTCTGATAGCCGTAATTTTGATGTAGGTGCTGCCGGCACTACTATGCGTTTTTTAACTGCCTTTTTATCAAAAATTGTAGGCGAATGGACCATTACAGGTTCTGATAGAATGAAGCAGCGTCCGATTAAAATATTGGTTGAAGCGCTTAACGAATTGGGTGCTAAAATTGAATATACTGAGAAAGAGGGTTATCCTCCACTTCGCATTTTTGGTAGTGCTTTAGAAGGTGGCGATCTTGAATTGGCTGGCGATGTAAGCAGTCAGTATATCTCAGCCTTATTAATGATAGGCCCCACCATGAAAAATGGATTACGCCTTACATTAACAGGCGAAATTATTTCGCGCCCATACATTTTATTAACTCTTAAGATGATGGAAACCTTTGGTGTAAAATGTCATTGGAAAGACAATGTAATCACTGTTCCTTCTGCTAATTACAACCCTACGGAGTTTACTGTAGAAGCAGATTGGAGTGCAGCATCGTACTGGTTTGAAATAGTGGCGTTAAATAAAGGGAGCGAAGTTACTTTAAAAGGACTAAAGCGCTATAGTGAGCAAGGCGACTCGAAGGTAGCAGAATTGTTTAAGCAACTGGGTGTTTCTTATAAATTCAATAAAAATGGATTAACACTGAAAAATACAGGCGAGCTATATAAACAATTTAATTACAATTTTATTGAGCAACCCGATTTGGCTCAAACCTTTGCAGTTACTTGCTGCTGCCTAGGTGTACCTTTTAACTTTACGGGTCTTCAAACCTTAAAGATTAAAGAAACAGATCGCATCAATGCGCTCATTGATGAATTAAAGAAAATGGGCTTTGTACTAAGCTCAAACAACATTGATAATTTGGTTTGGGATGGCACTACTTGTGAAAAAGATGAAACGCCTAGCATTGCCACTTATCACGATCATAGAATGGCCATGGCTTTTGCTCCTGCAGTTAGCATTATAAAAGATATGAAAATTGAAGATCCAGCCGTGGTTTCCAAATCATATCCTAAATATTGGGATCACTTGAGCGAGTTTGGATATACAAGTAAATAATAAGTTTCCACCTCATAGTTATAATAAGCTGCATCCTAAAAAGGTGCAGCTTTTTTTATACTCATTATTCCAGGCTAAAATACATTTCTCAGAAGTAGCAATTGCCAGAAATAAAAGAATCCGATTACAACACTAAAAGCCACTAAGTAATAACCAACTTTAACTTACTCATTAGAATATACCTCCCACTAAGAAATATGAACTGTTTATATATTGTTTTTTTTTAGATAAAAGATTGAGTGTAGATTGTGATCAAATCATTTAAGATTTACGCTATGCAAACTGAATTAACCTACACTCAAGATCCTTATAGTAAGCTCAAAAATGGAAAAATCTGCTATTCTTCTCTCATGATATTAGCAAGAAATACCATCTTACATATAATAACAATTGCTAGTAATAAAATGGCTCTCAAAACAGCCTTCAAAGCAAATAATGATCTATCTAATAGATCAGATAACCACCTTAATCAGATTAACTTTATCTGTAGACATAATAAAAATCAACAATCATATTCAAGAAAATATTCCACAAATAAACTAAGCATAAAACTTTGCTTACCCACTATAAATATTACTACCAAAGGCCAAACCCAAGAAGACTCACAAAAACCAATGAATTAGGCATCCCAAATAATACATAAAGTTAAAACTAGACAATTGTTGACCCAGATATTAAATCCAAATAACACAAATCATATTTATTAACATTAAAGAAAAACGTTATGAAAACTCTAGAAAATGGATTACCAATTATTATTAATGAGAGTGAATCATTCTCAATTATGGGCATTATTAAAGGTTCTGTAGATATCAAGGTATACGATGATGGAACAAGTAAATTCCCTGTTCTTGCAACCATTGATAGCAATAAAGGAAGCGGGAGTCAATCATTAACAATTGATGGAAATAAGAAGGAATCCACTACCGTAAGTGGTGTTAAAATTACAATTACGATATCTGAATGGAATTGTACGGACTCATTACTATCATTTCATCTAAAGGTCGAAGCCCAAAAGTCTTTTATTCATAAAACTGTTTTTAACAAAACACTTTCAGGAACTCGCCACAATACAACTCTTCATAACAAAAAAATGGAACTTCTGAATGAAGAATTTGAGATGACAGCGGATCAGCAACCTGCATAATACGCGTATAATTTCATCATTATAGTAAACTTTCATCAAGAGACTCAATACAACATTCGAATTGAGTCCCTTGATTGTAAGATTTTAAATAACCTGAAACAAACGAGAAACATCATCACGATTTGTTTTACTTACCGGAATTTGTTTATCTCCAATTATCAACATATTCCCTTTAATACCAGTTACATTTTTAATATTTACAACAAAAGATCGGTGTATTCTTTTAAATAAATCTTCAGGTAATTGCTCTTCAATTTTATGCAATACAACTGAGTATATAAAACTATCATCTTTTGTATAAATAGTTGTATAGTTCCCTTCCGCTTCAAGCCAGAGTATATCATCTAACCTTACCTTTACATAAGCATTTTGTTTTTTTAAAAATATAAAATCTTGCTCCTGTAAGTCAATCTTTTTCGATTCAAGGTCTGATTTATCAATATTCTTTTCAGATATACTAGCACTCATATTTTGTTTTGCCAATTCAATTGCTACTTGTACTTGTTTATCATTAAATGGCTTTAATAAAAAAGCTGTAGGCTTAACTTGTATCACCTTATTAATAACACTATCACTAGCTAATGATGTTAAAAATATAAAGGGAATACCATAGTGGTCAGACACTATATTTGCCAAATCAATCCCGTTTTTTTTTCCCTTTAAATTAATATCAATTAAAACTAAATCAACCTTTAAATTATTTAATGTATCAATTGCGTCCTCAACATTATCATTGATTTTAACCACATTATAACCCAATTCCGTAAGACGAAATGCCATATCCTCAGCAATCAAAATTTCATCTTCTACAATATGTATATTCATAATTTTAGATTTTTTAATTCTGAATCCTTTAAGTAGATCGACCAAACACACCCATTATCATTGGTCTGATTAATTTCACCTTTTATTTGTTTCAATAAGGATTTTACTAGTTTAAGGCCAATTGAGCGAGACTTAGAAGCCTTAACCTTTTCAATTAAGCCTGGACCATTATCTCGTATAATAATCATAAATCCATCATGCTTCTTTAGTAACGAAATCACCAAACGAGCTTTTGCTGTTATTGGAACTGCATATTTTAATGAGTTTGTCAATAGTTCATTTAATACAATTCCTAAAGGAATAGCATCATCCACATGCAATCTGATTTTATCTAACTTTAGTTGCAAATCAACATCAATACCTAAACTAAAAATGAGGTTCTCTGCAAGATCAGTTATATAATCATTTAACAACAAATAAACATTAGATGACGAAGGAACAAGTTTTTGATGAATTAGAGTTAGTGACTCAACACGCAACTTAGCAATAGCTAAAGATTCAGAGGTTTCTCTAGTACAATACCTACCAGCTTGCAGACTAAATATACTAGCAATCATTTGTAAGTTATTCTTAATTCGATGATTGAGTTCTCTATAAAGCAATTCTATCTCTTCCTTTTTCTTTTCTATTATTTTTTTCTGATCTAGTAACTTAACATATGCTACTTTCCGAGAGTGTAATGCGTAATATAAAAAGGCTGATAAAAGAATTGTAAAAGTCACCCCAAACAAGCTAAGCAGAATTTGTATATTCTTATTTTTATTTTCCTGCTCAAGATGTAAAATATCATCCTCCTTTTTCTTTAAATAATATTGACTTCTCAACTGCTCAATATTCCTAACATTCTCGAGATTCTTTATACTATCATTATATAGCTCATAGTTCTTTCTATAGTTTAATGCTAAACTATAATCCCCCTGCACTTCATAAAACTGTGATAGATCAAGACTTATATCTCTTATCTGTTCTTTTAGATTCTCTCTATTGGATATTTTCAAACACTCCAAAAGCATTGATTCTCCTTTTTCATCCATGCATTTGGATAAATAAAACTGAGCTAGTTTCGACTTATAACATGCTAAAGAATAAACATCACTTAAATTACTTAGGATATTTATTGACTTTAATAAGTTATTTTCCGCTAATAACGTGCTATCCTCACTAAGGTAAGTTAAGCCAATATTCCCTAGTGCATACCCTTCAACAAGTCTATTTTTGGCACTTTTATTTAATTCAATGCAATATTTAAAGCAAATTTTCGCACTATCATAAGCGAATAAACGACGGTAAGTTTCACCCAAGTTTATTAAAGCATACATCATATTAAGCGTATCTTTCCGTATCTGAAAAGACGATAACGAAGACTCAATGTAGGTTTTCGATAATTTATAATTACCTTCATTTGAAAGATGTGATCCTATTTGGAGTTGCAACGAAGCTTTCTTATCAATCGCTCCAATTCTATCATAGATCTGTAAAGCATCCAATGATGCTTTAATCGCACTGGTATAATTACCCATTCGCCTATTGCAAAGGCTAATATATTCCAATGCTAAACCTTCTTTCTCGTAATATTTATTAACATGGGATAGCTCACGGGCTCTTTCTGCATATATTAATGCTTGAATCGGAGTTTCGTACTTGGATAAACATAAAAGTGAGTTTATCCTCTCTAATTCTACACAATCACCTTCTGCTACTTTCTTTAAGCTATCAATATTAATCTGTGAAGAAGTATATGTTAGGTGAAAGAGTAGAAAAAAAAGGAAATAACATCTAAAGTATTTAAGGTTATTTTTCATCAGGTTCTGACGAGGTATTCCCAATATATGGATCAATTACGCCAATTTTACCTGTTTCCTTAATCTCAAAATATATTGCGTATTGCAAATTAAACTTTGGAGAATAATCTGGTGCAGTTTTCACCATCAATGCTTTACCCAACTCTTGTTTTATAGTTAACTCATTTCTAAATTTATCATAAGTATAACAATCTTTATTATCCAAAATAAAGATATTTTTCCAATCCTCAATAGTTACAACGTCATCCGTTATAGCTGTAAATATAACTTCAGCACAATCCTCCTTTAAATGCTTTACATCAGTTTTAATTGATTTTGATAATAATTCAATTTCATAACTAGAACCAGGTTCTAATGTCAATATTCGTCCACCTCTCCACAATAAATTCGGAGCATCAACGGTGCAAAAAGAATCAGCCTTATATGGCTTATCTGATGTACCCCACGATGGCGCTTTTTTAAAAAAATCAATAAGACTCTGAGTGTCAATAATAATAGAGATTAGATTCTTCATTGTATTTAGATTAAGATTTTAGAGATTATAAATAACACTTCTAATTAACATAGTAAGATTTTTGCATTCTGCATAAACCTTTCAAAATAGATAGTTACAGACATACTAGTTTAACCATCTTTGTATGACTATTTTATATCAAAGTTATTGAAATTAAGTTAATATACAATAATGCTAAAATTAAAAATCAGTTCTATCTTTGAGAATATTTTAAGATATTATGAATAGTATATACATCAATTTAATAATTCAATACAAACAAAACTTTTTAAGAATTGCACTCGGTTTTGCCATGCTATGCTTTTCGGGATATACGCTATTTTATCCAAGCCAACTAGAGACCCTATTAAATTCTTATATACCGGTATTTATAATTGCAGGTATAGCCTACATCATAATTGGATTAGGCATCAATCCCATCTCACTATTCGGAAAGGCCTATATTAAAATTGATAAGGAGAAGATTGAAGTCAAACCAACAATCTTCAAAAAATCGTGGACCATAAACTGGATAGATATTAAAGAGGTTCAAATAAAAGTAGCTTCAATACGCTTTCTAATGCCTAAATTAATTGAGCTGGATTATGGACGAATGAATGAAGCATCTGTATTAGAATTAAAAACGGCTATTATTGGCATTGCCAAAGAAAAAAATATTACACTCAACTAACAATAGATCTTTTTAAATAAGAATTAATGGAGTGTCTAAAGCGCACCATTCTGATTCAAAACAAGACTTAAATATTCTTTAATGCTCACAATCTCTGAAGAACATATAACTCTAATTAAAAATAAGGCCAAAGAGTTAGGTTTTGATGATATAGGTTTTACAAATACGCTAGAATTAACCGATGATAAAACCTACTTAAAAGAGTGGCTTGATAATAATATGCACGCGGGTATGCAATACATGGCCAATCACTTTGAAAAAAGAACCAATCCATCACTTTTGGTGGAAGGAGCAAAGTCGGTTATGGTGATGCTAACCAATTATACACCTAGCGAAAAACCACTCAATGCAGATGCCCCTATAGTTGCTCGATATGCATATGGACAAGACTATCACGACATCATTAAAAAGCGGCTTCATAACTTATATAATTTTATCAAGGAAGAGATTGATCCGTCATTTGAGGGTAGATGTTTTGTTGACTCCGCTCCTGTTTTAGAACGTTCTCTGGCTGCAAAAGCAGGTTTGGGTTGGATTGGCAAAAACACCCACCTCATCCATAAAAGATTAGGAAGCTACGTGTTTATTTCAGAAATCATTAGCAACCTTATTTTACCTGAGGGGGATAATGTAAAAGATGCGTGTGGCGGATGTACAAGATGTATTGATGCTTGTCCTACCGGGGCATTAGAGGTGCACAAGCTAGATTCTAACAAATGTATATCTTATTTAACCATTGAAAACAAAGGAGAAATATCTGATCAATTTGCCGAACAAATGGAAAACCGTGTTTTCGGATGTGATATCTGTCAAGAAGCTTGCCCGTGGACCTGGAAGTCGCGCCCCAACAAAAATGAGGCATTTCAACCAAACGAACATCTCCTTAAGCTTAGCAAAAACGATTGGCAAAATCTATCTCCAGAACAATTCCCGGTTTACTTCAAAAAATCAGCCGTTAAAAGAGCTAAGTTTTCGGGTTTAAGAAGAAATATTGACTTTTTAGACTTAAAAAGAGATTTATAAGGCTTGTATTTTAATTTGATAGTACTAACTTTAACAGAGTACCAACAAATTAAACAAGCATATTGAAACCCTACTTCGAATATAGCCACTTTAACCTATTCTCTGCAGATAGGACTCAACTAAAAGGTCACTCTTGGTTACCATTTAGCACACCTACATGTGTACTAATATTAGTACATGACCTTGGAGGGCATGGCCTACGATATGACGATTGGGCTCAAGAATTATGCAAATCCAATTTTGGTATTTTTGCAGTCGACCTCAGAGGTCATGGCCAATCTGCCGGAAAACAAGGCGATGCTAAAAACCTTGATGTTTTATTACAAGATATTGATGCTTTAAGATTACACATCAATACCACCAAATATAAAGACTTACCATTGTTTATTTATGGCAGTAGTATGGGAGGACTTTTAGCTACCCTATATACACATGGGTTTAAAGCTTATTTAAGCGGGACCATTTTAGCAGCACCATGGTTCAAATTAAGTAATCCTCCTGCGCCTATTTTCAACTCATTAATAAACTTACTTGTTTATTTAATGCCCAAATACAGGGTGAAAACAGGTGTAAGTTCTGCAAAGCTAAGAAGTAAAACAAACGATCAACTTATTGCCAAGGAAGATCCCTATGTTCATAAACGCATTTCACTGCGACTTTTACACAATATTAATATAGTAACAAAAAGGCTCGCTAAAAATATTCCACAAATGGAAGTGCCCATTTTAGCCCTGCATGGAAAAGCAGATCAGGTAACCTCTGCCAGTCAAACCAAAACTTTTATAGACAAGCAAGCTGGCGATGCTCAATTACTTTTATTAAACAGTGCCTTCCATGAAATACACTTGGAAGATGACAATACAAAAATATTGCACGAAATCAATAATTGGATTAAAAATCATATTTAAAGCATGAACAACTTTAGAACCGAAATAATAACACAACCACACAATAAACAAATAGAATACGATTCAAGTGTTTTATTTATTGGCTCATGCTTTGCTAATAATATTGGTTCTAAATGCGAGGAAGCTAAAATTCCGTGCATGATTAACCCATATGGAACCATATACAATCCAATTAGTGTTAAGAATACATTAAAATTTATCATAGATAAATATCAATTCTCTGAAAAGGATTTAAGGTATGAGAACAACCTTTGGCACACATTTTCTCATCATAGTTCTTTTAATGATTCAGATAAAGAACAATACCTTAAACAGGTTAATAAAAATAATGAGGATGCGCATCAGTTTTTAAAAGAAGCAGACTTCCTTTTTATCACCTTTGGTACCGCGTGGGTTTATCAGTTTATTGAAAACAACCAAGTTGTTTCCAATTGCCATAAATATCCGAATAAATCCTTTAATAGGTATATTTTGAACATAAGTGAGATAATAGACATATATAAAACCATTATCACAGAATTACTTGTATTTAACCCTACCTTAAACATTGTTTTTACGGTAAGCCCTGTTCGCCACTGGAAAGACGGAGCGCATGGAAATCAAATAAGTAAGGCTACCTTACTTTTAGCTATTGAACAATTGGTTGACACGTTTGAAAGCTGCAGTTATTTTCCTGCCTATGAATTTATCATTGATGATTTAAGAGATTACCGATTCTATGATAAAGACATGATTCACCCTAACGATGTTGCGGTTGATTATATCTGGGAAAAGTTTGAATCTCACTTTTTATCACAAGCAGCCCTTGTGTATCAAAACGAGTTTCAAAAGCTGAGTAAATCGTTAAACCACCGACCGTTTAATATTAACTCACCGCAACATCAAGATTTCTTAAGAAAACTATTACAAAAACTTAATCAATTAAAAATAAAGTACCCTAATGTTAATATATCCAAAGAGTTATCAAAACTAAAAAGTGAAATTTTGTGAACACATGTTATCTATACGTAAATAACAATTTTGTAGCCAAATAAGCATTTACATTATAAATTAATATTAATACATTTGATTAACAATCAATCTACAAGTAAAAAATAACATTTAATTAATATATCCTTACATAAGCAATTTAAAAACTAAATGAATCTATGGCGTACTTATCACTCGAAAAACACAAACTAGTTAACCTTGAGTACTCCTTATTTAAGGAGATACTGCGAACCAATAGGGCGGGCTCCTATTGTAGCTCAAGTATAATTGGTTGTAACACGCGAAAATACCATGGCTTGTTGGTATGCCCTATACCTCATTTAAATATGGTACGGCATGTATTACTAAGCACTCTAGATGTTACCGTAATACAACATGAAAAGGAATTTAACCTAGGGTTACATAAATACAGTGGTAATCATTATGAACCTAAGGGGCACAAATATGTGAAACAATTTGGTTATGATGTAATACCTCAAACCATTTATCGTGTAGGTGGTGTATTGCTTTCTGTTGAAACTATTCTTTCAGAAAAAGAAGAACAAGTACTACTCAAGTACACATTATTGGAAGCTAACTCAGACACCAAGCTTAAATTAAAACCTTTTTTCGCCAATAGGAGTGTACACGAACTTACACATGCCAACCTTGAAGCAAATACAAAGTTCGACCTTATTGAGAATGGTATTCATCTTAAAATGTACGATGCAATTCCGGGTCTTAATATTCAAGTCTCTAAAAGCAATGAATTTGTAGCTAGCCCAAATTGGTACAAAGATATTGAATACATCAAAGAACAAAAAAGAGGGTACGAGTATAAAGAAGACTTATACGTGCCTGGGTATTTTGAATTTGATATCAAAAAGGGAGAAAGTGTAATTGTTTCAGCAAGTACAAAAGCATTTAAAACATCGAGTTTTAAAACTCGATTTACAAAAGAAGTAAATAAAAGAATCCCTAGGGATAGTTTTAAAAATGATTTATTAAATGCTGCCTCTCAGTTTTTTGTAACCGACAAGAAGACAACCTCAATGATTGCAGGTTATCATTGGTATAAAAAACGTTTAAGAGATACTTTAATATCACTTCCTCTTTTAACAGAAGCATTGCAAAATAGTGATCTATTGTTAGAAGTTAGCAACTCTGCAATAACAGAAGTTTCAAAGCAATATTTAGATGATGAAATCAACAGTGCTCCAGAAGCAGATACTCCCTTATGGCTATTCTGGATGCTACAACAATGTTGGGATAAGAAAATACTAGAAGACCTCTTATCCAAACATTCAGATACATTCACCAAAATAATACAAGCCTTTTTAGATGGCAAATTTGATAATATCATATTATTAGATACAGGCCTTTTAAAGAATAACGACAGTGATAAACCACTTACTTGGATGAATTCTATTTCAAACCAAGAAGCTGTAACTCACAGAAATGGAATTTGTGTTGATGTAAATGCTCTTTGGTATAACGCACTAAAATACGTGGTTTCATTAGATCAATACTTTACAGATAAAGCGTTTATTGAATCAGTTCAGTCTATAATTGATAAGCTTGACACCTCATTTGTTGAAACATTTTGGAACAAAGCAGACAAGTGTTTATACGATGTTGTGCACAATAACAACATGGATACTTCCATAAGACCAAACCAAATTTTCACAACTGCATTCGAATTTTCACCACTTGATAAAAACCAAAAGAAGAAAGTGGTAGACACGGTAAGAAGAGAGTTATTAACTCCTAAAGGATTAAGAACTCTCTCACCACAGGATGGATTTTATGAAGGAATAATTGCAGGGCCAGAATACCTAAGAGAGAAACAACTACATCAAGGAACCGTTTGGCCATGGTTAATGTCATTTTATGCTGAGGGTTATTTAAAATTGCATAAAACAAGCGGTATTTCACACATAAAGAATATTGCCCAAGACTTTAAAAAGGAATTAGGCGACCACTGTTTGGGAACACTACCTGAATACTTTGATGGAAACCCTCCTTATAAAGGCAAAGGTGCAGTGAGTATGGCTTGGAATGTAGCTGGGGTATTAAAAATTTTAAAACTAATCGAAAATTATAGTTAAATATGAGGGTATTAATGTTTGGATGGGAGTTTCCTCCTCATATTACAGGAGGACTTGGAACCGCTTGCTACGGTTTAACTAGAGGATTATCACATGTAGAGGATTTAGATGTATTATTTGTTGTTCCGAAGGCTTATGGCGATGAAGACCAAGAAACAATGGAACTAGTAGGCGCCAATAATATTTCTGTTCGTCAACGAAAAATTGACTTTAGGAAGTTTAAAAAGGAGATGGAATACATTGAAGTAGACACACACATCATTCCTTATGTAGATCCAGAAGACTATTGGAAACTCACCAGAAAGAAAGTAGAAGGCGAAAAGAAGATTGTACATACTAACGACGAAGGTAAAATAGACTTCTCTGGTAAATACGGCGCTAACCTTCTAGAAGAAATAGCGAATTACGGACTAGTAGCTAATGTTATTGCTCAAGACAACGAGTTTGATGTAATACACGCACACGATTGGTTGGCTTATCCAGCAGGTATTGCTGCTAAGGAGGCATCCGGTAAACCACTTGTTGTGCACGTACACGCAACTGATTTTGATCGAAGTGGAGGAAGCGTTAACCCTACCGTATATGAGATTGAAAAACGAGGACTAGAAGCAGCTGATAAAGTTATTACTGTAAGTAATTTAACACGCAACATTGTTATTGAGAAATATGGTATCCCAGCTGAAAAAGTAGTTACTGTATACAATGCACTCGACCCCAAAGTGGCCACTACATCACTACCTATAAAAAAAGGCACTGATGAAAAAATTGTAACATTCCTTGGAAGAATTACAATGCAAAAAGGGCCTGAATATTTCATTGAGGCTGCCTATAAGGTGTTACAAAAAATGGATAATGTAAGGTTTGTAATGGCCGGAAGCGGTGATATGATGGAAAAAATGATCCGTCGTGCTGCTGAGCTAAAAATTACAGATAAGTTTCACTTTACAGGATTCTTAAAAGGAGAAGAAGTATTTTCTATGCTACGCATTAGCGATTTGTATGTTATGCCATCGGTATCTGAACCTTTTGGAATTTCACCTTTAGAGGCTATGCAAAGTAACGTACCTGTACTTATTTCATACCAATCTGGTGTTGCCGAAATATTAGATCATGCCATAAAAACTAACTTTTGGGATATCGATGCAATGGCGGATGCTATGTATGGTGTACTAAAATACCCTTCGCTCTCAAATATGTTTATAAAGCATGGAAAAAGTGAAGTTGAATCCCTTAAATGGGAAGACTCAGCACTCAGAGTTAAAAACGTTTACGACTCTGTAATATAATACCCTTTAAAAAGCCACATTAAAAAAACTACAAAATGAAAAAAACTATATGCCTTTATTTTCAAGTACATCAACCATTTCGCTTTAGAAGATATCGATTTTTCGATATAGGAAACGATCATTATTATTACGATGACTACACCAATGAAAGCATCTTATTAAAAATTGCACAAAAATGCTACCTACCTACAAATGCTTTATTATTAAAACTAATTGAAGCCAATAAAGGTAAGTTTAAGGTGGCCTTTTCGTTATCAGGTGTAGCAATAAAGCAATTTCAGTTATATGCTCCTGAGGTTATTGAGAGCTTTCAAAAGTTAGCCGCTACAGGTCAAGTTGAATTCTTATCAGAAACTTACAGTCACTCATTGGTTGCTTTAAAGGATCAAGAAGAATTTAAACTTCAAGTTAAAAAACATAGCGCACTCATCGAAGATTTATTCAAGCAGAAGCCAACGGTATTCAGAAACACTGAGTTAATCTATTCTGATGAAATGGGTGAAATGGTGCATCAACTAGGTTACAAAGCGATGCTAACCGAAGGTGCAAAACATGTTCTAGGATGGAAAAGCCCGAACTATTTATACTGTAATTCAATTAATCCTAAACTTAAAATATTACTCAAAAATCATATTTTAAGCGATGATATCGCATTTAGATTTGGAAATCAAGGCTGGAGTGAATATCCTTTAACGCCAAAAAAATATACGCAATGGCTTAAGGACCTTGACCAAGGCAATGAGGTTGTAAATCTATTTATGGATTACGAAACTTTTGGTGAACATCAATGGGAGGAAACTGGTATCTTTAAGTTTCTAGAAAAACTGCCTAAAGAGATATTAAAACATGATGAATTTACATTTTCTACCCCTTCTGAAGTAGCTGAAAACCTACAACCAATTTCGGCTATCAATGTTCCACACCCAATATCATGGGCCGATGAAGAAAGAGATTTAACAGCATGGCTAGGTAACGAAATGCAGGAAGAAGCTTTTAATAAACTATATGCATTGCTACCTAAAATAAAAAAATGTACCGATGAAAAGCTCCTTGAAGATTGGGCATATCTTCAAACCAGTGACCACTTTTATTACATGTGTACAAAATATTTCTCTGATGGCGATGTGCATGCCTACTTTAATCCATATGAATCTCCATATCAGGCATTCATAAATTACATGAATGTGTTAAGCGATTTTTCATTACGATTAAATATTGCTGTTCCTAATATCAGCGACAATCCTGATATTAATAAAATTATTGAAGATAAAGATGCTAAAATTGCTGAATTAGAAAAGGCACTTAAGGCATTAGAAACTGTTAGATAACTTCTTTTTTGCGGGTATATAAAGTAATTTCTCATATTTTATATACCCGCTTGATACTTCAGACCGCTGGCACTACAGCAACGCATAAATAACCATTTATTGATTTTAAGTTTTTTCTTTATTAACCTATTTTACAAATATTAAAATCCAAAAAGCATGAGTATCAAAAAGCAATTTTTAAAAAGTAAACCTGAGTGTAAAGTGACCTTTAAATTTGAAAAATCGAAAGATTTAATACCTGAGAAAGTTCAGGTAATTGGTGACTTTAACAACTGGGATGTGAATGCTGAACCTATGAAACCTCTAAAAACAGGTGGTTTTACGCAAACAATTAATCTATCTAGTGGTGACAAAGTTCAATTTCGTTATTTAGTGAACAACTCTCTTTGGATCAACGACCAAGAAGCTGATGAATTCATTAATAATGGAGTAGATAACGTTGAACAAAACTGCGTTCTGCATTTATAGTTTCTTATAAAAGAGCATTACTAAGCTTATAGAATGCTCTTTTTTCCAAATCCCAAATAACAACACCTATGACAACAGATTATAAAACCCCCGATTATATCTTCGAATCGAGTTGGGAAGTATGTAATAAAATTGGAGGCATACATACTGTATTATCTAGTAAAGCATCAACGTTAGTAAACGCTTATCATGACCACCTTATATTTGTTGGTCCCGATATTTTAGATAGTGCCTCGTCTCAAAAAGAATTTTCTGAGGATGCTTCTATTTTTCCTGAATGGAGAAACCAATTGCTAAAAGAAGGACTACGAGTAAAAATCGGGAGGTGGAACATTGAAGGTACACCCATTGTTTTATTAGTTGACTTTAGTTCGTTTATCCCTCAAAAGAATGAAATTCTTTCTCGTTTTTGGGAAACCTACCAACTAGACTCAATATCCGGTAATTGGGACTATGTAGAAAGTGTTATTTTTGGTTATGCCATTGCTAAAACTATCGAAAGTTTTTATAAATGTTACTTAAATCAAACCAATAAAGTAGTAGCTCACTTTAACGAGTGGATGACCGGAAGTGGTATCCTCTACCTTAAAAACACACTCCCGCAAATTGCTACTGTTTTTACAACACACGCCACTGTAATGGGCCGTTCCATCGCGGGTAACGGTGGTGCACTTTACAATCATAACGATACTATTAACATAGAGGCTACTGCTCAAGAAATCGGCATAGTTTCGAAACATTCCCTCGAAAAAAAGAGTGCCACAAACGCAGATTGCTTTACTACAGTATCAGAAATAACAGCAGTTGAGTGCGAAAGGTTTCTCGACCGAAAAATCGATGTTATTGCTCCCAATGGTTTTAATAATCTTATCATACCCAACAAACCAGACTTCGCAAAAAAAAGAAAAGAAGCCCGCCATAAATTAAAAGAAATTAGTGAAGCTCTATTGGGCTATTCCCTATCTGATAACGCATTATTCATTGCCAATAGTGGAAGGTATGAATTTCGCAATAAAGGGATTGACATACTTTTAGATAGTTTAAAACATCTGAATGAAACGGAAAGTTACGACAGAGAAACAATTGTTTTTGTATTAATTCCTGCCAATAACTTTGGTGCTCGCGAAGACTTGGTTGAGAAACTCAAAGGAACCGACAACTCAAAATTAGACAACCCTTTCTTAACCCATGGATTAAATGATTTGGGATACGACCCTATCTTAAATAAGATTCAGGATATCCATTTAAATAACGACTTAACAGATACCATTAAGCTTATATTTGTACCATCCTATTTAGATGGTAATGATGGTATCTTTAATATGCACTACTATGATTTGTTGATAGGAATGGATCTTAGTATATTTCCTTCGTATTATGAACCATGGGGCTACACTCCACTTGAAAGTTTAGCATACTCTATACCAACGATAACAACCTTATTGGCTGGTTTTGGAACTTGGGCCAAAGAACAGTGCCAGAGTATTGACGATGGCGTTGCAGTTATTGAACGCAATGATGAAAACTATGATGAAGCTAGCAAATCCATAGTAGATGTAATTATCGAATTTGCTCATAAATCTCCCGTAGAGTTAGAGCTCATAAAAATTAAAGCATTCCAGCTTTCTTCAAAACTGCAGTGGAATCTTATGATTGGCAATTATTATAAAGCCTTTGATACTGCACTTACGAAAGTTGAAAATCGCAAAGACTCCTTCAATACTATAAAACGAGAAAAAAGAATACACCTTACACATGAGAGTTCTTCTTTTCCGATATGGAAAAGATTACGTGTAAAATCGAAACTCCCTGAGAAATTAAATGGCTTACAAGAATTAGCACACAACTTATGGTGGACATGGAACTATGAGGCATATGAC
This sequence comes from Saccharicrinis aurantiacus, assembly GCF_947489045.1. Lineage (NCBI taxonomy): Bacteria > Pseudomonadati > Bacteroidota > Bacteroidia > Marinilabiliales > Marinilabiliaceae > Saccharicrinis > Saccharicrinis aurantiacus. Next base: position 55,771 of record NZ_CANLCN010000019.1, read on the forward strand.
TTATTTGAATCTATTGATCCTAAGTTATGGATTAAGCAAAATAAAAGTCCTATTAAACTTCTTGAACATGTAAACTATGATAACCTAGTAGAACTTTCAGAACAAGAAGATTTTTCTAATCGATTCAACTTTGTTTATCAGAAGTTCCGTAAGTATATGGATCGTCCAAAAATAGATGATCCTAGTATTGCCTACTTTAGCATGGAATACGGTCTAAACGACATCCTAAAGATTTATTCCGGCGGTTTAGGTGTTCTTGCTGGAGATTACCTAAAAGAAGCCAGTGACTCCAACGTAAATATTACTGCAGTCGGTTTGTTATACCGCCATGGATATTTCCGTCAATCCTTAGGCCCAAATGGAGATCAACAAGCCAATTTTGATAAACAAGAGTTCTCCAACTTGCCACTTACCTTAATCAAAAATGAAGATAACTCTCCGCTAATACTTGAGCTCAATGCTCCTGGTAGAAATGTTTTTGCCAAAGTATGGAAAGCTGATGTAGGTAGAGTACCATTATATTTATTAGATACCGACGTTGAGCAAAATAGCGATAGTGATAAATTAATTACACATTCCTTATATGGCGGAGATTGGGAAAACAGGCTGAAACAGGAAATTTTGTTAGGTATGGGAGGCATTAAGCTTCTAGATAAATTAAACATTAAAACAAACCTATACCACTGTAATGAAGGACATGCTGCTTTAATTAATGTATCAAGGCTCAAAAAACTAGTTGACGAAAATTTTTCTTTTAACGAAGCTCTTGAATTAGTGAGAGCAAGCTCTTTATTTACAACTCATACTCCAGTTCCTGCAGGGCATGATAAGTTTGATGAAGATTTAATACGGGTATACTTCAGAAATATACCCGAAAAGCTTAACATTTCTTGGAATGAATTTATGGCATTGGGAAGAGAAAATGCAGATGACCATTCTGAGAAATTCTCAATGAGTGTACTGGCTGCAAAAACCTCTCAAGAAATAAATGGAGTTAGCTGGCTACATGGCGAAGTCTCGCGTCAAATGTTCCAAGGTTTATGGAAAGGTTTCTTCCCTGAAGAATCCCCAATATATTACGTCACCAACGGTGTCCATTACGGTACATGGACTTCTTCAGATATTCAGCGACTATACGAAAAGGTATTTGAGCCGAGGTTTAAAACCGATTTATCGAACAATGAATTATGGAGAAAAATACACGAAGTTAACGATGAAGATGTTTGGGCTGTAAGAACAAAATTGCGCAAAAAACTACTCAAGTTTGTAAAAAAGCGTATCCAAGACAATATGGTAAATAGCCATGCTGCTCCTTCTGAGATAATAGAGGTCAAAGACCTAATTAAAGATAATGCGCTTACCATCGGATTTGCCCGAAGATTTGCGACGTATAAAAGAGCACACTTATTGTTTACCGATGAAGAACGCTTATCTGCAATTGTTAATAACCCAGATAAACCTGTTCAATTTATATTTGCAGGTAAAGCACACCCTGCCGATGGTGGCGGACAGGCCTTAATTAAACAAATAGTTCAAATATCTAAAAAACCAGAATTCTTAGGAAAGATTATATTCTTAGAGAACTATGATATGGAACTCGCCAAAAGGTTAGTTAGCGGTGTTGATGTATGGCTTAATACTCCAACACGCCCATTGGAGGCCTCTGGAACGAGTGGAGAAAAGGCTGAACTGAATGGCGTACTCAATTTTAGTGTACTTGATGGTTGGTGGTACGAAGGTTATAAAGAAGAGGCCGGTTGGTGCTTGAGTGATGCCAAAACATATGACGACCAAGAAGTACAAAATCAATTAGATGCTGCAAATATTTACAGCACATTTGAGAACGAGATAATTCCTTTATTCTATAATCAGAATGAAAAGGGGATTCCTTCTGGTTGGGTAAAATATGTGAAAAATTCTATTTCTGAAATTGCTCCTACCTACACAACCAAACGAATGATTGATGATTACCTTAATCGTTTTTATCGTAAAATGGATCAACGCTTGAAAACCCTTTCAAGTAATGATCACCAAAAGGCAAAAGAATTAACAAACTGGAAACGGAGAGTAAAAGCCAATTGGAATGATATTGAAGTGGTAAATGTAGAGCTACCGGATATCTATAGTAAGCAATTAGGTATTGGTGATACTTACGATATTAATTTAATAATTGATATGAAAACGCTTGCTGATACTAATTTATTGGTTGAAGCAATTTTTGCAGATGTTAAAGATAGTGGCGAAGCTAAAATCATTAAGATTGAAGAGTTTGTTCTTGAACGAACACAAGATTCAAAACGTTTTTATACATTAAGCCATACACTAAATATACCTGGTGTTTATGACTTTGGTATAAGGATACTCCCTCAGAATGAAGACATGGTTTATCAGCAAGATATTTCATGTATTAAATGGATCTAATTAACAAAAAAGCCGTCTCAAAAATACAATTGAGACGGCTTTTTAAATTTGTCTTAATAAATTTAGTAAACTCGCTTTGGTGCGCTATGCTTTAGTACCATGGCTGTTCGGCTAGGTATATATAACTTAATTTGATAATGATTATCTTGAAATGGCACTTTCTCAGCCAAGTGTAAATAATCCTCATCTATATTTCCGTAACCTCCAAAATTCTTATTATCTGAACTTAGCACAACATTGTATTTACCCGGCTCCACTGAAATACCATAATCTGTATAAGAATTGCTAGGTGAGAAATTAAATATCATATAGTAATTCCCCCTCTTATAACACATAACCTGATCTACCTCATTTGCCATCACACTATAACATGGCTCATCAGGTACAGAAAAAGCCTTATTGGCAAGATCAATCATTGCTTTATCAAAGTTTGATAACCATTGGAATTTTAAATCTTTATGATCCATTAAATTCCATTGTCGGCGAGCATGTTTAAACGACCAATTATTTCCTTCTCTTGGAAAATCAATCCATTCTGGATGCCCAAATTCATTTCCCATAAAATTTAGATAGCCCCCTGAAGAAGTAGTCATTGTTGCCAAACGAATCATTTTATGCAAAGCAATACCTCTGTCAATAATTAAACTTTGAGAAGCCAAATCCATTTTATCGTACATCTCCTTATCCACAAGCCTAAATAATATGGTTTTATCCCCTACCAAAGCTTGATCATGAGACTCGGCATAAGACACCACTTTTTCTCCTGCTCTATGCTGAGACAATTCGTGGAATATTTGAGCTACATTCCAGTTTTCATCACTGTGCTCTTTAATAAGTTTTATCCAAAAATCAGGTACGCCCATCGATAGGCGGTAATCAAAGCCTATTCCTCCATCTTTTATTGGCGCTGCTAATCCAGGTAAACCACTCATATCTTCAGCAACAGTAATTGCTTCGGGTTTCACCTGATGAATTATCTCGTTGGCAAGAGTCAAGTAAGTCATCGCATCTATATCTTCAGTGCCATTGTAATAATCACCATACGATGAGAAACTATACTCCAAACCATGGTGGGTATACAACATGCTTGTTACACCATCAAATCGGTATCCATCAAAATGGAATTCTTCGAGCCAAAATTTACAATTGGATAGTAAAAACTGCATTACCTCATTTTTACCATAATTAAAGCACTTACTATCCCATGCCGGATGATCGCCTTTTCCACCATCGTGAAAATATTGATAACTCGTTCCATCAAGCTTTGCAATACCTTCTAACTCATTTTTCACTGCATGCGAATGAACGATATCCATAATAACGGTTATCCCATGATTATGTGCCTCGTTAATAAGTTCTTTTAATTCTTCGGGAGTTCCAAAACGTGAGGAAACAGCGAAAAAGTTAGATACATGATAGCCAAAACTCCCGTAATACGGATGTTCTTGAATAGCCATAAATTGTATACAATTATAACCCGCTTTAACAATTCTGGGCAGTATATTATTCTTAAAGTCGATAAAAGAACTCACTTCCTCTTTCTCCGATGACATCCCTATATGGGCTTCGTATATCAAGAGAGGTGTTACACTTGGTTTAAATTTATCATCTGTCCAAGTAAAATTATCACGAGGCATCCATAACTGTGCATCAAATCCCTTAGTTACTTCATCTTGTATCACTCTTCGTGCATAAGCGGGCAATCGCATTCCATCACCACCTTCCCAAAAGATGTGTAACTTAAATAAATCGCCATGCTTGAGCTTACGCTCTTTCAACCTCAACTCCCACACACCATTGCTCAGAGGTGTAAACTTATAATCATTATTTTTTTCCCAGTTGCAGAAAGCACCTACTAAATAAACCTCTTCAGCATTGGGTGCCCATTCTCTATATACCTGCTCGTCATCATCATTCTGAACACCAAAATACTTATAGGCACTTGCTAAATTATCAAGCGTATCAAAGTATTGTTCTAATTGTGTTTTAGTATGATGATAATGACTAATTCTATTATTAATAGCGCCTTCAAACGGAGCAAGCCAGGGGTCAGTTTTTACAATCTCAGGAGTATTCATAGGTTCATAAATTTTAAGAACCTTAAATTATAAACTATTCCCATAAATGAACCATTTCTTGTTAAAAAAATAACATAAAATAACACACTCTTTAAATATCAGAAAACACAGTATTATTTAAGTTTTTATTAATCTAATTCTGATAAAAATTGTAATTTTGTCAGTCTTACCTGCAACTTTAGCAGTTAAGTTGAAGTTTTCCTTTAAGTTCAGTTTGAACGCCATTAAAAGATCTTATTAAATATTTTAACATGAAAGACTTACAACAGATAAAACAACGATTTGGTATTATTGGTAATTCATTTGGATTAAATAGAGCTATTGATGTTGCTGTGCAAGTTGCTCCCACCGACTTATCCGTACTTATTAGTGGAGAAAGCGGTACCGGTAAAGAGGTGTTTCCAAAAATAATTCATCAATATAGTGCTCGTAAACACGGACCATATATCGCGGTTAACTGTGGTGCCATTCCTGAAGGAACAATTGACTCCGAACTATTTGGTCATGAAAAAGGTGCTTTTACTGGAGCACTATCTGATAGAAAGGGATATTTTGAAGAGGCAAATAATGGTACCATATTTTTAGATGAAATTGGGGAATTACCTTTATCTACGCAAGTAAGATTATTACGTGTACTTGAAGCCGGAGAGTTTATTAAAGTAGGATCTTCTAAAGTTCACAAAACAAACGTACGGGTTGTTGCTGCCACAAATGTTAAAATGGATAAAGCTACCAACGAAGGAAAGTTTCGTGAAGATTTATACTACAGATTAAGCAGTGTGCCCATATCTGTTCCTCCCTTAAGAGATAGAACAGAAGACATTCACCTTCTTTTTAGAAAGTTTGCTAACGATTTTGCTGAGCGCTATAGAATGCCTTCGATAAAATTGGAGAAAGAAGCTACGGAATTACTCACAGGATACCGTTGGCCAGGTAATATTAGACAGTTGAAAAATATTACCGAGCAGATGTCTGTTATTGAAGGTACGCGAGAAATAAATGCGGAAAGAATACGCCAATACATTCCATATGATAGAGGGGTTAATTTACCTGCTGTAATGGAAGGCAACTCTAGTAGCGAAACTTCTTTTTCGAATGAACGAGAGATTCTTTACAAAGTTCTTTTTGATATGAAAAAGGATATGGGCGACCTAAAAAAGCTAGTACTTGATTTAATGAAGCAAGATGGATCTCCAAACCTAAGTGGAGAACATGCGCAGATTATTCAGAAACTATATAGCAATCAGGATGGTGATGTATTTCAACCCACAGCCGGTTCTAATCCTGCATCAGTAATTGTTGATAATGTTCATTCAGCTCCTCAACATCATATTGAAGATACCGAAGAGTTTATTGAAGAATCGTTATCTCTAGAAGAGAAAGAAATTGAATTGATCAAGAAAGCACTTGATAAATACAATGGCAAACGTAAATATGCAGCTAAAGATTTGGGTATTTCTGAGAGAACATTGTATCGAAAAATTAAAGAATATCAGATTACCAACTAATTATAAAATATCAAAAGTTAAAAATAAATGAAACAAATATTCGGATATATATTCCTGTTTTGCATTGTTGCTTCATGCTCAATTAAACTAACCATGAATGGAGCTTCGGTGCCAGAGGGACTCAAAACTTTTAGTGTTCAATACATTGAAAACAGAGCTCCACTAATTAACCCTACATTAAGTCAGGAAACTACCGAAGCCTTAAAAGATCGTGTTACCAACGAATCAAGATTAATATTGATTGAAAGGGATGCGGATATTGATTTCTCTGGAGAAATTACAGCATACTCAGTTCGTCCGATGGCAATTCAGGCAGATGCTGTATCAGCAGAAACTCGATTATCCATGACGGTTAAAATAAGGTATCGTAACTTTAAAAATCCGCAAGATAACTGGGAATCGTCGTTTACGGCTTACCAAGATTTCTCGAGCGAAAAGAATATCACAGAGATTGAATCTGAGTTAACCGGATTAATGCTTGAGCAAATTACTGAAGATATATTTAATAAAGCATTCTCTGATTGGTAGATCATATTTAGGCATAAAACACAGTGAATAAGCAAACATTCAGTCAGTTAATTAACAACCAAAGCAAACTTGATGAAAAGTCTTTAGCACAGCTAAAAGAAGTCATTGAGGAATACCCATTTTTTCAAATGGGTAGAATGCTTATGCTTAAAAACTTGCACCAGCTTGACCATATTAAATTTAATAGTGAGCTAAAACATTCGGCTGCTTATATAGCCGATAGAAGTAAACTATTTTTTCTTCTTCATAAAATTGAAACTTTAGAACATTTAGAAAAAGAGCCTACTGAAGAAATTGATGATGAAGTTAGTGTGGCTCCACAAACAGATATAGCTGCGCCAGAGCCAGATGAAAAGAAGCAAAAACAAATTACATTAACTGACAATTACTTAAACGCATCTGATGAGCTAAGTGATGATATTGGCTTATCGTTAAAAATAAATAATCCTCAGAGTGAGACTAAAGAAAATAAAGCCTTAGACGAAATTGTGCTTCCAGCAGCTGATTTACTGGATTATGAAAGAAGTATTACGCCGGCTTACTCTTTAAATGAACTAGAGGAACTAAACGAGAAACCAGATAGTAGCAATCATTCATTTTCAGATTGGTTGTTTATGATGAAAAACAAAAAGGCCAAAGCTAAGAAAGTAAAAGAGGTTAATAAAAAGATGGATTTGATAGAGAACTTCTTAAGCACCGACCCTAAAATTACGCCAAACCCTAGTAAACCTAAAAAAGAAATTGACCTATCAGAGAGTCATAACAAAGTTTCTGAAGATATAATGAGTGAAACATTGGCCAATATTTTTGTGAAGCAAGGACATAATAATAAGGCTATTTCAATATTAGAAAAATTACGCTTGAAATATCCTGAAAAAAATGCTTACTTTGCACGTCGAATTAGTGAGTTAAAGGAAAATTAATTAAATAAAGAAAAGATATGTATCAAGTTGTTTCGGTACTAGTAATAATTGTGAGTGTTTTATTAACGCTTATTGTTTTAGTTCAAGATTCTAAAGGTGGTGGATTAGCATCTAATTTTTCAGCCTCGAATCAAGTAATGGGTGTTAGAAAAACAACCGACTTTTTAGGAAAAGCCACATGGTATTTAGCAGGTGGATTATTAGTACTTTCATTTGTTGCCGTAATGGTTCTAGAAAGACCTGAAGCTTCAAGTAACGCTTTAGATGATAAATTAGAGCAAATTGCACAGCCTGAAACTGCTGTTCCTAATTTCCCATCAGCTCCTGCAGAAGAAACTGCAACTGAAGAATAGAAGTATACAAATACAGTATATAAAAAGGCCATCTCAATTATTTGAGATGGCCTTTTATCATTTATAGAAGTATTATTATTCTATTACAATAATCCGAGCTCAAGCATTGCTTCCTCTGAAAGCATATCCTTAGTCCATGGTGGATCAAATGTAAGATTCACATCAACATGTGTTACACCTTCAACGCCACTTACCTTATCAAAAACCTCTTCGGGCATTGATTCAGCAACCGGACAGTTTGGTGATGTTAGCGTCATTACAACTTGTGTTTTACCACCTTCGCCTACATTTACTTCGTAAATAAGCCCTAAATCGTAAATATTAACCGGTATCTCCGGGTCGAAAATTGTTTTCAATTCAGTAACAATTTCCTCTTCTATTGATAAAAACTCGTTCGACATCTTTTATATATTTATAAAGTCAACTACTTATAAAGTCAATAGTAAAAGACTTAAACAAATCAATTTGTTCAGCTTTTTCTATCACCTTATAATTATGCTTGCTTAGCTTTAAAGGCCAAAGCAAATAATCGCATCTGCTTAATCATTGCGACTAAACCGTTAGAGCGCGTTGGAGATAAATGATCTTTAAGGCCTACTTCTTCTACAAATTTAAGCTCTGAGCTAAGAATATCGTCTGGCGATTGACCCGATAGAACACGAATCATTAAAGCTACGATTCCTTTTACTATGATGGCATCGCTATCGCCCATAAAATATACTTTACCATCTTCCATCCATGCATGTAACCATACTTTAGACTGACAGCCATCTAATATATTCTGATCTACTCTGTAGGTATCATCATAAGGCTCTAAATCGTTACCTAATTCAATTAAATAGCCATACTTATCCATCCACTCATCAAAAGTGGCGAATTCTTCAATTATCTCTTCTTGTATCTCGTTAATTGTCATAACTCTCGTATAATTATTTTACAAATATGGGGAATTATACTAAAAACCATTTATAATGAATGTTATAATTTTATTCTCACAAAAGAGTACTATGCAAACATCATAGCAACCTTAGTTAATGCAGCTACCAACTGATCTATTTCTTCTTTGGTATTATAAACCGCAATAGAAGCTCGTAGCGTGCCTGGTATTTCATAAAAATCCATAATCGGCTGTGCACAATGATGACCAGTACGAACGGCAATACCCATTCTATCTAACAATGTTCCTATATCAAAGGGATGAATATCATTAATTAAAAATGAGATTACACTCGATTTCTTTTTAGCCGTTCCTATAATTCGCATGCCATCGATAGACATCAATTTATTAGTGGCATACTGAAGTAAGTCATCCTCGTAGGCAGCAATATTATCTACACCTAACTCCGATACAAAATCAATGGCTTCGCCTAAGCCAATGGCTCCTGCTATATTTGGTGTTCCGGCTTCGAACTTAAAGGGCAATTCATTATAGGTAGTCTCTGTAAACGATACTTTATGAATCATTTCGCCACCTCCTTGCCATGGCATCATCTGATTTAATAAATCTTCTTTACCATAACAAACACCTGTACCTGTTGGACCATAAATTTTATGACCTGAGAATACCAATAAATCGCAATCCATTTTTTGCACATCAATACCAATATGTTGTACTGATTGAGAAGCATCTACCATTACTGGAATATTCTTTTCGTGCGCCAAATCAATTACATCCTGAATAGGATTCACGGTTCCCAAAGCATTGGATACATGTGTTATGGCAACAATTTTTGTTTTATCAGATAATAAAGATTTGTATGCTTCCATTTCAAGATCACCATCCTGATTAATTGGAATCACCTTTAAAACCGCTTTTTTGCGCTGACAAAGCAATTGCCAAGGCACAATATTAGAATGATGCTCCATGGTAGAAACAACAATCTCATCTCCTTCGTTAATAAAAGTTTCGCCAAACGAATTTGCCACTAAGTTAATAGCTGCAGTAGCGCCAGAGGTAAATATAACCTGATGGCTATGCTCGGCATTAATGAAGCTTTGTACTTTATTTCGTGCTTCTTCGTAAGCCAATGTTGCTTGATTACTCAAGTAATGTACGCCGCGATGAATATTACTATTCAAAGTTTTATACACTTCATCAATCTTATCAATTACACGCTGTGGCTTATGAGTAGTAGCAGCACTATCGAAATAAACCAAGGGCTTATTGTAAACCTGTGTTTCTAGAATTGGAAATTGCTTTCTTACTTCTTCAATGTTAATACTCATAAGTTGTCTGTTTATTGGGAAATAAGACAAAAGTATAAAGACTTAAGTATAAAGAGAAAATCCAAACGTGGATTATTCTACAATTAACCTATTCAAATCTTTATACTTTCGTCTTTATACTTTATACTGAGTGGTTCTCATTTATGAGAACCATTAATTACATGCAAGTGTATTGAGAACTTGCTTCAGATCCGCAAAGCACACAAGAGTTACACTTGTCTAATTCACCTCTGAAAGTATTCTCAACCAATTCTTTTATTTCATCGCGTAAAGCGGGAACTCTAATTTTTTCAACAGCTTCGTAAGCGAAGGCATACATTAATAGAATACGAGCCTCATCTTTACCAATACCGCGTGAGCGAAGATAAAACATCGACTTTTCATCTAACTGTCCTACTGTTGCACCGTGCGAACATTTCACATCATCAGCATAAATCTCAAGCATTGGCTTGGTATTCATTTTAGCTGTATCTGTTAATAGTAAATTATCGTTGCGTTGGAATGCACTTGTTTTTTGCGCATCGGGGCGAACCATAATTTTACCAGCAAAAGCACCCGTTGATTTATCATCCAAAACACCCTTGAAAAGCTCTTCGCTATAGCAATTAGGCTTGGCATGATCGATGAATGAAAAGTTATCAACATGTTGGTTTTTATCTGTGATATATAAACCATATACATGCGATTCGCAATGCTCCTCAGCCATATCAACATATACATTATTACGCGTTGTACCCGTATGCAATGTAAGATTATGTGTTAAGGCACTTGAGTGTTCTTTTTGGTGTACAAAAATAGAGTTAACGCAAGTGGTTAAGTTATGCTGATTTTGAATATTATAAATATCGAAAATCGCATTTTTAGCCACATAAGCTTCTGTTACTGCATTTACCAAATATTTACTTTCGGTTAAAGTATGCTCACATAACAATATTTTAGCCTGTGCGTTTTCCTCAATCACAACCAAGTTACGTGGAAATGCCAACAAATCTTCAGAAGAGTGCATGATATTCACTATCTGAATAGGCTTCTCAATTACAACCCCTTTAGGCACATAAATTAAGAATCCATCCTGCGCAAAAGCAGTATTCAATGCTACTAAGCTATCCTCATCATTCTTAGCATACTTATTATAGTGTGCTTCAACAATCTCAGGATGTGATTTTGAGATTTCAGCAAAACTTCCGATAACCACACCTTTTGGTAAAGATGCTGGCAACTTATTTTTGCGGTAATACCATCCATTTATTAAATAAATAGTGGTGGCATCTAAATCGTGAACTTCGCATTTAAAAACGTCATCTAAATTCTGATTAAAAACTTCGTGTTGAAAATCAGTTTTATATTCTTCTTTAAAGTAAGGTTCTAATTTAGAGTACTTGTAATTTTCGTTTCCTCTTCGGGGAATACCATTGCTTTTAAATAATTCAATGGCTTTATCTCGCTGTTGCGAAACTGCATCAGAAACAACTCTATTTAATAGTGTTGTATTATTCTCATACAGGTCAACATATATTTGTTCTGTTTTATCTATACCCGTGCTACTCATGGCTCAAAGTTTTAAATAGTTGATACTCCGTTACGGGTTCTTAATCTTCGAATTGCTTCTTAATCCAATCGTAACCTTTTTCTTCTAACTCTAATGCCAATTCTTTTCCGGCCGACATTACAATACGTCCTTTATATAATACGTGAACAAAGTCGGGTACAATATGATCTAACAAACGTTGGTAGTGCGTAATTACAATGGTTGCATTGTCTTTCGACTTTAGCTTGTTTACACCATTAGCCACAATACGTAAGGCATCAATATCTAAACCTGAATCTGTTTCATCCAAGATAGATAGTTTAGGCTCAAGCATTGCCATTTGAAAAATCTCGTTTTTCTTTTTCTCACCACCCGAGAAACCTTCGTTTACAGAACGGTTTGTTAGGTTAGAGTCAATTTCAACTACCTTTTTCTTTTCGCGCATTAACTTTAAAAACTCACTTGCTGAAAGTGGCTTTTCGTCGTTGTATTTTTTGTGCTCGTTAAGGGCAGTACGCATAAAGTTAACCATACTAACTCCAGGAATTTCAACAGGATACTGGAAGCTATAGAATAAGCCTTCGCGGGCTCTATCTTCAGCAGGTAAGTCTAATAAGTCTTTACCATAAAAGTTAACCTCTCCGGCTGATACATCAAACACCTCGCTACCGGCAAGAACCGATGATAAGGTACTTTTACCTGAACCATTGGGTCCCATAATGGCGTGTACTTCTCCTGGTTTAACCGTAAGGTTGATTCCTCTTAGTATTTCTTTATCGTCTATTTTGGCGTGTAAGTCTTTTATCTCTAACATTTTTCTAAAATTAGTATCAAGTATCAAGACACAAGTAGTAAAACTATCTGTTTGATCTGTTCTTGAATTTGATGTTGTTTATATAATAGTTTTTTAGTGTTGTCAAGTATCCATCTTAAATATTGATACTTGCTACTTGTGTCTTATCCAACACTTCCTTCTAAACTAATTTGTAATAATTTTTGTGCTTCTACTGCAAACTCCATTGGTAATTGATTGATTACATCTTTAACGTAACCGTTCACAATTAATCCTACTGCATCTTCGGTTGATAAACCTCTGGTATTACAATAGAATATTTGATCTTCTCCAATTTTTGAAGTGGTAGCCTCATGCTCAACAACAGCTGAACTATTATTGATTTCGAGATATGGGAATGTGTGTGCGCCACACTTATCGCCCATTAACAATGAATCACACTGACTAAAGTTACGCGCATTCTCAGCGTTCTTATTCACACGAACCAAACCACGGTAGCTATTCTGACTTTTACCAGCAGAAACTCCTTTTGAAACAATTAAGCTTCGGGTGTTTTTACCAATGTGAATCATTTTTGTACCTGTATCGGCTTGCTGATGGTTGTTGGTTACTGCCACTGAGTAGAACTCTCCGTTGGAGTGGTCGCCCATTAAAATACAACTTGGGTATTTCCATGTAATGGCTGAACCTGTTTCTACTTGAGTCCACATTACTTTTGAGTAATCGCCCTTACAAAGGGCTCTTTTGGTTACAAAGTTGTAAATACCACCTTTACCATTTTTATCGCCAGGATACCAGTTTTGAACCGTTGAGTATTTTACTTCGGCACGTTCCATGGTAACAATTTCAACAATTGCGGCGTGTAATTGATTCTCGTCGCGCTGAGGAGCCGTACATCCTTCGAGGTAACTTACATAACTGTCATCATCGGCAACAATTAAGGTACGCTCAAACTGACCTGTGTTGATGGCGTTAATTCTAAAGTAAGTAGATAGCTCCATAGGACAACGAACGCCCTTGGGGATATATACGAATGATCCATCGCTGAAAACAGCGCAGTTTAATGCGGCAAAATAATTATCGGTATAAGGCACAACTGAGCCTACGTATTTTTTTACCAAGTCAGGATACTCTTGCAAAGCTTCGCTGAAGCTACAGAATATAATGCCCTTCTCTGCTAAAGTTTCTTTGTAAGTAGTTTTCACAGATACACTATCGATCACTGCATCAACCGCTACTCCTGAAAGTACTTTTTGCTCTTCTAAGGGAATCCCTAATTTATCGAAGGTAGCTTTTAGCTCCGGATCAACATCATCCATGCTCTCAAGCTGTGGTTTTTGCTTAGGCGCGGCGTAATATATGATATCTTGAAAATCTATTTCAGGAATATTTAATTGAGCCCAATCAGGCGTTTCCATTTGTTGCCAATGGGCAAACGCTTTTAAACGGAATTCAAGCATCCATTCTGGCTCTTCTTTTTTTGCCGAGATTAAGCGCACTACATCTTCGGTAAGGCCCTTGGGTATTGTTTCGGTTTCTATATCACTAGAAAACCCATATTTATATTCACTACCCGTTACTTCTTCTAATATCTTATCTTGGTCTTCTGCCATAATTTTCTACTATAAATTCTACCTTCTAACAAGCAAAACTTATTAGAGTTCAATTGTTAGAAATGCACGCGTTTAACATGCGCTTGCAAAATTAATAAACTATTTAGATTAAATAAAATTAAGGTGTTCTAAATAAGCCCAGACGGCTTGAATGCTATACGCAACAGTTAGAGTCTGCATTTATGATTTACACAAACTCGACCCTAATAAACATAACGTAGCTTAACTCCCCAATATATTCACAAAATAAAATGATAAGACATACCTCTTATCTGCAAATCAACCCTTGGGTGGTACAAGAATTTAATTTCTTAAAAATAACTTTTGTAATTTAAAAACAGCAATAAATGCAGAGTGAGGCTTTTTGTTTTATATTTTTTTAATAAAAACCAAGAAAATAAGGAGGGTATTGGTCTATTTTCTACAAAAAAGTAGTGAATTAGTAAGGTAATTGGAGGTTTTGGTAGGATTTATTTTTTTATGCAAGCCATATCTAAAACGAAATATGCCTTGCCGATTTTGGGCAAGCCATATCTAAAACGAAATATGCCTTGCCGATTTTAGGCAAGCCATATCTAAAACGAAATACGCCTTGCCGATTTTGGGCGAGCCATATCTAAACTGAAATATGCCTTGCCGATTTTGGGCGAGCCATATCTAAAACGAAATATGCCTTGCTGATTTTGGGCAAGCCATATCTAAACTGAAATATGCCTTGCTGATTTTGGGCAAGCCTCATCTGAATTGAAATAAGATTCTTTACTGTGAACTAACTTAAGGATTTTAACATCTCGGCCACAGCATCGGCACATTTTTCTCCATCAATGGCTGATGAAGCAATACCTCCGGCATAACCTGCTCCTTCGCCACATGGGAATAAACCTTCTATTTGCGGATGTTGGAATGTATACGGGCTACGAGGAATACGAACTGGCGATGATGTGCGCGATTCCGTTCCTAATACCACGGCATCTTCCGTAAGGAAACCCTTGGCCCATTTGCCAAACTGAGAGAAGCCCTCTTGCAAACGCGAGGTAATACCTTCCGGCAATACAAAATGTAAAGGCGAAGCAATTGTACCAGGTACATACGAGGTGTCGGGTAAATCGAAAGACAATCGAGAATCTACAAAATCGGTTAATCGTTGTGCCGGCGCAACAATACCGTTACCACCATTAATGTAGCACAAACGCTCTACTTCTTTCTGATACTCTAAACCAGCCAAAACGCCATGCTTTTTAAACTCATCAGGGATATCTTCGGGCTTTACCTCAACTACCATTCCTGAGTTAGCATAGGGTGAGTTACGTTTAGATGGCGACATACCGTTCACTACCATTTCGTTTTCGCCCGTCATTGCTGGCACTATAAATCCGCCGGGACACATACAGAATGAGTAAACCCCACGCTCTTGTGCTTGGCACGAAAAACTATAGGAAGCGGCAGGTAAATAATCCCCTCTTCCATCTGGCGAATGGTACTGAATTTGGTCAATCAACTCTTGTGCATGCTCAACCCTAACGCCCATAGCCCATGTTTTGGCTTCGAGCTGAATAGATAGGTTATTAAGCATGGTGTATATATCGCGGGCACTATGTCCGGTAGCCAATATTACAGCTTCGGCCATTAGTTTTGTTCCATCGGCGCAAACCACACCTTTTACTTTAGCATCGGCTAAAACCAAATCTTTAACTGCAGTATTAAATAACACTTCTCCACCAGCTGATCGAATAGACTCGCGCATGGCTTTGATTACCGATGGCAAACGATCGGTTCCGATGTGCGGATGCGAATCGATTAATATATCGGTTTGCGCTCCATGAAAATGAAGTACGTTTAATATCTTTTTAAAATCACCACGCTTGGTGCTTCGTGTGTAAAGCTTACCATCAGAATAGGTTCCTGCTCCACCCTCGCCAAACGAGTAATTCGACTCGGGATTTACGCCTTGATTTCTATTCAGTTGTGCAATATCTACTTTACGCTCGTTTACATCTTTACCACGCTCTAATACGATGGGCTTAAAACCCAACTCTATTAAACGCAATGCAGCAAACAAACCACCAGGGCCTGCTCCTACTACAATAACCTCGGGCTTTGATGAAACATCTTTATACTCAAACTCTGGAAATTCTTGTTCGGGTGGCGTAGTGTTGGCATAAACATCGAGGTACAATTGAACCATTACATTACGCTGACGTGCATCTATCGATCTTTTGCGAATTCGTATCGCAGTGATCTTGTCGGGGCTAACTTTCATTTTTTTAGCCACCAGTGATTTATAATTCTTCTCATCAGACGCCTGTTCGGGCGTTAAGCGTAATGCTATATCTTTCTTCATTCTACCTTATTATTATAGCGCAAAGATAAAATAATTATCAATTGGTAATTGTTAATTATTAATTGCTTTACAGCCTGAGGAAAGTTATGGTAGCTTGCAATAGCGAATGAATGCACAGAACTCCTAACTTATGGAGACTGCAAAAGGGATTGAAGTGGCAGCAAAGATTTGCTTTTGCCACTTTGCCCTGACTACGGAGGCGACCAGAGGAAGCCCACGTAAGGCAGATGGCAATGTGAGCAAAGGCGGAGCTTTGGTATAATGGAAAGCCCGTATTTTGCCCAAATAATTACGATGACTTTATGTGGTAAACCCGCTTGATGGCAAACCTACTTTAGAGTTTAACCAATTTTTAAGCAAGTGTGCGTAAATACTCCTAAAATCCATAGTGTGCAACAAATCATTATTTTCTGATTTAGTAAGATCGGTACTGCCATTCTGAAAACCGGGCGTATCCATTCCTCCACCCAACACATACACATTACTGGCTTTGCCATGATCGGTTCCTTTGCTTCCGTTTTCTTTAATGCGGCGGCCAAACTCCGAGAAAATAAGAATGCGTGTGCTATTCCAATTATTACTTTGCTTGAGGTCGTTCACAAAAGCACTAAGGGCAGTATCTAAATTTTGATGAAGCTGTTTTTGTCGGCCCAACTGTGCACCATGCGTATCAAAACCACCTATAGAATGGTAATAAATAGAGGTATCCACTCCTGCTCCAATAAGCTGAGCTATGGTTTTTAATGAGCGCCCATTTGCACTGTTCGGATAGGTGATGGTGGATTTATAGGTGCGGAATTTATCGAATATATAATCGGTACTTTGCTGCGTTTGCACAAAGGTTTTATAAAGGTATTCTGATTTTGAATCAGTAGCTGATAGATTTCGGAGCTGCTTAAAAAAATCAGTGTTACCCGTTCGCATTAGCGTGTAAGGATGATCGAAAGCCATACCGTAACCCTTATCTCCCTTAAGGGCCAAGGATAAGCTAGTGCCTATTTCAATGGCATGATGTGGTTTCTGACAGTCTGCATCGAGGTATTTACCCAACCACCCTGTGCTTAAATACTGATTGGCATCGCTGGCGGTTAACCAAATATCGGTTGCCCGGAAGTGTGATTTATTCTGATTGGGATATCCAACCTGATTGTACACACTCATTTCGCCATTTTCGAAAAACTGAGCCATGCTTTTTAAGGACGGATTAAACCCTAAATCATGGTTAAGTTTTAATACTTGATTTTTAGGAATGGCAATATTAGGTCGGCTTTTATAATATATATCGTTTTGATAAGGAACGAGGGTGTTTAATCCGTCGTTACCCCCTGCTAGTTGTATAACCACAAGTTTGTTTCCGTTTGCAGATTGCAAATTAGCTGAGGCTCCGCTTAGAAACTGAGGCATAAATGCAGCGCTACTCGCTACTAAACCTGATTTAAGAAATGTCCTGCGCTTCATATTTATCGACTTAATTTTACATTAAAAAGAATAAATTATGGGTGCTTGATTAACACATCATTGTTGTCCTAAATAATATTACGTATTGGGTTTTCAACCCAAACCTGCCTACCGGCAGGTAGGCCCGACTTACTTTTCTTTCCTTGATGAAAGAAAGTAAGCAAAGAAAATCAAGGCTGCTTTCCAAATAGGTTCTTATTTATCTAAAGCTTAAGTGCGTTTGGGCGATTTTCGAGCAAAGCTCTCAACTTCCCAAACTTACTATAGCTTCAGCTAAAACGAATCCTATTTGTAAAGAGGCCAACCTACGAGGCGCTTAAATACATACTCATAAAAATTCCAATTTTGACACCTTTTTAATAAACAATAATATATGTACAATTTCTTAAAACATTTAGGACGCTATTGTTAACACATTTGAAAATCGGGAACCGATAACATCTTAACTAACTTATCTTTTGGCTTAGTATCGTTAACCAGGGCATACACCTCATCGCTTAATTGTTTACCAAATAACAAAATGGCTTGTTGCCGATTGCTCAATTGAAACAGCTCATCTAAATAACTCCAATCAACAGAAACTGTTACTTTTTCTCTTCCTTTTGAGCGCTCCATTGAAGCCATATCACTATCTGAATCAATAACACCACCTTGATACAAGATAGATGCCATGCGCATACGGTACATCAGAGTGTTACTATCAATCCAACTTTGTCCGCCTGGCCAACCGGCAACATTTGGCGGATTAAGCAATACCTGTCCCATAACACGCTGCATGCTCATTAACTGCTTTGATTTTTCAATTTGATAGGGCATTAGTGCATACATGCTTACCATAGCTTCGAGCGGAGATTTTATTTTTGATGCGATATTCGCTTCGTTATAAAACCACTTAGCACTAAACAAATAGCGCATTAATTCTTCTACATCGTAGTTCGCATAAAGCACTTCTGATAATTCTTTAACGCGAGCAGCATCAACATTTTCGTTCACAAACTCTTTGTAAACTTTGGTACATATAAACTGTGCACATTCTTTATTTACGAGTATGATATTTACGATATCCTCTCCACTAAAATTACCTCTCTTACCCAAAAATACTTTTTCACCCTCATCGTGCTGACGCTTTGCAACTAAAAACCTTCCATCAGGCGTAGCCTTCCAACCCGTAAAGGCGCGAGCAGCTTCCTTTATATCCGACTCGGTATATAAAACATCGCGCCCTAGCGTAAATAATTCCATCAACTCGCGAGCGTAATTCTCGTTGGGTGCTTCCTTTTTATTTTTATTATTATCCAAATATTGAATCATAGCCGCATCCTTGGATACCGCCAAAACAAACTCGCGAAAATTACCCAGGGCATGCTCGCGTAACAAGTTGTTATACTGAACGGCATGCTTTATATTTTTGCTACTGGCCACAAAATGATTGGCCCAAAATAACACCATTCGCTCTTGAATATTTTGATGATCACTGGCCATACGGTTAAACCACACTAAATTAAACTCCTGAAGTTTTTCACGATTCATCTTTTGCCACTTCATGCGCTCTTGCGGACTGAGCTTTTGCATGTTTGTGAAAGATATATCGGAATAATCGATACTGAGCGACTTAATTTCAGCCTTACTAAATAAGTTATCAACAGCAGTCTTTCTTGATTTTGGGATATTTTGCAATTGATTTGGAGACACGCCCAACTGAGCACGCTTGAGTAAGTGTATGTAGTGAGACTCTTTCATAATGAATATCAATTTAAGGGGTTTCTCAATATAATGAATAATTCTCACTCTATAATTGATACAACATTGTTGATGCTAACAATAATTAATTTTGATAATTGCGTGCTAACAATGGTTAATAGCGTGCCACTGTATAAAATACTTTTTATTAAGGCTCCAGAATAATAGACTGATAGCTAAAAACATATCTTCAAACCGAACGTTAGTAAGCAAAAACAAAGTCTATGAAAACATTACAACTTACTTTTGCCTCATTTGTGGCAACTATTATCATTTCGAGCAGCGTACTTGCTCAAGATCCATCACAATCGAATACGCTACAACCAGCCAAACTATTTGCTGAGCTGCCCGATAAATGCCCAACTCCCGATGCTTTTGATATCGCTCCTGATGGCAGCTTAACGCTCTCATGCCCTAACTATGCCGATGCTAGCAAACCCGGCATTCTAATGCGCATTGATAAAAACGGAACCGTTAGCACCATAGGAGAGGTTCCTGTTTTGGAACAAACCGGGAGAGCTAAACCAATGGGAATTGCTTACGCCCCTAATGGTAAATTATTTGTTTGCGATAATCAGAATAAAGAACAAGGTAGACTCTTGTGCTTAAGCATTGAAAACAATAAAATAGTCAATTCTGAAACCGTAGCATACGGATTTAAAAGCATTAACGGAATTAGATATCACGATAATTCAGTGTATGTAACTCAAACTGCATTACCCAAATTTAAAACCAAGCACTTAACAAGTGGCGTATACTGTTTTAATATTGCTGATAGAAATATTAAAGTAAACAACGATGCCTCGGATGAGAACCTAATTTATACCTCAAAAACCGAAAACCCAAAAAGACAATTTGGATTAGACGGCTTAGTATTTAATAAAGCGGGGCACTTATTTGTAGGCAATTTAGGTGATGCTCGCATCTATAAATTAACATTGAAAGACAACAAGGTAACTCACGAAGAAGTATATGCACAATTGCCTATTACAGCCGGACCCGATGGCATAAACATTGATGACCAAGGAAATTTATATGTGGCTGGGTTTTTACAGAACCAAATTTTTAAGATAGATACCAAACAAAAAGTAAGCATACTTGCTGAATATCCGGATAACGATGGTTCCAACGGACAAATAGATCAACCCGCCGACTTAATAGTGTATGATAACAAACTTATTATATCAAACTTCGACCTAATGGTGCAAGAGGGAGTTGTAAATACGGCTCATGGTAAACCCTATACCATATCATACATTGATTTATAGATGATTAAAAATAAGATTGTTTAACAGAATTTTTAGCGCAGGTATTATTATGATTAACTACTTTTGATCAATAAATAAACTAATACCTTAAACAATGAGAAACTTAATGATTATCTCCTTACTATTAATTGCGCTTAATAGTGAGGGGCAAAACACAAATGTGGATACCTTAAAAAAACACATTGAATACCTCACATCTATAGAATTAAATGGAAGAATATCCGGAACTCCCGAAGGATATAAAGCTGCAGAATACATTGCTGATCAGTTTAGACAGAATGACATAAGCCCCTACACCGATTCTACGGAATACTTTCAGTTTTTTGAAAAGGAATACACAACACATAAGCCCAGTTATTTAATTAAGGATAACGACACTAGCGAAATTTACAACATCAATAAACACGAGTTTCTATTAAATGAATCCGAATTTTTAATTAGTAAAGATGCAGATCAAGACAGTACTTTATTTTACCCAATTGAAGTGGCTAAAATGGAACAGGCTTTTGAAGAGGCTGTGGCATTAAAAGAAAAAGAAGGCATTCACAACTTCATATTTCTACTAAAGGATAGCAAGAAAAAAGGCGTACGTGTTAAAATGAAAAACCTCAACGCTACAAATAAATACCACGAGGCTAAAATTTGTTACAAATATGGCTCCTCTGAATATATGCGAGATAAGGAAGAATTTAATGCACTTAAAGAGCGTATCAATGGCTTAAACATTTATTTGGCAAACAAAGATTTTATTGCGAATAAAACCAGTTTTAGCATAAGCGAAGAACCCGATTCTGTTTACACCAAACAATACCAGAACGTGATAGGCACAATGAAAGGAAGTAACCCTAATCTGAAACCTCTGATTATTTGTGCGCATTACGACCATATTGATTCTCTCTACTCTAGAAAAACAAAAGTTGCAGCCGAAACAGATTATTACCCGGGTGCCGATGATAATGCTTCTGGTACAACTGCGGTAATAGAAATTGCAAAAAATCTGAAAAGCAATAAAATATTACCAAAGCAGGATATTTACTTTTGCTTATTCGATGCCGAAGAAATAGGACTAGTGGGTTCTGAATATTTAGCTGAGCAGCTAGATGAGAATGTTGATTTTGTGATTAATGCAGATATGATTGGGCGAGATAAAAAGAATAAGAAAAAAAACAAAAATCTCATTCTAGCAATATCAAAAGGAGAAAAAGGAAGGGCTTTTGACAAGAGCTACAAGAAATATCTAAAAGATTCAAAGAGCTCACTTAAACTACAGAATAATGGAATTTCATTTACTCGTTTAATATTTAGGATTGCATCCGATCAGGCAAGCTTCGCTAAAAAAGCAAACTTTACCATTTTTACAACAGGCTTACACCCCGATTACCATACACACAACGATACTGCTGACAAAATCAATTACGAAAAACTCAATGAGTTTGTCAATACTTTATCAGCTTACCTATCCAATAATTTATAAAAACTAAAACGGAAGGTGATAAACAAGCACCTTCCTATACTTCCTACCCAAAAGCAATTAATCCTACACGAATAACAGTTCAGGGATTCCATTCGTGAATACGAATAACAGTTAAGGCATTCCATTCGTGAATACGAATAATACTCACAATTAAAGAAACATTAGCACGTTAATAAGAGTATACTTTCAAGTAAACAAAAAGATATGCAACACAATATTAAATTTTGGCTACCTCTATTTTTTGGGTTTGCTTTTTCGTCATTATTCGGGATAAGCATATCAAACCACCTAACAATAGAAGGTTTTTGGTTTTTAAATATTCCTATAAAGATGGAGGAGGTCGCAGGAACAGATTCTGAGAATGCCATTTTAAAATCCGGACTTTTAGGTTACGTATTTTACTTAATATTTGGAGTAAATATTCTTTTATATCAAATAAAACATTCTGGAAGAAAAGCTTCCGTAACAATGTTCTTAGCGATTCTGACCTATACTATGACAATCGAGAGTCGGTTCTTATACAATAGCTATTTAGGAAATTATACGGGCAGGCACTTATACATTGCCTTTCCAATTTTTGTGTATGGTTTAATTATTTACCTAAAAGCTATTAAACCTAAACAAGTATTATAAAAAGCGACATATTTAATTACAATGCACTACATAAATGATACGAATTTCGAGAATGAAAACTTCTTCGAATCTGCACTAACACAAGGCGACTACGAGTACTGCTCTTTTATTAACTGCAATTTTGCCAATTGCGATATTTCCAGTTTCAAGTTCATTGATTGTGATTTTACCGACTGTGATTTTAGCTCTTGCGCCATCATGTCAACATCCTTTCAGAATATTAAATTTAATAATTGCAAGATGCTCGGTTTGCAATTTGACACATGCAATCCTTTTGCCTTATCATTAAACTTTAGTAATTGCATTTTAAACCATTCGGTTTTTTACTCTCAAAAACTGAACAATACACATTTTTCATCTTGCCAATTAAAAGAAGTTGACTTCAGTAATTGTCAATTAAAGTCAGCAAATTTTAAGGCCTCCGATTTACTATTTGCCATTTTTGAAGGTTGCAATCTCGAAAAAGCTAATTTTTCTGAAGCCAAGAACTATACGATCAACCCTGAATTAAACATAATGAAAGGTGCACAATTCGATATTCCTGAGGTAATTGGACTTTTAAATAAGTATAAATTAAAAATAAATTTATGATTAATATTTAGTCATAAATACTGAGCTATTATACGAAAGACGTAAGGTTTCACATATAACCACACTTACTTATCTTTTTGATTAAATGCTATTTTTATGTGCTAAAAGCACTATTATGTTCGATTAATTTTTGAAAGTAAAAAAAGTATATTAGTTTTACAAAGCATTAAATATCAATTGCCCTAAAACTTAATGAAAGAAATTACTCTATATAATCTTGATCATGTGATGTCAATCGCCACTTTAAATCAGGTTGAAAAGGACGAATACTTCCCGTCTCTTTCAGAGTACTTTTCATGGGTTACTAATTCAATTTGGAAAAAGAAAGAAACAGAACACGAATTAAGTATTCAAAGGGCTATTGAGGAAAAATACACATTCATTCTCATATCTATATTAAACTCATCATCGGAGGCAGAAAGCACTCTATCTAGCCTTGCTGCAAATGAACTCAAGAATATATTAGATGTGTTAATAGATGGGATCTTCTTAGAAGAGAATGATCACAACACATACCTATTGGAAATTATCGACAGCATAGAACACCCTGCCTTAAATAAGATAATTCAATTATAATTCTCCTAAATTTTATAAAACAAAAAACCCTGACAGATTAAAAATCTATCAGGGTTTCTTTAAATGTGGTGCCACCTGGGATCGAACCAGGGACACATGGATTTTCAGTCCATTGCTCTACCTACTGAGCTATGGCACCTCACTTTTCAACTGAGGTTTTCTGCAAAACAGAACCACATTTTTGTTGGTGGTGCCACCTGGGATCGAACCAGGGACACATGGATTTTCAGTCCATTGCTCTACCTACTGAGCTATGGCACCAACTGTTATTTCATTCATCCTGCATCGTTCTGCAGGTAGGCCTTTTGTTTAAGGCGGTGCAAATATACACAAAGATTTTATACCTCAAAATTCTTTTTAAAGTTTCTCTATTATTTTTATTGCTATAGGTATTGAAATACGCTGTACTTTAGTACTTTTGCACTCCAATATTTTTTTATGGAATTTTATACACATACTTTAGAAAACGGAATACGCATCATACACAAACCCGAAAAATCGGAAGTTGGGTATTGTGGCATGATAATAAATGCAGGGTCGAGAGACGAAAAGGAGCATGAGCATGGGATGGCGCATTTTATTGAGCATGTAGTTTTTAAAGGAACTAAAAAGAGGCGAGCATATCATGTACTGAGCAGGCTTGATGATGTAGGCGGAGAATTAAATGCCTACACTACTAAAGAAGAGACATGTATTTATGCTACCTACTTGAAAGATGATTATGAGCGATCGATGGATTTGATTGCTGATATTACTTTTCATTCTATATTTCCTGAAAAAGAATTAATAAAAGAGAAAGAAGTAATTGTTGATGAAATCAACTCGTATAAAGATTCTCCGGCCGAATTAATCTTCGACGATTTTGAAGAACTACTTTACCCCAACCATGCCATAGGCAGAAACATCCTGGGCACACCTGAAATGCTAAAAAGCTTTACCCGAGAAGATATATTTACATTTATGAAGAACAACTACCATACTGATCAAATGGTATTTTGTTCTGTTGGTAGTGAAGATTTTAAACGAGTGGTACGCTTGGCTGAAAAATATTTTGGTCATATTCAATCAAATCCAAGAATTAACAAGCGCGATTCAATTATTAAAACATCTCCACAAAATATCACAATTGATAAAGACACCTATCAAAGCCATATTATAATTGGAGGTACTGCATTTGACTATAAACACCCTAACCGATTAGGCTTGCACCTACTAAATAACTTATTGGGTGGTCCGGGGATGAATAGTAGATTGAATATGTCACTCCGAGAAAAAAGAGGAATTGCTTATAACATTGAATCTACTTATACCCCATTTTATGGCACAGGAGTTTTCTCTATCTATTTAGGCACCGATAAAAAGAATATCGATAAGAGTATTCGAATAGTTCATAAAGAACTCGCCGATCTCAGAAATAATAAATTGGGCGCAATGCAATTGCACAAGGCCAAACGTCAATTAAAAGGTCAAATTGCCATTTCATCTGAAAATAAAGAAAGCTTAATGCTTAACATTGCTAAAAGCTATTTGCTTTATAACAAGGTAGATTCTTTAGAATATATTTATGAAAAAATTGATGCCATAAGTGCATCCGATTTAATGGAAATTGCAAACCAAACCTTTAATCCCGACCAATTTTCACAACTTGTTTACCTATAATTAATACCAGTATGTTCAAAACAGACATTGAACTCGAAAATTATATACTAGACCATATTAACGACGAAGATAAGCTGCTATATGAGCTGAATAGACAAACGCATCTAAAAATTCTTCGTCCTCGTATGTTATCGGGCCACCTACAAGGACAAATCCTTAAAATGATTTGTAATATGGTGCAGCCAACCAATATATTAGAGATTGGCACATTTACTGGCTATTCGTGCATCTGCATGGCGCAAACTTTACCACAAAATGGTTTTATAGATACCATTGATATTGATGATGAAATAAAACCTTTTACCGAAAGTTTTTTTCAGAAATCAGGCTATGCCGATAAGATAAAAATGCATATTGGCGATGCCATGGATATTATGCCGACACTAAACAAAAAATACGATCTAATTTTTATGGATGGTGATAAAAGGCAATATCCAGATTATTATGAGATTTGCTATCAACTCTTAAATCCTGGTGGTTACATATTAGCCGATAACATTCTTTGGGATGGAAAGGTCATTCAGAAATTAGACCCCAATGATAAATACACCAAGGGTATTTTAGATTTTAATAAAATGGTTAAAAATGATAACAGAGTAGAAAAAGTTATTTTCCCTTTTAGGGATGGCATTTTTGTTATCAAGAAGAAATAAATAAACATTTTGCAGCACATCACGTTCTGCTACCTAATCACTAACAACTAAAAGCAGTTATTCTATGAAAAAAATTGGAATATTTTACGGATCATCTGTCGGGAATACTCGATTTGTTGCAGAAAAACTCGCTGATTTAATACCAAATTCGATACTAACTCCGGTTGAAAAAGCATCTCAAGAAATAATAGAATCGTTTGACATCCTTATTTTAGGTACATCAACTTGGGGAGTTGGGAATTTACAAGATGATTTTGAAAGTTTTGTGGATACACTTGTAACTTGCAATCTAAATGGCAAAACCATTGCATTATTTGGCCTCGGAGATCAATTTACATATCCTGATACTTATTGTAACGGGATGGGTAAACTTTTTGAACTAATAAAAGATAAAGGATCTAACTTTATTGGCAGCTGGCCAATTGATGAGTACGATTTTTCGGAGTCAATAGCTGTTGTAGATGGTGAATTTGTTGGCCTTGCCTTAGATGAAGATAATGAGCCCGACTTAACGGATTATAGATTAACTGAGTGGGTTAAAACGCTACAATTTTAAACAATAATTCTATCCATATCCTTTTTATCAAAAAGGGTTGGATAGTCCTCCATAAAGTGATCCATAACGGTACGCATTAACACTTCTCGCATGAATTTCGATTTATTTTTGATTCTATTTTTCTTGCAATAAGCATCTATAGCAGCTTCCTCCTTCTCATTAAGCATAAATGTAGCCTTCCTAGTCCTGCGCAAAGCACTAGGTGTTAACGCAGTTGTTTCCTTCTTTGAATCCGATTTCTTTTTACTTTTCCCCATCTACCTATTCGCAATAATGCTTAACTAACACAAAAGTAGAAAATTACACCAACTCCAAGGTATATTCTTATAAAAATAATGATTAACAGCAATCTTGCGGTGGTGAGCAAATTTGTGATCCACTTCATTTTATAAAGCGAAGTCTTATTTTTAATCTAAAGAATCAATGCATCTATCGTTAGGATTTTAATTCACACCATAAAGGTATTCTATAATTTAGAGTACTATTATTTTTTTACATAACTTGAGATCTAGATGTATTGATAATACCCAATCAATTTGCTTATACTTTTTTGAATTTATTAGAATGAAAAGATATATAAAACCCGATTCTAATGATGATTTTGACACATTAAGTAATGACGAAAAATCAGCATTAATAAACGAATACATAGAAAAAGAATCCCGATACAAGGCTCTTTCAGAAGCCACTTTTGAAGGCATATTCATTACTCAAAATGGATATTGTGTAGATGCAAATCAGAGTGGCTGTGATATGTTAGGGTACAAATTAGAAGAACTAATCGGCATGTATGCCACTGATGTTATTTTACCCGAATACAAAGAATTGGCTTACAATATGATGATTAGTGGATCAGAAGAACCCTACAACGTTGCTGCCGTAAGAAAAGATGGATCAACCTTCATTGCTGAAGTTCGGGGTAAAAACTACTTACTCAATGAAACTGCAAAATCTAGAGTAGTAATTTTAAGGGATATAACTGAACATCTAAAAGTTGCAGAGAAACTAAAAGCAAGCGAAAAAAAGTATAGGACCGTTGTTGAACATGCTGGAGATGGCATTTTAATAGGTAATCTTGAAGGTAAAATAATAGATGTAAACCATGGCTTCCTAAATATGGTTGGCTATCAAAAAGATGAAATTATCAACCAACACATCTCAAAAATATTTGATAAGGAATCACTAACCAACTCACCTCTGCAATTTGATACTTTAGATAAGGGTGGCACCATCATCCTAGAACGTTATATTGTTTCAAAAGAAGGAGAACGAATTCCGATTGAAATGAATTCGACAAAACCCGATCAAAGCTATTATTTAACAATAGTTAGAGACTTAAGGGAACGAAACAAAGTAAAAAATGATTTATTAAGAACCAATGAAGAGTTAGTATTAGCTAAAGAAAAAGCAGAAGAAAGTGACCGATTAAAATCAGCGTTCTTAGCAAATATGAGCCATGAAATTCGCACTCCAATGAATGGCATTATAGGATTTACAGAACTACTTAAGAATCCGACTATTAATCCAAGCACACGCCAAGAATATTTAAATTTAATACTCAATAACGGTCAGCAACTTTTGGGAATAATTAATGACTTATTAGAAATTTCGAAAATTGAAACTGGACAAGTAATACTTGAGAATGGACCATTTAATATTCATGAGTTGTTTAATGAGTTACAAAATTTCTTTAATTCAATTGCGCTACTCAATCAGAATAAGATCATATTTACACTAGATGAACTCAGCTCTAGCACATATAATGGCGATAAATATAAAATACAACAAGTTTTAACTAACCTAATAAATAATGCGCTTAAATTCACCAAGGAAGGAACTGTTGAGATAATAGCAAAGAGCAGTAATGATAGTGTTTTATTTGCGGTAAAAGATAGTGGTATCGGAATACATCCTAACGATATAGAGCATATTTTTAATCGGTTTACACAAATCAGTAATAGTGATTTAAAGAAAGAAAAAGGTACTGGTTTAGGTTTATCCATATGTAAAAACCTAGTTCATATGATGAATGGCGAAATTTGGGTGGAATCAGAACTTAACATCGGGTCTAAGTTCTACTTTGAACTGCCGCTAAAACAAATAGATTAATCAATTGAAAAAGGCTATTCATTAAATGAATAGCCTTTATATTTTGTTAGAATTACTTCACTAACTTCTTATATCTAATACGCTTCGGTCCAACATCTCCAAGTCTTCTTTTCTTATTTTCCTCATATTCAGAAAACGATCCTTCGAAATAATATACAACAGAATCTCCCTCAAAAGCAAGAATGTGCGTAGCTACGCGATCGAGGAACCAACGATCATGCGATATAACAACAGCACATCCAGCAAAATCATCTAAACCTTCCTCTAGGGCACGCAAGGTATTTACATCAATATCATTGGTAGGCTCATCAAGAAGAAGAACATTTGCCTCTTCTTTTAATGTCATTGCCAAATGCAGACGATTTCGCTCACCTCCTGAAAGAACACCACATTTCTTTTCTTGATCTCCTCCTGTAAAGTTAAAACGACCTAAATAAGCACGAGAGTTAAGTTCTCGTCCTCCAATTTTTATGGTTTCCTGTCCGTCGGCTACAACTTGATAAACTGTTTTTTCTTCATCCATGGATTCATGAGTCTGATCCACATAGCCCACTTTAACAGTTTCTCCAACCTCAAAAGTACCAGAATCAACATCCTCTAATCCCATGATCATCCGGAATAAAGTTGTTTTACCAGCACCATTAGGACCAATAACCCCTACGATACCATTCTTAGGCAAAACAAACTCAAGATCTTCAAAAAGCAATTGCTGATCAAAAGCCTTGGCTACTTTATGCGACTCTATAACCTTATCTCCTAATCGAGGTCCGTTTGGAATAAAAATCTCTAACTTTTCTTCTTTCTGCTTCACATCTTCATCTAATAGTTTATCGTATGAAGATAAACGCGCCTTAGATTTAGCCTGACGTGCTTTCGGAGCCATTCGTACCCACTCTAACTCGCGCTCTAATGTTTTTCTGCGTTTAGAAACAGTTTTCTCTTCCTGCTCCATTCTTTTGGTCTTTTGATCTAACCATGAAGAATAATTTCCTTTCCAAGGAATACCTTCACCTCGATCAAGCTCAAGAATCCAACCAGCTACATTATCTAAGAAGTAACGATCATGCGTTACTGATATAACAGTTCCTTTATATTGCTGCAAATGCATTTCTAACCATTGTACAGATTCTGCGTCAAGGTGGTTAGTTGGCTCATCCAATAATAAAACATCAGGCTCTTGAAGCAATAATCTACACAATGCCACACGGCGCTTTTCTCCTCCTGAAAGGTGCTTTACCAACTTATCTTCATCAGGACAACGTAATGCATCCATCGCTCTATTCAACTTTGTATCTAAATTCCAAGCATCATGTTGATCAATTTTTTCTTGCAATTTAGCCTGCTCATCCATTAAAGCTTGCATCTTGTCAGGATCTTCCAATACCTCTGGATCTGCAAATTTTTCGTTAACAGCATTGTAAGCTGCCAATACATCAACTACTTCTTGCACCCCTTCTTCAACAACTTGCTTCACCGTTTTGGCCTCATCAAGAAGCGGCTCTTGTTCTAACATGCCAATTGAATAACCCGCAGAAAAAACCACCTCACCTTGAAAGTTTTTGTCAACACCGGCAATAATTTTCATTAGTGTAGACTTACCAGAACCATTCAAACCAATGATACCAATTTTTGCCCCATAGAAGAAAGACAAATATATATTATTAAGTATTTTTTTTTGTGGCGGCACAACTTTGCTCACCCCAACCATAGAGAATATAACCTTCTTATCGTCAGACATAAAAGTGTAAATTTTTATTATTAATTTGAACTGCGAATTTAACTAAAATTGATCACAAAAAAAGCTCAACCGACAATTCAGTTGAGCTTTGCTATTATATTACTTATTTGTTTATTTTTTTCCCATTGTTTTAAAATCCTTCAGTAACATTCCATCACGTTTTTTCGGAGTTACCATATGATAATCAAAATAATAAAACTTTGAATCTGCAGCACCAATAACAATTTTATAACAACGTGCTTTATACTTGGTTCCTTCAGGACCAACTTTATGTAAAAACACAACATCGTCATCTTTAGCAGCAATAGCCTCCTCAACTTCTTCTTGCGAAACAATTTTCACATCGTATGGATATACACTTTTAATTTTACTAATTGAATTGGTTTCTGATGTTAAATCATCTTTTACCAACAATAAAGTCTTATCCTTTAAACTTTGAATATTTTTATTGTAATATTTAAAAATATTTGAGTTTATCATGCTTGGATTGCTAGATACCAACTTAACATGATCTTGAATAAAACGAATAAAACCTTCCATTTTATAGGCGTAACTATCATCCTCAACGCGAACATACGACAATGGAATTGAACACAAGTCTGGCATTTGTGATATATTGGCAACATCAGCCCCCATCAGTAAACTCAAAAAAGTATATCTGGCTTTTGTTTTATCCTTATTAAAAGTTACCGTAGAAGTTACAATAAATGAATATGAAGGATCACGTCTTTTCTCCTCAAACTCTTTAATTGAAATAATTTCGTAATCTGTAACATCCCATACATTAGGCATCACCTTTTGAATCATAAAGTTAAAATCCGACATTGGATTTTCATCTTTCACAACATAAGTTTTGGTATCAAAAAAATCTTTATAATCCTTTTCTGTTGAAAGCTTCTGGCTTATTCCATTTAAACAAAATAAGCATACCACTATAGTTGATAAAATTTGTTTCATATCGCTTTTTCTTTTTTTTGAGGTACTTTTTTACTAAAAAAATAGATTAATAAAATAATGATGCTACTTTTAAATAATGCAGTCAATAGCTCTTTCGAAAAATATAGTTAAAGGTTACTTTTTAACAACATTATTTTTAAAAAGTGTTATAATGGCCACTAACTTAAATACAAAAATACGATGAGATTAATCAACCGATTCTTAATGCACTTTTCTACCGATCAAGATGAAAATATTGAAGTAGAATCGAAAACAAATATACTATTTGCTAACGTTGTTAACTTCTTTTTATTTGTAATCGTTTTTTCTGAAGGAATTGTTTCATTATTGGAAGAGGATTTATTCTTTGCCGGACCATTATTACTATTCAGCATTTTATATGCTACAAACTACTTAGTAATGGGGCGTAGTGGTAAGTCTACCACTTATTACAAAGAGATTTTATTCGCTTTTGTAAGTATTACTTTCATCTTTTTTATCGTCTTTTCTGGTACTTCCGGAATAAATATAATTTGGGTAGGAATATTCCCTTTTATAGTCATTAATTTATTTGGCAGAAAAAAAGGGGCCTATCATTCTTTATTTATTCTAGCATTTATGATTTTAGACTTTACTCTCTTTTCTAAAATAATACCGAATGCAACTCAATACTCCATAAATCTAATGGTGTTATTTTCAATCT
Organism: Saccharicrinis aurantiacus; assembly: GCF_947489045.1. Classification (NCBI taxonomy): domain Bacteria; kingdom Pseudomonadati; phylum Bacteroidota; class Bacteroidia; order Marinilabiliales; family Marinilabiliaceae; genus Saccharicrinis; species Saccharicrinis aurantiacus. Next base: position 88,177 of record NZ_CANLCN010000019.1, read on the forward strand.
ATTTCTGTTTTGCATTTATCATAGCGTATACTTTAAAATTTATATATGCAGAGGTAATGCTTTCCAAAGAGCAGGATGTGATTAATACTCAGAACAGCAAAAACTCTAAGGATGAACAAATCTCTAACTTATCAAGACAGATAAGAACCCCATTAAGTAACATTACTGGAATTCTAGACATCCTTGACAAAACAGAATTAACAGAAGATCAGCGAGACTATATTAATACAATTCACGCATCTGCCAATAACCTAGTTAGTGTTGTTACCAACCTTGTGACAGATTCATCGGTTAATATAAACCCAATTCCGGAAGAAAAAATTAGTTTTAACCTCTACTCTACACTTACCAATACTATTAGGATATTTTCAAATAATAACGCCAAACAAAAGTTTAGCCTTTCATTTTCTGCTGATATTCCTAACTCATTAATTGGTAATTCAATTAAAACAAAACAGATATTTTTAAATATCTTAAATAGCATAGCAAAATATAATATTAGTGAAGACCAGACCCTTAAAATTGAGGTAGCAAAAACGAATGGCATGCCTGGTGATATTAATCTGATGTTTAAAATAATTACCCACGGACACATTCCCTTTCCTAAAGAATTTAGTTCAAATGGCTTAATACAAGAACAAGAAATATTTAGGCTAAATAGTACAAAATACATTCAATTCTTAGAGTTGGAATTAACTAAGAAATTAATAGAGCAAGATGGTCATACCTTAATTATAACACCCAAAGTTGATGAAACGTGCATTGAATTTGGTATAACTTTTAAAGAAAATAAATACAGCAGCTCAGTTTTACAAATAAAAAAGAGATTGGACACCGACACGAAGCTGTATAAGGAACCAATAGAAATGAAGAATGCGACACTCCTTCTTGTGGAAGATAATATAAGCAATCAGCAAATTATCCTCCTCTACCTAAAAAATATGGTAAAAAAGATAGAAGTTGCTAACAACGGTAAAGAAGCATTAAATAAATTCGGAAACGCAAAGTTTGATGTAATTCTTATGGATGTGCAAATGCCAATTATGGATGGCTTAAAAGCAACCAGAAAGATTCGTGAGATTGAACAAAGCACCAATAGCCACACCCCAATTATTGCGATAACTGCAAATGCATTTCCTGAGGATAAACAGCGCTGTTTAGATGCTGGAATGGATGACTATATGAGCAAACCATTCCAACCGGATACCTTAATTGAGAAAATTAAATCGAAACTCTCAAACAATTGAAAATTTCGAGCTATTTGGGATATGATATGGCAGCTATTCCTTTTTTTCCATCAATTCTCATTGATATTGGATTTAATACTTGAACATGCCTAATAAATTCATCTTCAAAAACCGCAGGTAGTTCATTCAAATACGACTCATCAAACTTATCTTCATCTTTCCCCAAAGTTAAATACCCAACTCGAAGAGATGTAAGGTTCTGAAAAAAATGTGTCCCTTGACTAGGGTCAACTGCAAAACCATCAAGAGATGTTTCAACAATAACTCTAGCCGCAGATATTTGTGGCCACTTTACAGGAATACCCAACCAAGGATCTTGCGAACCCCATCTTCCCGGTCCGATGAGCAAGTAATTCTTATTCTCTTCTCGTAAAACTTTATTGATTTTTTCGACAGTAGGAACCATATCTATGGTACGAGATGCATCAAACTTAGCAGACTTAACATATACAATATCGCAAACATCGCTAATAACACCATTACCTAGAGCTGAGCTTGAAAACAATAACTCATTGTTGACATCACATGATTCCAAATCCTCTTTTATCGATTCATCATCATCAACAATAGGGCGTATTTGCAAGGGATAAAATGTATGACGACCTCCTTTCGCCTGCAAGTCAACAGCGAACTCAATTTCTACCGGTTGATTCATCTTTTTCTGGCCAAGTTTCATCACTCGCTCAACTACTTCTGCAAGTGGAAAAGCATCATGCTTCAGAATATTAGAAAAGGTCACCAATGGAATTCCTTTTGCATGCAGTCCATCACGAATAATATTATTCTGATAATCATATACTGATCCTAACCATCGTAATGCTCCATCCTCCTTTGCCTTTTTGATATCCAAATGAAGTAAGTTAACAGCGTCATCTGTTGATGGCACAAAACTGGTATTATCCATATCTAAGGCAAAGAATTTCTTTTGCGTTTCACGAATCGTAAACTCAGGCGTAGACAACTGCAGTGACTTTTGTGGGAATTTTGGAGAAAAACGCAAAGAAACACCACCTTCAACTATCTGTTTTCCCAAACCAAGCGCCACATTTACAATACCATCACTCGATTGCTCTGGAGGTATAGGATAAAAATTAACAGACCTAGCAACACCAGATATGGTAGGATAAAATCTATTTCCATGGGTTTGACCTACGACTTCTTGTAGAACAATTCCCATTTTCTCTTCATCAATAATATTCATTGTTGCCTCCATATAAGCCTTACTTGCCTTAAAATAGACAGAAGCATATACACATTTTATGGCATCACCAATTTGTTTCATAACCACCTCCTCCGAATCGGTATTACTCACCATATAGGTAGAATAAATGCCTGCAAAAGGCTGATAATGACTATCCTCCAAAACACTTGAGGAACGTATAGCTATAGGATTTTTAATTACTGTGATAAACTTTTCTAGATATAGTTTAGACATGCTTGGTAACTTAGCCTCTACAAATCTTTTTAGTATTACATCATCTGGTAAATCAGATAATGCAATTTCATAAAGATTATTGTACTCCATGAATAACTCAAAAACATCAGTGCCGATTACAACTGTTCGTGGTATTGAAATATCAACATTATCAAAATACAACTCCTCGCTATGCTTCTTAATCATATTATTAAGAAAAGCCAAACCGCGCGCTTTACCACCTATTGAGCCGTTACCTATACGAGCAAACCTAACATAACTATCATATTTATCAGGATAAAACTTAGCTATTACACCCTTATTTTTGGAAATTCTATAATTGGAAATCGTTTCAATTAAGAACCTTTTTGTCAGCTCAAGAGAATCAAAATCTTCAACCTTTAGGCTTTTAACAACTTCTGCCACTGGAAATAGAGCCCTTGCATTAAGCCATTTAGAAACATGATCACGCTCAAAATGATAACGCAATGAATCATCAGGAATAGTACTTAACTTTTCTTGTAAACTCTTTAGATTACTAACACGTGCGACCTCCTTTAAACTAACCGGGTCAACAAAAACAAAATCTCCAAAAGCTAAATATACTTTCAAAAAATGCTTGAGCTCGTGCAATAAATTCTTCGCATACTTATGCAGAAACCCAACCTTTATCTCTCGTGCAATTAGTCCAATTTCTTTATCTGAAGATTGCAATAAAAACGGCATAAAAGGGTTCTCACGCTTCACCATTTTCGCTAATGCAACACCTGCTTTTTCAAATTTTACTCCCTCTTTATTAAATGAAACATCAGAAATAATGCCTAGAACATTTGACTTATACTTCTCATATAAATTAACTGCCTCTTCATAATCCCTAGCCATTAATATTTTCGGACGCCCACGCATTCTGAGCATCTTTTGGTGTTCATTTAAACCTTCAGTCATAAACTTTTTAGACTGATTAAACACAATCTTGTAAATTGTTGGCAAATAAGAAGAATAAAATCGTACAGAATCCTCAACAAGAATAATACATTGTACACCAATTTGATTTACATCATGATCTGCATTCATTTCATCCTCGATGAGCTTAATAATAGCCAAAAGGATGTCGGCATTACCAAGCCAACAAAAAATATAATCGATCGCACTGGTATCTTCTCGGCTAAGGGTTAGTGTAACTTCACGGGAAAAAGGAGTTAATACTACAATAGGAATATCCTCATACCGACTCTTAATAGTTTGCGTTAAAATAAAAGGATCCATCCCGCCAATACTTAACATCGATATAATTAAATCAATGGAATGAGTTTCTAAATGCTTTAAAGCCTCCTCAGAAGAGCTTACTCTAATAAACTTTGGTGGATATCTAAGATTTAACGATACATACTCATTAAATATTTGTTCTTCTATTCTACCATCCTCTTCCAATAAGAAAGCATCATAACTACTGCATATTAATAATACAGTTTGAATCCGATTCTGCATCAGGTTGCTAAAAGCCGTTTCTGCAAAAAAACCTAATGGTTGAACTTTATTATCGCTTTCCATATATTATTCAGTTGATATTTATCAAAAATACTAATTTTATGAGCTGAATAAAATGGTATTAATCACATCTCCAGTCAAAACATATTTATAATAGAACGAATAAGCTTAAATTAAGAATCATGATAAACTTCAAAATAGATCCTATTTGTACAGATCTCGATGATAAGATAAAGTACAAGATTGATCACAAAACTAAACCACTTGGTTCATTAGGTAAACTCGAAAAAATAGCTTTTCAAGTTGCTAAAATACAAAAGACACTTCAACCAAAACTAAGCAAACCTCATATTGTAGTTGTTGGTTCAGACCATAATATTTGTGAGGAAGGTGTTAGTCCTTGTCCCCAAGAAATCACATGGCAACAAATGATTAATTTTTCACAAGGCGGCGGTGGTATAGGACTTTTAGCTAAACAATACAATATAGAGTTAAGTATTGTAGATGCTGGGGTAGATTATGATTTTAACGAATCAACTTCAATAATAAATGCTAAAGTAAAAAAAGGGTCAGGCAACTTCCTGAAAGGGTCAGCTATGACAAGAAAAGAATGCATTCAGGCAATAGAAAATGGAGCTAAAATAGTTGCTGATATTCACAAAAAAGGATGCAATGTAATTGCTTTTGGTGAAATGGGTATTGGAAATACATCACCTGCATCAATACTTTTAAGTTTATATGCTGATATTCCACTTAAAGAATGTGTTGGTGCAGGAAGTGGGCTAAACACAGATGGCATAAAACACAAATTTAAAGTACTAAACACTGCCATAGAGAATAATCTAACTTCAAATGACCCTATTGATATTCTAAGCCAATTTGGTGGACTCGAGATTGCCACTATAACAGGCGGTATGTTAAAGGCTGCGGAGCTTAATATGCTAATTATCAATGATGGTTTTATTATAACCTCAGCCTTACTAGCTGCACATGCGATCAATAATAATGTAATTGATTATGTAATTCATTCACACGAATCAAAAGAAGGCGGTCATAGTTTAATGATAAACTTTCTAAAAGGAAATCCAATACTTGACCTTGATTTAAGGTTAGGTGAAGGCACAGGTGCGGCATTGGCGTATCCAATAATTGAAGGTGCAATTGCCATGATAAATGACATGACTAGTTTTGAAGAGGCTGATATTACAGATACAACGGAACACGGGGAAAGCGTATTATAAAATATAGAGCACAAAAAAAGGGATTCTTACGAATCCCTTTTTTATATGTCATAATTAACTATTAATTATACTCAACTTTTTGTCGAGCTGAATAGTTAATTTTTAAAGCTTGTGCCTTACGCAGTGCCTGTTTAATTTCAGTAATAATACCCATTGGACAATCATAATCCGCTTTGATTGAGGTAGTCATCTTTGGACGATCATTCTCTTTCATAGCATCACGCTCTTGTGCAATGTAACTTTGAATATCTGCCACAGTTGCAAACTGATCATTCAGTTGTACTCTAGGCTCAGTACCATACATCGATTGGTATTGCTTTGTAGGCACACCAACATAAATGTAAGTTACCAAACTCTTTTTTTCCAACTTAGCTAACTCAGTTGCTTCTGGAGCTTGTATACTAACTTTTAAAGTTACCTCTTTCATAGTTGTTGAAACCATGAAAAAGAAAAGTAGCATAAATACGATATCAGGCAAAGAAGCTGTGTTGATCGCTTGTTGCTCTCCACTTTTTTTCTTTCTAAACTTTGCCATACCAATTAATTTTTACCAATATTTTTAGGTTCTGCCTCAGAAATTCTTTGTGGATAGATTTTTCTAATTGCCTTTTGTTCCTCATCTTCGATGTCGGCATAATCTTTCCTGAATTTTCTTCGAGCTAACTCATTTCTCAACTCACTATATGCTCTCTGAAGTTCATTTTGAACCATTAGATATTTTGCATATTGAGTTCCGTTATCATTTTGCAACGAGATAATTCCTTTTGAAACTTCATATAAGCCGAAATAATCAATTTCTACCTGATTAAACTCTGGTAATTTTTCATCTCGACCCTCATTCAAAATAAATTCCTTCGTAGCATCCTTGAGTTCTTCAACTCGCATGGGTTTCCCTTCTACTAGAAGTTGATTTTTACTATTCAAAAGAACCGTAAAAACGTTTCTTTCTTTAATAGGAGGAGTATCTGTTTCCTCTTGCTCCACTGGAGGAGGAAGACGTCGTGATAAACCTGAATCGGTATCCATGGTAGTTGTAACAAGGAAGAATATGAGTAGAAGGAATGCAATATCGGCCATTGACCCGGCATTCACTTCTGGTACAGATCTTTTTCCCATAATTAACTACTATTTAACCATTTTTGAAACCTCAGCTACAATGATAGATACAATTACACCCCCTAAAAGGATATATGTACTATACATAAAACCACCAGTCATTTTTAACATTGAAGGTACATTATCTGTTCCTTCATATCCACCAAGCTGTAATGCAGTATCATCAGCTAAGCTGTATGATACTAATGCAATAACTGCTAATATCGCAATAGAAATTAAACTACGTGCAGCATTTTTTGGACTTACTATAACATGATACACTTCAAATAATAAAGTTAGGACTGCAGCACCTGCTGCTAAAAACTTAGCCCAATTCAAAAAATTATCAGTATAAACAGGAGTATAGTATGTTTCTCCTACAACTTCGCCACCCGTAAAGAGCATAACAACGAAAACAGCAGAAACAGCAATTAGCGCAAATAGTATATAAGTTATTATTTTTGCAAGTTTACTCATGTTTAACTTATTTTTTCATGTTGTACTTTAATAAAATATCTAATAAAGAGATAGAAGCATCTTCCATATTATTTACAATACCATCAATTTTAGAAACGATGTAGTTGTAAAAAATTTGAAGAATCATTGCAACGATCAAACCTGTTACAGTTGTAATAAGTGCAACTTTAATACCTCCTGCTACTGCTGTTGCAGAAACATCACCCATAGATTGGATTTTATCGAACGCGTCAATCATACCAATTACCGTACCCATAAATCCTAACATAGGAGCAAGAGCGATAAATAATGAAATCCAAGTAAGATTTTTCTCTAAAAGACCCATTTGAACAGATCCGTAAGAAACAACTGACTTTTCAACAACATCGATACCTTCGTCGAAACGATCTAAACCTTGGTAAAAGATAGATGCAACAGGGCCACGTGTGTTACGACATACCTCTTTTGCAGCTTCTACACCGCCTTCATTTAAAGCGTCTTCAATGTTTTGAAGAAGTTTCTTAGTGTTTGTAGATGCAAGATTTAGGTAAATAATACGCTCAATACAAAGCGCTAAACCAAAAATCAATGCTAATACTACAAAACTCATAAAACCAGCACCACCCTCGATGAATTTCGCTTTAATTTGTTTGTGAATACCCTTAGGCGCTTCAGCTTCTACCTCAGTAGCAGCTTCTTCAGCAACCTCTTCAACTGCTACCTCTTCAGTAGCTCCTTCTTCAGCAACAGTTTCTACTTCTGCCCCAGTTTCATCTTGAGCATAAATTGTTGATGCACCTAATGTTAGCATCCCGAAAACTGCAAAAAACGCAAATAGCTTTTTCATAGTCTGTAAAAAATTTTTGTTTGTATTAGTTTGTTAATACTGTAGTTTAATGCTATAAATCCCTTCTTATTCGCAATAAACAAGTTAATAATTGAAATCCTGAATTTTTCAGATGCGCAAAATACAAAAAAATCGGCAAATACAAAGCCTAAATATATATTTCGCCTTTTAATGATTTATTTAACTTTACTTTAATTTCTTCTTTACTTTCACAATTACCTAGCAAATACATCAATTTTGTAATAGCACTCTCTGTGGTGATGTCATAGCCGCTAAATACTCCTGCCTCTAATAAATGAACACCTGTTTCATATCTCGACATTTCTACGTGACCAGCTAAACATTGTGTTACATTTAGAACTATTAATCCGTTTTGGACAGCTTTTTCAATAGCTTCTAAAAACCACTTCTTAGTAGGTGCATTGCCAGATCCAAATGTCTCAAGAACAACTGCTTCTAGACCAGGAGCATTTAAAACTGCTTCTAAAAAACTCCTGTCCATACCAGGAAATACCTTTAACAACCCAACATTAGTATTCATTTTTTTAGCCACAAAAAATTCACCTTTTTCTTCAGAATTAAGAATATAAGGATGATTATATTTTATGTGTATTCCAACTTCAGCAAGAGGTGGGTAATTATCAGACCTAAAAGCTCTAAAGTGCTCTGCATTATATTTGGTAGTTCTATTTGCTCTAAATAGCTTATCTTGAAAAAAGATACATACCTCAGGTACCATCGGTAATCCATCCTGATAAGTTGAGGCGATATCTAAAGCCGTAATTAGATTCTCTTTCCCATCAGTACGAAGGGTTCCCATTGGTAACTGACTCCCCGTAAAAACAATAGGTTTTCGAAGGTTAAATGCCATAAAACTAAGCGCACTTGCCGTATATGCCATCGTATCTGTTCCGTGCAATACAACAAAACCATCATATAGATCATAGTTTTCTTCTAATAAAACACCAATTTTCCCCCATACCTCAGGGTTCATATCAGAAGAGTCTATTATGGGATTAAACGTTGTAGAATCGACAACAAAATCAAATCGTTTTAATTCAGGAACCTTCTCTTCTATTAACTCAAAGTCAAACGGCACCAAAGAGTTTGTTTCAGGATCGTTAACCATCCCAATTGTTCCACCTGTATATATAATTAGTACTCTCCTCTTCACTTATCTAGGGTATTTAAAATTGATAATAGAATTCTACTTTGTAAAATTGTTATGCTGGCAAAGCAAATAAAGCTCTTGCATTTTGTGTTGTAATCGTTGCAACTTCTTGGGTGGATACATCAAATATCTCTCCAACTTTTTTTGCAACTAAACTGATATGCTTAGGTTCATTTCTTTTTCCTCTGTATGGAGTCGGTGTGAGATATGGCGCATCAGTCTCCAATACTAAGTCGTTTAATGATAATTGCTCTACTACTTTATCTAATCCAGAATTTTTAAAGGTAACCACTCCATTGATCGCCAACTTAAATCCATCGTAACTGAGCGCTTTAATTGCCTGATCATAATTACCTGTAAAGCTATGGAAGACTCCTTTGATATCACTCACTCCCATATCATCCATAACTTGAAAAACTTCGTCAAAAGCATCACGAGCATGTATCACTATCGGTAAATCAAATTCTTTAGCCCAAGTAATCTGTTGCTTAAATGCATCTATTTGTTGATTAACAAAAGTTTTATCCCAATATAAATCAATACCAATTTCTCCAACTGCAATATATTTATGTTGAGAAAGAGCTTTATACATTTCATCTAGCTGCAACTGATAATCTTTATTTACAGATGTAGGGTGAAGACCCATCATTGAAAAACAATTATTAGGATACTTAGCCTCTATTTGAAGCATGGGTTCAATTGAAGCTACATCAACATTCGGCATTAAAATAACTTGAGTTTCGCTTTCAAAAGCTCTTTGGATCATTGCATCTCTATCTTCATCAAATTGTTCTGAATAGATATGTGAATGCGTATCAATAATCATAATAGTAGTAATTTACTTTAAATTCTTTGTATAATAATTAGTATTAGAATCTTTACAATAGAATAACCAACAACAGCACTGAACTGTTTAAAGACAGACATACTAACCTAATTTGCAAAATTATTAATTATTCTAACATTATTGTATATCCTAACTATTATAACAAAGCCTCGAAGAGAGTTTCTTCGAGGCTATTTATATTTCAAAAGATTTATGCCTTTATACTATTCCTTGTGCCATCATCGCATCGGCTACTTTTACAAAACCACCAATATTAGCACCTTTTATATAATTTACCGAACCATCAAATCCAGTTCCATACTCAACGCAAACCTTATGAATATTAGTCATAATTTGATTGAGTTTTTGATCAACTTCTTCTTCACTCCAATTAATTCGCATACTATTCTGGCTCATTTCCAATCCTGAAACAGCAACTCCTCCGGCATTAACTGCTTTTCCTGGAGCAAAGCTAATTTTCTCTGATGCTAAAAAAGCAGCTTCAGCTGTACAACCCATATTTGAAGCCTCAGCAATTAAAGTACAACCATTGGCAATTAACAATTCACAATCCTCTTTATTGAGTTCGTTCTGAATAGCGCATGGAATTGCAATATCTACTTTTTGATCCCAAGGTTTCTTGCCTTCAAAAAACTCAACGCCAAATTGATCTGCATATGGTTTAATAATATCTTGGTTTGAAGCTCTAAGCTCCAATAGGAAATCAATTTTATCTCCACTTACACCTTCAGCATCATAAATATATCCATCTGGTCCTGATAATGTAACCACTTTTGCTCCTAGCTCTACAGCTTTTGTAGCCGCGCCCCAAGCAACATTACCAAACCCAGATAAAGCTACAGTTTTACCTTTTAAAGAATCATCCTTTTCTGCCAACATCTCGCGCACAAAATAAATGGCTCCATAACCAGTAGCCTCAGGTCTAATCAGACTTCCGCCATATTCTATTCCTTTACCAGTTAATACGCCAGTAAATTCGTTACGTAATTTTTTGTATTGCCCAAACAGATAACCAATTTCTCTACCTCCAACACCAATATCTCCGGCAGGCACATCAGTATTTGGTCCTATATGACGATACAACTCGCTCATAAAGGCTTGACAGAAGCGCATAATTTCAAAATCAGTTTTACCTTTTGGGTTAAAATCAGATCCTCCTTTTCCACCACCCATTGGGAGACTCGTAAGACTATTTTTAAAGGTTTGCTCGAAGCCTAAAAACTTTAATCCACTTAAAGTAACACTTGGGTGAAAACGTAAACCTCCTTTATAGGGGCCAATTGCGCTATTGAACTCAACTCTAAAGCCTCTGTTTACATGAACTTCGCCATTATCATCAACCCATGGAACACGAAACATGATTACACGTTCAGGCTCTGTCATTCGTTCAAGAATTTTGGCCTTTTTATAATGAGGGTTTTCTTGATAAAAATCCCAGACTGTTTCAACTACTTCTTCTACTGCTTGTAAAAATTCATCTTCGCCAGGGTTCTTCATCCTAACACCATCCATGAACTCCTTTATTTGTGCCTCCATGATAGTTATATTTTAAGTTTTATTTAATCAAAAATAGATATTAAAGATTATCGAAATCATGACATATAACAAGGTATACGAAATAATAGAAGCTTTAAAAACCTTATTTATATTTTTATCCTAAAGTTAAAAAATGAAGCTATAAGTAATTATGTATTACTTTTTAATTTTAGTAATTAAATACTATGCTATTAATAACAATAGCTATTGTTTTGTATCGATATTTCTGATTTATGAAAGTAAGGAGGATTAGTTAGTTTATACACATATAGAAAAATAATATTAAAAAATATTATATGATACGTTATCATGGGCAAAATCAATTAAATCAATCTGAGACTGTCTATAATCATCTATAATATTATAAACATTCATACTCCCAACTCCTTTCATTTCAACGTTTCCTTTTAAACTGCAATTAAAATGTTTGTATACTCCATAATACGTACTCTCACTAATTGCAATTCGCATAGGTAAGCATTGACCTTGCAGCCTAGCAGCAACATTTACACTATCTCCGAAAATATCAAATAAAAAGTTTTCATGGCCAATTAAACTTCCAATTATGCTTCCACTATTAACTCCCACAGTTAAATCCCACTCTATATTTTTAGTCTTATTTCTTTGGGCAATAAATCTTCTGAATTCTATTGCAGCATTTACAAGGTTCTTCGCATGATCATCGTCTTCAATGGGTAAACCTGCAACTGCTAAGTATGCATCACCAATTGTTTTTATTCTGGTACAATTATTATTGGCAACTATTCTATCAAAAGCTGAAAAAATATCATTTAGCTCATCAATTAACCTTTTTGGCGACATCTTATTGGTTTTTTGAGTAAAACCAACTAAGTCGGCAAACATAACTGAGGCATGTTTATATCGCTTGGGTTTTATTTGTCCTGAGTCCTTAATCTCATTTATGACCTGAGAAGGAATAACTCCTCGGAGTATTTTTTCAACTTTTTCTCTTTCAATTACGAGCTCCTGAGATTTTTGTTTGAGGGCTTCAAAGGCAGAATTTAATGCCAGAACAGATCTGACACGAGCTATCAATTCAACAGAATCAATTGGTTTCCTAATATAATCGACAGCACCAGTTTCAAGAGCTACCTTAACATTATCGGATTCAGTAAAACCTGAAAGTATAACAACCGGGATATCTTTTGTTCTTGCATTCTTTTTAAGAATCCCGAGAGCCTCTATTCCATTCATAACAGGCATTTCCCAATCCATTAATATAAGGTCTGGTTGTTCTACCAATGCAAGCTTGCATGCTTCCCTACCATTACTAGCACGTACATAATCAAAATTTTGCTCAAATTCATCGAGGTGAATCATAATTACGTCTAAAATGACATCCATGTCATCTACTAAAAGTAATTTTTTACGCTTTGTTTGATGCATAAGCTTATATTAAGGGATTAAATTGGTCGTATTAATATGAGCTCTTATAAATTTAACTTTTATTAATACAATTATTTATACTTATTACAGCTTACGAATGTTAAAACTTAGTGATTAACTATAGCTATTATTACATGAACAAATGGATTCATTCAACGAGACGATGATATGTACAAATTAAATCATAACATTGACTACTAATATAGTTAACAGACAGTACTTAAAATGTATTTCCAATATATATTAAATTACAATTATGTAGTAAATGCCCTTGAATGAAAATCCGCTATTATTTTTCTTATAAAAACGAAATTAATATAAGTGCTATTAATGATTATAAATGAGTTTTTTAGTAGATCTGCTTTTTGGTTATTACATTCTTTAAATATTTATGGCATCACTTTAGTGATAAATTGAAAAACAACCTAAATATGACATCAAACGATTATTTATCTATTTGGTTATCATTAAAAGTAGCCCTTTATACCTCTATAATAGCATTGCCAATTGCGATTATAATAGGGTATTTTTTGGCACGCAGAAACTTTAAAGGCAAATCAATTATTGAAGCAATTCTTCACTTGCCAATGGTAATGCCACCTGTAACAACTGGTTATTTGCTATTGATCCTATTAGGGTCAAATAGTTTGTTAGGAACATTCCTTAAAAATACATTTGACATAAAAATAGCATTTACATTTGAAGCGGCTGTAATTGCTAGTGCTATTGTTTCTTTTCCATTAATCATGAGATCTGTAAAGGTAGCCATGGAAATGGTAGACCCAAACCTAGAACAGGCATCTAAAACACTAGGTGCATCACCTTTACAAACTTTCGTTTATATAACCTTACCATTAGCTACACCCGGAATACTTGGAGGATTTGTTCTAGCATTTGCCAGAAGCTTAGGTGAATTTGGAGCTACAATAACTTTTGCAGGAAATATTGCTGGTGAAACAAGAACATTACCTCTTGCAATATATGCAAAGATGCAGGTTCCTGGACAAGAACATGAGACATTCTATTTAGTCGGGATTTCAGTAATAATATCTTTTGCTGCTATAATTGGCTCGGAATATTTCTATCAGAAAAAGAAAAACCTAACAAAATAAACGATGCAGAGTTTAGAAATTGACATATCCTTAAAAGTTGGCACATTTGATTTTAAGATGAAAAATAGTTTCCCACCCGGAATCACAGGCATATTTGGTAAAAGTGGTGCGGGGAAAACAACTTTATTGCAATGCATCAGTGGGGTTGGACTGAAATATGAAGGTGAAATAAAAGTTGGGAATCGCTTTCTTTCTTCCTCTAACAAAAAGATTTTTGTTCCAACTCATAAACGCAGGGTAGCATATGTTTTTCAAGAGGGAAGACTATTTCCTCACCTTAACGTTAAAAAGAACCTTTTATACGGACAAAGATTTACTAGCAACGCCAACTCTAAATTAAACTACGAGGAAATAATTAGTCTATTAGAATTAAGAGATTTACAAGATCACTTACCTAAAAATATTTCAGGAGGACAAAGACAACGCGTAGCTCTAGGAAGAGCATTGCTCACAAATCCTGAAGTGTTATTACTTGACGAACCCTTTAGTGCGTTAGATCAACAGCTTAGAATACAAATAATTCCATACATAGCTACTGCTGCAAAAAAACTACAAATTCCAATTCTACTGGTAAGTCACGATCTTCCTGACATCCTCAAACTAACCAATAGATTATGCATTATTGAAAATGGGAAGATAACTTCTTCGGATAGTTTACAAAATATCATACAAAACAAACACTTAAAAAACTTATTCCCTGGAGTTATAAATATTATAGATTTGCAAGTAAAATCAATAGAGAATGAACAAGGAATTATCCAGTTAAATGGCATGAACAATGGCAATAAAATTAACATACTATTTGAGCCAAATAAGCATAACTATAACCTAAACGATCAGGTTAGAGTATTTCTTAAACCAGATGATATTGTTATAGCGACAGAAACTGTTAAAAACACATCGTTCAGGAATCAAATTAAAGGAATTGTAACAAATATTTATGAAGATGCCCCTCGAACATTATGCTTAGTAGATTGCGGCTTCCCTCTAATTTGTGAAGTAAGTAAAGCATCTCTCGGAATTTTATCAATCCAAACTGGTACAAACGTTTATTGTCTGTTTAAAACACTTTCTTTAGATTCTATAAAGCTCTAGTTAATTAGCTAAAGCTTTGTATTTTTGCATCTCTAGTTTCAAACATCATATGCAAGAATCATTGTTTACAACATTCAAAACACCAATATCAAATATAGAGTTACCTTGTAACTTTACATTTCCCTTTAATTACGAACCGCATCTTTTAGCAGAGATAGCAGCTCAAGAGTTACAAGAGCATTTACTATCCCAGAATGACTGGCAACATGATTTTGGAATTCAAGAAAGAGTTAATAAAAGCAATGTAGGAAAGATGTTTGGTGTTTTGGTGGTAAAAAACCAAAATGGACAACTTGGTTATTTATCTGCATTTTCGGGCAAGCTAGCTGGCAAAAATCAACTCCCTCATTTCGTTCCCCCGATATTTGACCTTCAAAAAGAAGGTAGTTTCTTTAGAGTTGGTGAAGATGAACTTAGCCTAATTAATGAAACCATTAAAAACTTAGAAGAAGCGCCTGGATATATTCAGATAAAAGAAAAGTTATTTAACCAAAAAAGTAATGCAGAGTCTCAACTTCAGTCATTTAGGCAAGAGATGAAACTTGCTAAGAAAGTACGTAAACAAAAAAGACAGGATGCCCAGGCTCATTTATCTGAAGAGCAATTTGAAATATTAAAAGAAAAACTAAAAAACGAAAGTTTAAAACATCAATACGATTATAAAGTACTAAATAAGAAACTTAGTGATGAGTTACAACTTATTGAAGTTGAACTTAAGAAACTTGAAAATGAGATTGATACTTTAAAAAGTAAACGAAAAGAAAAATCAGCAGATTTACAACAACAATTATTCAATCAATACCTATTTTTAAATATCAAAGGTCAGAAGCTATCCGTAGCAGAGATATTCAAAAATACACCACAAAAGGTTCCTCCTGCAGGAGCAGGAGAGTGTGCTGCTCCAAAACTATTGCAATACGCATTCAAAAATCAGCTTCAACCAATATGTATGTGTGAATTTTGGTGGGGACAATCTCCTAGTTCAAAAATTCGAAAGCACAAATATTACTACCCTTCGTGTAAAAGTAAGTGTAAACCCATATTAGGACATATGCTTGAAGGGATTGAGTTAGATATTAATCCTCTATTACTTATTCCAAAGCATACTGAAGATCTAGAAGTTATTTATGATGATGATGATATTGTAGTGGTTAATAAACCCGAAAACTTATTATCTGTTCCAGGGAAAACAGAAAACGACTGTGTTGCAAACAGAATAATTAAAATGTATCCTACAATCACAGGCCCTGTGATAATACACAGGTTAGATATGTCAACATCTGGTTTGTTAATAATTGCAAAAAACAAAGATGCTCATGAGCATATACAGAAACAGTTTTTAGATAGAAGCATAAAAAAAAGATACGTAGCACTACTAGATGGTGTAATAGAACAATCTTGCGGTTATATTAAACTGCCGTTAAGAGTTGATTTAGACAATAGGCCGCATCAATTAGTTTGCTATGAGTATGGAAAGCCTGCTGTTACAAAATGGGAAGTTATCGGTATAGAAGAAGATAAAACGCGTATTTATTTTTATCCATTAACAGGTAGAACCCATCAATTAAGAGTTCATGCTGCACATTCTAATGGATTAAATACTCCAATTATAGGTGATGATTTATACGGAACTCGCAGTAAACGATTATGCCTACACGCCGAATATATAAAGTTCAAGCATCCCCGAACACAAAAAACAATCACCCTTCAGGTAGATCCAAATTTTTAATTAACAGGATCTATCAATAATAGAAGATATTTTTCACCTCTAAAAACAAATGTTCTAGTCGAGTAAACTAATTCGATCTGCTTAGTAGTTCTATCATCAGAATATACCTCTTTAGCGATCCTTTTTCTATGTGTGGGCTTATTTTCTAAATACGAATTTATTGCACTTAATCTCAACTCACAATTACCACAACTAGCATTATTACCACATCCCTTATGTCTATCTATATTTGACAAACACCCTAAAGCTTTCCCACAATCAACATATTTTAAATCCTTATGTTTGCTATATGGAAAAACAGTTTTGATAGTTTCATTAAAAGCAACCAATTCCATTTTACTATTTAACAACATAACCACTGTAGTAATATTATCTAAAACTAAGTTTAGAAATTCAGAAGAGTCTTTTAGAAAATTAAAGGTAACATTAGTAGAGGTGAGAGAATTCATAATTTTAATATTTTGAGTTAAGTTAATCAGAGTTATATTAAAGATAATCCAAAAAACTAAAACTATCAAAATTAGAATCTACTTATATCCACACTAGCAATATAAACTTAGCTCTATAGATCATTGTAACCATTTTAACAAAACAAAAAAAGCCGAAAGAACTTAATCTTTCGGCTTTCTGAGTAGCGGGAACCAGACTCGAACTGATGACCTTTGGGTTATGAGCCCAACGAGCTACCAACTGCTCCATCCCGCAATATATCTTTGTATTATTACAATCTCTTTTTACGAGTCCTTTGACTCACCTTTGTTTTATAAAAAGAGCAACTACAAATAAATGCAATTGCTCTTTTTTAAAGGTCGGCGGCGACCTACTCTCCCACATTTCTGCAGTACCATCGGCGCTATAGGGCTTAACTTCTCTGTTCGG
>NZ_CANLCN010000020.1:0-100608 GCF_947489045.1 Saccharicrinis aurantiacus
GAAACCCTCTTTAAATATAGACATCATAGATAATGACCATATTAATAAGGCTGCTTAGATCGAACTCACGTTATTTACCATTAGAACCATGTTAGCAGGGGAAGGTAAATAGGCACAAAAAAAGGAGAACAGTATGTACCATTCTCCTTTACAAACTGTTGTTTGATTTTATCTTTTATAACTTGGCTTTTCCTTATTAAAGAAGTCGTTATATTCTTGAAAGAATTCAACTCCTAACATTTCAGGTAAGGCCGCTAATCCAAATAGCATACAACCATAATCAACACCTTCTACTTTAGATGGGCGCCAATTTAAGTCACTATAGCTGTATTTCCATAAAATGTAATCTCCACCATCAGAAATGCCTTCTCTTGCTGGTAGTGCCATTTTACCTAGTCCACGAGAATCTCGATATATTGCAATTAAATCTTCGCGAACTAAATCTGGTAATACTGCAGAATATCCTGCCATGGCGCTTAGTGCTACGTTTTTACCTTTGTTTCTATCTTTACCTGTGTTGATGTCTTTAATTTCACAAATTCGATCTACACAATAACTTTCCACTAATTCTCCATTGTTATCTCTTAGGCCAATTCCTGCAGTAGTTCCCCATTCGTATGTTTGCTTTCCCATTTCATCAAGATCATTTCTATCATGCCACCAAGCTCTGTCTGCTAGTGCAGCTTGCTTCATCGCCTCATGATATTCTTCGCTCACTGAAAAATCGTGCACAAACATATAATTAAACATGAATGTAAAATTAGAGGTAAACTCTTTAGTTACGGCATGATCTGTAGGGATATCAAATTTTTCGCCCGATTTACTGGTGTAGGTAGCATGTGGTAAGTTTTGAGTTGAAGCATACCATTTATCCCACAACTTATTGGCGGCATCATTCTTCTTTTTAGCCTGATTTTTAGCAAACCACGCTACAATCATATATTCATTGTAGGGTAAGGTGTAGTTGTTTTTAGCTGAACCATCAGGGTTCATCTCAAGTGCAATTTGACCTTTTTCCCAATCGCCAACAAATACTTCATGATTGATCATATTGTATAAACGATCGGCATATTCTCCAATTTTCTTATTTTCATGAAAATATCGCTTGGCAAATAGTACTCCACCTAACATTAAATCGGTGTCAATGGGGCTAAAATCATGACTCATTGATTCGCCTGTATGGATATTAAAGAAGTGGATGAAACAATTTTCATCAGTTTTCTCTAGATTAACACCATAATCGTTAATGCCTAAAACTGTTTCTAAGGTTTCGATGATTTGCTCTTCTGCATTGTTAGTCCATCCCATTTCTGTAGCCACACAAAGAGAAACTAAGCCCATACCAATATTGGCAGAAGATCCTCTGTCAGAACTCTCTTTTGTGCTCACATAATCGTTATATAAACCTTTATCAGTGCGGAGCATATCGTAAAACTTACAAGTATTTTGCAGAAGTTCTTCAAGTATTTGGTGATCGTTTTTTTGTGCAAATAGATTGCTTACAAGAGCAAGCGCTAGTAGTGTATTTATTAACCTTTTCATCAAACTTTAGTTTATGGATTGTATATTGATAACTGTATTTTAGAATCCTCACGCTTTATACAAACGTGAAGATTCTATTGGTAGTTTTATAGTTGCATTTACAACTATTTGATTTTAGATACTTATTTAACGAGCACTGGTTTTGTACTCTTGGATATTCCATTTTCATTAAAAGCCTCTATGGTAAAATAGTAACCCGTTCCTTTATCTAAGGATGGAACTTTATGCTCGTTTACATCATAAACTAACCACGAATGGTATAATTTATCGGGAGCAATACCCCAACGGATATTATAACCCTGAGCGCCCTTAACAGCGTCCCACGACATAACAGCATCACGTGGATCTGCTTCTCTGCTAATTTTAAAGTTTTTAACGCTTGATGGTATTTTCCCTTCGCCCAAACCAAATACGCGTACCTCAGACATGGCAAAGTTATTTCCTGGAACCTCGATGTTATTATAACGTACATACTTAGCTTTTACAGGAAGGCTTAAAGGGAGGTATGCATTAGGTGTATCCTTATAGCTTTTGCTTTTATCAACAATAGTTTCCCAGTTTGTATCATCAAGAGATGCTTCAATTGTATAGCGATGACGAAGACCTTCTACACGTGTATAAATACCCGTCTCATGATCGTGAAAATTAAGTTGCAATGCGTAAATCATTCCAACATTTTGCATTTCAATTTCTATCCACTGTTTATCATCATTAGCCTCTGCAACCCAATAAGATTTAGGGTTTTCATCAGTTAATATTTTTGATAATATTTTACCATCAGCAGTGCGCTCTTCTTGCATTTCTTCAATATCGAATTCACCATCATCGGCTGTGCTTTTTTCTATTTGCAGAACAGAACTTGATACTGTGGATTTACCTTTGTATGATAATAACATCCACCCATTGTGTTGACCCGCTTTTGTTGGATGACTTGGTGCATAACGCGGATAATCGCCATAGTGGGTATTACTATGCATAATATCTTCGTTATCGAAATAAGTGGGATACATACATAAACGGCGTTCCCAATGCGCATTAGAGGCTAGTGCTGTTGTGCCAAAATGCCAATACTGATTGTTGGTTTGCTTTACGGTAATACCATGACCGGCACCATTGGTAAAACCACCAGGTTTAAAACTAATTGGATTTCCTTTCATATATTCAAAAGGGCCAGTTGGTGAATCGCCTACGTAAGCACCATCAGCATAAACATTAAACTGTGTACCCGGAGCAGCATACTGTAAATAATATTTACCATTGTGCTTGGTCATTGAGGCCCCTTCCATATAACCTTCCTTTATGGTTGGATGAAAGTTATTTTCGCCAAAACGCTCCCAACCATGCTCTTCCTCATTTAAATAAATAAGTTCTTGCGGTTCCCCAACTTCAAGCATTCTATCATTTTTATTAAGCTCTTTTACTTTAAGAGGAAACACGTTGGACGATCCCCAATACAAATAAGTTCTGCCATCATCATCAATGAATATTTCAGAATCTTGTATGTTTTTTGAAATAGAAGCCGTTGGAGTCCACGTACCCGACTTAGGATCGTCAGAGTAAAGAATACTACCATAACCTGCAGGATTTCCTGCAAAATAGATTACTGAATCTTTATAATTGAATGCCGAAGGTGCGTTAGATCCCTCAAAAAACCATTGAGCCGGTTTGATAAATTCCCAATTTACAAGATCTGTAGAGTGCCAATATCCGAAAGATCGGGTTACAAACATGTAATATTCTCCCCTAAACTCCACAACTGCAGGATCGGCACCAGAGCGATAGGATAAATTATTGGCAGAATTATAAACCATATAAGTGTAATCGATATCGATAGGATTACAATAGGTTTGCGGCAATTGATCCTGTGCATATACAGAAAAACCGGCACTGGTAACTATAGACAAAAGTATAATTAAGCATCTCCTCATGTTATTTATTTTTTATAGTTAAATATCCATTCTAATAAATTGGGTTCGGCCAAAGCACTATCCCAACTGTTATGATTATCGTATGGATAAAGTGAATATTTAGATTGTGCATTTTGTTTTTTTACTACATCAAAAACATCCTGTGATAACTCTGGTTGAACCACATCATCCTGTGCTCCATGAAAAAACCAAATAGGTGTATTTGCGTATTGTTTGGCTAAATTGGCATCGTGCCCTCCACAAATAACCGCGGCTGCTGCATATTTAGCAGGGTATCTATACAAATGCTCTAAGGCACCTATTCCTCCCATAGAAATACCCATAATATAAAGGCGTTCGGCATCCACATAGCTAGTTTCAGATAGTGCATTAACCAATTGGTTTACCATTTGCGATGACTTGGGAAATGGCTTTTCCACATCAAAAGAAAAAACGGTACCATAAGAGGCCGTGTGAACTTTTTTTCGAGTGGTCCACATTTCGCTTGGGGGGCATTGTGGAAACACAGCAATACATGGAAAGTTATCTAAATTTTCCGCATTAGTGAATAAAGACCCGCCATGAGTAAGTTGCTTCTTATTATCGATTCCTCGTTCTCCTGCCCCATGTAAGAAAAGTACCAATGGATATTTTTTATTCGGATTAAAACCTTTTGGTAATAGAATCTGATACTGCAAAGTGTCAGAGTTCTGTATATAAGAACTCTTCTGAAATTTCTCACTTACATCCATATTGATGCTATCAGTAGAGGTATTTAGCATAAATAGCCATGTTAAGAATATTGATATCATTAGTTTAAGTATTTATCGGGTACTTGATATTTTAAAATTAAGCTATCTAATTCATTGTGAAGCTCGGTTT
Organism: Saccharicrinis aurantiacus; assembly: GCF_947489045.1. Taxonomy (NCBI): domain Bacteria; kingdom Pseudomonadati; phylum Bacteroidota; class Bacteroidia; order Marinilabiliales; family Marinilabiliaceae; genus Saccharicrinis; species Saccharicrinis aurantiacus. Next base: position 4,332 of record NZ_CANLCN010000020.1, read on the forward strand.
TCTTATCTTGATACTTTGGATTATCATAGATATTAATCATTTCGTCAGGGTCACTTTCAAGATCATACATTTCCCAAACACTATCTTTATAAAAATGGATGAGTTTAAACTGATCTTTTTTAACACCATTGTGTGCTCTAACATTATGGAAACCAGGAAACTCGTAGTAATGATAATACAATGATTTTCGCCAAGGAACATCTTCTGCATTCTCTTCCATTAATGGTAAAAATGATTCTCCTTGCATATCTGTTGGCGTTTCTACACCAAGCATATCTAAAAAGGTAGGTGCAAAATCGATGTTTTGTGTAAAGTTGTCTATTTCTACCCCTTGCTTATTTGTATATGGGTTACGAATAATCAATGGCATTCTGAATGACTCTTCGTACATCCATCGCTTATCGAACCATCCATGCTCGCCAAGGAAGAAACCTTGGTCTGAGGTATACACTACTATGGTATTATCTAGCATATCGTTCTCTTCGAGGTATTGGTACATTTCGCCAACACTTTCGTCAACAGACCTTACACATGCCAAATAGTCTTGTAAATAGCGCTGTAGTTTCCATTCTGCTTTTTCCTTTTCTGTTCTTTCAGTAAGGTAATAATCATTATTTCGTTCGCGATAGGCCTCTAAAAAAGTTTTACGTTCTTCGTCTGTCATGCGTCCAAAGAATACATCAGGCCACCTATCGTATAAAAGTGTATCACTATCAACACCAGTAACCATTTTTAAATCATGCCCTTCGTAGGCATCCACATAAATGTTCATTTCTTGCCCCGCTGCAGCTTGACGTCCTTTATAATTATCAAAGTAATTGCTAGGAATTGGAAACTCTGTGTTTTCAAATAAACGATAGTACTTCTCTTCTGGAATCCAATTACGATGTGGTGCTTTGTGGTGCATCATTAAAAAGAATGGCTTTTTAGTATCTCGATTACTTAACCACTCTTGCGTGTGCTTGGTAATTAAACTAGTTACATAGCCTTTTTCTTTTACCGTAGTATCTTTTGTAATAAAATCGGGGTTATTGTATTCACCTTGGTCGTGTAGTATGTTGTAATGATCAAATCCTACGGGAAGTGAGTTGAGGTGCCATTTACCAATAACAGCTGTTTCGAAACCATTATTTTGTAGGATATTGGCAATAGTGGCTTGTTCGCCATTAAAACGCGTGCCATCGTTTTTCATAAAACCATTGGCATGAGAATGCTTACCGGTAAGAACGGTGGCTCTACTTGGACCACAAATGGAGTTGGCGCAATAGTTTTCGGTAAATAGGAAACCTTCGTTAGCCAATCGGTCGATATTTGGTGTGGGAGCTAACTTAGATATTGGATGTCCGTAAGAGCTTATAGCTTGCAAAGCATGGTCATCCGTCATGATAAATAAAATGTTTGGCTGCTTTTTATTTTTGGATTTATTACCAGAACATGAAGCCACTAAGAGACCAGCAAGAATGAGTAATAATATATTAATTCTATGTATCATGATATAATTTATTAATTGTATTGGGTTTGATAAAAAGATAGATTAATAGTTTTTAGACAATAGTTTGATGAAATTGGGTAAAGAATAACGCTACCTAGCAATGTGCCAAGTAGCGTTAAGTAACTTTTTATTTAAATGAGAAAGTTTTGTGATTACTTTCATCGCTAGAACTAGTGCTTACCCACACATTAAAGTCGCCTGCTTCCACAGTTGGTTTAATGTTGCTATCTAAAAACTCAATAGTACTTTCGTCAATGGTAAATTCAACGGTTTTAGTTTCCCCTTTTTTAAGGGCAACTTTTTCAAAACCTTTTAGCTCTTTCACCGGACGTGTAACCGAAGCCACAATGTCTTGGATATACAATTGAACTACTTCTTCGCCATCGTAATTTCCATTGTTGGTAACATCAATTGAAACATTGATAGAACCGCCTTTAGAAAATTCAGCACTGCTCAATTTTAAATTGCTGTACTTATAGTTTGTATATGATAAACCATGACCAAATGGATATAGCGGAGTGTTTTCCACATCGATATAATTTGATCGGTAATCGGCAGGAGCATCATCGTTAAATGGGCGACCTGTATTTTTCATGTTGTAATAAATAGGCACCTGACCCACATTACGCGGGAAAGTCATTACTAATTTAGCCGATGGGTTGTAGTCACCTGCAATGATATCGGCAACAGCATCACCTGCTTTAATACCCGGATACCAAGCCTCAACTATGGCATCTACATTTTCAGCTTCCCATGATAAATCAAGCGGACGGCCATTGAATAATACCAAAACAATTGGCTTACCTGTTTTCTTCAATTCCTTTAAAAGCTCGCGCTGATTTCCCGGAAGGGTAATTTCACTACGACTAGCCGCTTCGCCTGACCAGTGGTAGTTTTCGCCCATCGCAACTAAAACCACATCGCTATTTTTTGCAGCTTTAACCGCTTTAGCAAATCCTTTTTTATTAGGCACATTTACCGTAGAAACCTTCTCTGTAGAACGATCGATTAATGGTAAATCAGTTCCTTTGGCATAAGAGAATTTTACTCTAGTATTGTTGTATTTAGCTTCTAAACCTTCGCGAACTGTTACTGATTTGCTACGATCACCTTTCATGGCCCATTCGCCATTTAAGCTTTCTCTTTCATCGATAAATGGACCGATTAATGCCACACGTTTAGCTTTCTCCTTTTTAATAGGGAGAATGTTATTTTCGTTTTTTAATAACACGATTGAACCTTGCGCAGCTTTATGAGCGAGCTCCATAAACTCAGGTTTCATTAATACCTCTTTTTCGCGCTCAGCATCGCAATATTTATACGGATCGTCGAATAAACCTAAAAGAAACTTCATTTCAAGAATACGTGCCACAGCAACATCAATCTGAGATTCAAGAATACTTCCTTCTTCAACCAACTCCTTAAGATGCGTTACAAAAGCTTCGCTAATCATATCCATATCAATACCAGCATCTAAGCTTAATTGGGCAGCTTGCTTGGCATCTTTAGCATATCCGTGAGGAATTAATTCAGTAATAGCCGTATAATCAGTAACCACCATTCCTTTAAATTTCCAGCTATCGCGAAGAATATCTGAATAGAGGTATTTATTTCCGGTACACGGTACTCCGTTTAAATCGTTAAATGCAGTCATAAAAGTACCTACACCTTCATCAATAGCAGCTTGAAAAGGAGGGAAGTAAGTCTCGTGTAATCTATGCTCCGACATATCGGTAGTATGGTAATCTCTACCAGCTTGTCCGGCTCCATAGGCAATAAAATGCTTGGCACAGGCAATAAGTGTATTGTTATCGCTTAGGTCGTTGTAATCAGAAATACCCTGAAAACCTCTTACTCTGGCACGTGCGACAAGAGAACCTAAATATACATCTTCACCTGCACCTTCAATTACTCTACCCCAACGCGGATCTTGAGAAATATCAATCATAGGAGCAAAATTCCAAGCCACACCAGAAGCAGTAGCTTCCTCAGCCGCAGCTCTGGCAGTTTGTTCCATAATATCTAAATCCCATGAGCAAGCTTCAGCCAAAGGAATAGGGAAAGTAGTTTCTAAACCATGAATTACATCAGCAGCAAAAAGCATTGGAATCTTAAGGCGTGAATGCTTCATGTTTTGCTCTTGAAGCATGCGTACATAATCAGCACCAAAAGCGTTAAAAGTACTACCAATCATACCTTTTTTAAGATATTCTGCCGATTGGTTTTCGGCAAGCTCGCCAGTAGCGGCAAAGTTTGCCGAGTATTGGTTCATCTGACCTATTTTTTCATCAAGAGTCATTAATGAAAGAACAGAATCAACTTTTTGCTCAATTGCTTTATCACCACTAAAGCTATCCCAACCCGGTATGTGAACCGTTTTGGGATAGCTGCATGATGAAAATAGAGCGGCTGCAATAACAGCTCCTGAGTAAATATATTTTTTAATTGTCATATTTCTTAATTTTTGAGGGGGAGAAAGACTCTCCCCTTTGTGATTAGTCAACTGCTGGTTCAGCTAAGTTTGGATTTAAATCCTCTTGAGCTAATGGTATTGGTAAATACTCGTGCTCACCAGCAACAAAACCTTCAAGCTTGCCAGCTTTTCCTGTTCTCACTAAATCGAAGAAACGGTTACCCCATTCTACTGAAAGTTCAGCACGACGCTCATCTAGTATATCATCTTGTGTTGGACTATTGATTGGATCTAAACCAGCTCTTGTGCGTACTTCATTTAATGGGCCTGCAGCATTACCGCCAACCATTACTTTAGCTTCGGCATTCATTAACAGAACATCGGCATAACGCAGTACTTTTATATTGTTGTTCGAGCCATAGTCGTTACGTCCGGGAGTAATTTGATCAGATGGCACATAAGGCTTACCGTTGTAATAAGCTTTTATGTCTTGGTAATCTGGCTCAAACAAAGGAATAGAATCTCCTGCAGGCGTAAATTCGCCTGATGATAAAATAGAAACTTCCCAACGAAGATCTTCGTTACGATCTTTCATAAAATCTAAATGTTCTTTCTCAAACATGATAAAACCCCAACCAGTTATTGGCGCTTCTCCTTGAGCCGGACCTTGATGACCGAACCATGAGCCACCGTAAATTTGGTCGCCACTACCGTTATCAAAATCAGTAAACTGAAGTTCATATAGTGATTCAGGTGCTAGTTTTCCAGGTATTTTAAAGTAATTGTAATATGCATCACCTTCACTTAAACTGATACCAGCTTCAAGAATAATTTGATCTGTAATAGATTCAACTAAACTGAAATCTCCTTCCATCAAGGCAACTTTTGCTTTTAAAGCCATTGCCGTATATTTGGTTACAGCACCAGGGTGCGATGTTTGAGTTTCTGGTAAATGTTGAATACAGAAATCTAATTCTTCTTTAATGTACTCTCTAACTTTAGGTAAAGAATTACGGTAAGGTTGGTAAGGGATACCGTAAGTAATATCTTCGGGATTAATGATAGGTACATCACCCCAAAGGTTACTAATAAGGTAGTATGCTAAAGCTCTGTGGAAGATAATTTCAGCTTCGTAAGAATTGATTAATGCAATATCTTCATCACTAGTTAAATGCTCACGGAAGTTATCCATTAGCACTTGATTATCATGTGTATTAAAAACCAATTTGTAAAACGATACCCATGTGTTGTTTAAAGCCCAAAATCCTTTAGCCAGTGGATAGTTGAAGTTTTCAACGTTTAAGTATTCGCCCTGATCGTTTAATGAGCCACCACCTTTAGTAACTTCGTCTCCACGTACGTTTAATAAAGGCCAAATTTCCCATTGCGATAAACGAGCACGTGCTTGTGAGTATACCCCAGATACTGGTGCATACATCAGGCTTTTATCAGTATAGTCGATATCCTCAGAAGGGATAGTTCCTTCTTGAACAATATCTAACCAATCGGTGCAGGATGACATTAAAACTGACATGATCAGCATTAATGCTATTTTATTTAATTTTTTCATTGAATTGCTATTTTATGTCATTTAAAAGAAACGCCAAATGGATGTTAAATTGGAGTACAGAACAAGTTCATTTGGCTGTTTCAAATAAAATGTATTGTTAAAAATTAATGCGTGCTCCTAAAGAGAAGATTGCAGGTACAGGATATACTGAATAATCAATTCCGTTTGGAACTTCAGGTGTAAAACCATTTGAATTAAAGAATGTAAATGGTCTGTCCATGTTTACAAATACTTGTGCAGCCTGTAAGCCAATTTTCTCCATAGCTGTGCGTGGGATATCATACGATAAACGTACGTTTTGAATACGGAAATAAGATCCATCTTCAATTAAGGCATCACTTAAGCGACCGTTATTCCATGAGCGGTATAAACCTTCAGCTGAAGGAGCGCTATTTGTTGATCCGGGTCCTGTCCATAAGCTATGGTATAAGTTGGCATCAACATTATTTTCAGGATGTTTGTTAATATCGGCACGTCGGGCATTTAATATTGATACACCCTGAACACCTTGGAAGTTAGCAGCTAAAGTCCAACCTTTGTAACCAACAGCTACATTAATACCGTATGTGAAATCCGGATTCGGGTCGCCTAATGTAGTACGATCATTATCATCTATTTGGCCATCGCCATTTAAATCTTTATATCTAAAATCACCTACTTGTAGGTTGTTATCTTGTGCAATAGGGCAGGCATCTATTTCTGCTTGTGTTTGATACACACCATCTGTTTGCCATCCATAGAATGAGTATAATGAGCCTCCTACATAAGAACGCTGAGGTAACTCGGCAGTTCCTGTTTGAAGATATGGCTCACCACTTAAATCGGTTACTACATTTTTAATAGTTGTGATGTTACCACCAATTGAATAATGGAAATTGTCACCAATTTTATCCGACCAGTTTACCATTACTTCAACTCCCGAGTTGCGAACAGAACCTGCATTTTGTAATAAGTGACCATTACCCATAGGAAGCGTGGTTAAAATAACCATGTTGCGTGTTTCTCTATTGTAGTAATCTACTTCGGTACTTAATCTATAATCGAACATTTTGGCTTCAATACCAATATTTTTCTCATCAACCATTTCCCACTCTAAATCAGTGAAAATTGGGTTGTTTACCATACCCGGAACTAAGTTTGTTCCTCCAAAAATACCCGAATCACCTAAGCCACCATTTGCAATAGAAGCAAAACCATCGTTACCCGGAACTCTATCGTTACCCAATAGACCCCACGAAGCACGCATTTTTAAGAAATCAACATTAGCATTTGATAATCCGCTAGCCCAATCTTCTTGAGAAATTACCCAACCAGCACCAAGTGATGGAAAGTAACCCCATTTTTGTTGATATTTCGATGATCCATCAGCACGCATTGTAAGTGATAATAGATATTTGTGGTTGTAATCGTAAGAGAAACGAGTAAAGGCTGACATGCCTCTAAAGCGAGCTCCTCCATCGTCACTTCTTCTGGTATCAGCGTCACCAGAACTTAAGTAATCTTTATTGGTAACATTTTGAGCAGTACCATTTAACCAACGATAATTTTCTTCACGTACCGAGAAACCAACCATCGAGGTTAAGCTATGACCACCCCAGTTATTACGTACTGTTGCGGTATTGTCCCATACGTAGTCGTAATTCCAATTGGTTGTTTTACTTAAGTTATTAACCAGTTGTTGGTTGTTTCCTACGACATACTCTGGAGTATACAATGTTGCGGCTCCATATCTGAAATCCATGTTCATAGATGAACGTAATGTAATATCCTTGTTATCCCACGGCTTTAATTCAGCATAAATATTTGGCATAAAGCGTGTGATGTCAGAACTATTATCTCCATGATAATAGGCTCTTGAAACTGGGTTTGAATAATACGTTCCGTAACCTAAGTCATGTGGATTATCAAAAGGAACAGGGTAAGAGTTACCACTATTCTCTTGTTCGTATACCGGATACATTGGATTATTTACATAAGCCTGAAACCATGCTTGATCATCATCAATCATGCGATGCTCTTGCGTTAAGATAGTACCAAAGCCTATTTTTAACTTTGAAGAAACCTCATAATCAACTTTACCACGTAGGTTAAAACGATCATATCCACCAGTGGCATCCATAATACCATCCTGACTAAAGTAACCAACACTAAAGGCATACGCCGATTTGTCATTACCACCTGTAATAGATAAGTTATGATTTTGAATTGGAGCAGTGCTTTTAATCAATTCATCATACCAATCGGTAGAAACTCCTGGAACACCATTAGCACCACCATATTTTGCAATGGCATTATCAACAAAACGTCCATTACCAGAAGCTCTCATTAATTCTGCATATTGGGCAGAATTAGCCATTTCAACACGTTGAGTTACCGATTGAACACCGTAGTATCCATCATAAGTAACCTGCATTTCGCGGTTTTTGCCACCACCTTTTGTGGTAATTAAAACAACACCATTTGCAGCACGAACACCGTATATTGCTGCGGCAGAAGCATCCTTAAGAATCGACATTGTTTCAATGTCGTTAGGATTAAGGAAATTGATATCATCTAAAAACATTCCGTCTACTACGTAAAGCGGGTTTGAGTTTTGAATAGACCCAACACCACGTATACTTACAGATGGGCCTTCTCCGGGAACACCTGAGTTTACAATGTTTACACCTGCAACTTTACCCTGTACAGCAGTCATTGCCGAAGAAGAGTTCATTGAGGTAATTTCATCAGCAGAGACACTTGCAATAGGCGAAGTAAGGTCTTTTGATTTACTGGTACCATAACCTATTACTACCACCTCCTCAAGGTCACTGGCATCACTCTTAAGTACAACTCTAAGGTTTGTTTGGTTTCCAATAGTTACTTCCTGACTAATTAATCCGATGAAGGATACCACTAATACATCAGAAGCATTTACTCCCGGAAGTTCAAAGTAACCATCAAGGTTAGTTGAAGCCCCCGTAGTTGTGCCTTTAATAATAACACTTGCCCCAGGTAACTCAAAGCCAGAATCGTCAAAAACGTGCCCTGTTACAGTTACCGTTTCTTGCGCTAAAACCACTTGGCTTAGCAGCAAAAACATAAATAGAAATTTTCTAATCATTATAGATAATTATTACTTAGTTATTAAAGAGATACCGTTGATAAATGGTAAGCTCTGTACTGAATTAAAATTTATTTCGATTGATTGTGAATCCGTTGTAATGAGGTAGGTTTTAGATAAGCTATGGCATCCGCCCACCAAATCAGAAGGAGAAAAGTTTTTCTCAATAACTGTGTTGTTCACAGTTATATCCATGCTAACATTTTCGGTATGCGTATTTTGCTGCGCGCCTAAATCATAAGCCAATGGAGCTCCAGAATGCTGTAAGTCGGCAAAGTGCAGTGTTAACTCATAAGTGCAAGGTTTTACATCAAATTTGTAAGTAAACTCTCCTTGGCGTTGCGTTTGAAATAAAGGATCATCGTTAGTACCTTTTATTTCAGCTGTAGTTCCAGGTCTGTCTCCTTTAATTAATGGCTCGCCTGAGATATATCCCCAGCTTCCTTTTTCATAAGCCACATCAGGCATAAAAACAATTGAAGAATTATCCTGATGAAAATATGCTTCGCTACCAGCGTTGATATGTATAGCTACTTTATCGCTACCAGCAATTTGCTTTTCTTGCGTATTGATACTTATGTAAGTAATATCTTCGGCCTTTTTCCCATCATTGGAGATACTTGTAGCTTTTAATACATGTTTACCATTTTTAATGGCTAATGCCCATTTGGCAGAAAAGTTTTTGACAGCCTTTTGGCCGATGAATTCATCATCCATATAAAGCTTAATGCTATCAGAATTAGAATAAACTTTTATGAATTGTATACTATCTGTTTCCAATAGTATTCTATTGTCCCAGTCACGCGTAGCGATATGCAAAACAGGCTCATGGTCTGTTAGTAATGCTTTCTGATAATAAAAAACATCCTTTGGTTCACGGTTTTTATAAACCATACCTTTGTTGTTGATACGTGGCATTGATTCTTGTCGGGCAGCAGAACTGAAGTCGATAAGGTTCCACATGGCACCTCCCAGAATGTAACTTGAATCTCTAATTACTGGCCAGTAATGCTCCATAAATTCCTGCTGATATTCAATTGAAAAATCAAATTTCTGAGGATTGAAACTATGAATACGCTTATCTGAACCAGCACCAAACTCAGAGATGATAAGAGGACGTGTTGGGTATTTTTGATGTTCGTTGGCTATAAAATCTTCAAAATCATTTATGCTATTTCCGTACCAACCATCATATAGGTTCCAACCAGAGATATCGGCAACTTCGGCTAAGCCAATTTCGTTATATAATTGTGTGCCATGATAGGCCATAACTGTATATCGAGAAGGATCAAGTTCTTTTGTTAAACCTTCCAGCTCATAGGCTAAATCTACCGTAGCTTTATATTGCGCATCGCGCTCTTTCTTATCTTTTATTCTATAAGGAACTTGAATGATAGCCTCATTCATATAACCCCACATAACTATTGATGGATGGTTAAAATGTTGCTGTATCATTTCTGATAAAGCTGATTTTGCATTTGCTTTAAACGCATTGTTGTTATTGACTAAATCCACTACCGGGATTTCTTCCCATACCAATAATCCCAACTCATCACAAGCATCTAGCACAGCTTTAGATTGCGGATAATGTGCTAGTCTAATGAAATTGTTACCCATTTCTTTAACTAGAGCTATATCGTCGTAATGTTGTTGATCTGTAAGGGCAATTCCTTGTGCATCTCTATCCTGATGGCGGCTAACACCCATTAGCTTTAGTGCTTCCCCATTTAAAACAAGAGCATTGTTATTATCTAATTCGAGCCAACGCCAACCTATATTTTCTCTAAGTGCATCTACAACAACGCCCTTATTGTTAATTATACTTAGTTCAAGTTTGTATAAGTTTGGAGTGTCAGGACTCCAAAGCATAGGGTTTTTAATCTCAGGCATCGAGTAATTAATGCTTTTTACTCCGTTGCTGATATTTTGCTTAATGCTTTTATTAAATACCTCTTCACCATTCGGGTCAATACATTTAATTTGGATAGTTGACTTTAACTTTGTTTCAGTATTATTTTTAACATCTATAGTTAATGCTCCTCTTGCCTCAGAGTGTGAAACGCTTTTGGTATAGAATTTAACTCCGGTTCCTCCAAGATCATCAATGGCGAACTGTAATTTATTTTTTTGAATGAACCACACAGGGCGATATATTCCTCCAAAAATTGTGAAGTCACCCGAAAGGGGAGGGATGTCTTGATTGGTGTTATCAACAACTACACTAATAGTATTTACACTATCATATTTTATGGCTTCATTAATATTTACATAAAAACCAGTATAGCCCCCTTTATGAGTTTTGATGGTTTGTCCGTTTACAATTACAGTAGCTAAAGAGTTAACGCCTTCAAAGTATAAGTAGCTATCTGCGTTTTTACTGATAGCATCAATAAAAAAATGTTTTGTATAAGTAGCTTCACCTCTATAGTAATTTGCAGTTTGATAAGCATCATTATTATAATGGTGAGGTAAAGTAATTTGCACAGGATCTTTATCAGATCCATTTAAATTAAAAAACCAACCATCATTAAACGATTCCTTAGTTTGAGAAACCAAAGTACCCGCATACATAAAAATTAAAACTGCTATTACTACATTCCTTTTCATATGTTTCGTGCTCTACATTTGTTGTGATTACGAAACAAATATTCTGATAAAGGCTAATTTTACATGATTTAGACATACATCAAAAGTACATCATAGACACTGTTAGGTTTTTAATTGCCTGTAAACCAGATTTTCGTGCATTTGTAAATAAGATTTAAATAAAGTTTTTAAATACTTAAGATATATGAATGTACATCATGATTTTTGGCAGGGAAATTGAATAAACAATACAGCTATATATAACGTTAAAGCTGTAAGAAATAACTATAAAATATGATTCAACCATATATAAAGGATTCAATATTCATATTGATTACCTGCCTTTTATTTATTCAAAATACAAATGCTGCAAGTGTAAATGAGGACTCGAAATCAGTTGTGGTTACACCATCTCTAAGGACTTTTACCAAGCAAGACTATAAAGCTGAGAATCAGAATTGGAGTGTTAGTAGTTCCGAGAGTGGTTTAGTATATTTTGCCAACTCTTTAGGTTTACTAAAATATGATGGTGAAAATTGGAGCCTCTATAAAACAGATAATGTTTTAAGATCGGTTTACTGCTCGGGTGATACTATTTATGTTGGAGGAAGTGGCCTAATGGGATACTTCTTAGAGCGAGAGAATCTGTCACAATTTCATTCCTTATCAAATATACAATCTGATATTTGGAAGATATATAAGTATAATAACGAGATTGTTTTTCAATCATTTAATAGATTCTTTTATCTGGATAAAAAGGGGCGAATTGGGATTGAGCGTTTAACGGAGGGTAATACTAGTTACTCCTATTTAATTGATGACGAAATTTACTATCAAATTAATTACGGGCCACTTTATGCCATTAAACCATATGGAAACAGCAATCGCTTAGTACAGGATACTTTATTGAAAGATTATATGGTTAATTACATATCTAAACTAAATGCTGATAAGTATTTGATTGGAACTTTAGACAATGGTTTGTTTATTTTAGATAACAGCAAACTAACACCTCTGAATGGGAAATTAAATTCCATGCTTAAAAAATACAAAATCAACCGTATTCTTAAATTAAATGCAGATACTTATGTTTTTGGAACTCTTAATGGAGGCGTTATTGTTGCGGATATTACCGGGAAGATAAAATATATTGTAAATCAGAGTAATGGATTACCAAACAATCGAATTCATAGCCTGCATAGGCAAAACGATCAAAACTTATGGATAGGCACTGAAAATGGAATTTCTTTAGTGAATTTAGAAAATCCATTTCGTTACCTTGAAAATAGAAGTGCTGGCCTGGGCATTAATTACGATGTGATAGAATACAATGGCTATTTTTATTTATGCACTAATCAGGGCGTCTATAGAAGTAAGGTAGATCATACTTTCCCATACGAATTTAAGTTAGAATTGGTAGATGGAACTCAGGGCCAGGTATGGAGTATGTACCATATCGATGATAAACTTTTTTTGGGGCACAACACGTCAACTTTACTTATAGATGGTGAAAAACTTAAGCAGTTATCCCACATTGCTGGTGGATATCAATTTGTACAAAGTAAACTGAATACTAATATTATTTACCAGAGTTCTTACTATGGAGTAGCAGTATATAAAAAAGAAAATAATAATTGGAACCTGTTTTATACGATTACTAACATAGATGGACCTACGCGTGATGTAATAGAAAATGAAGATGGATCTTTAATTGTAACAACACAGTATAAAGAGGCCTATCACGTGTACCCCAATCATGAAGCACAGAGTGCACAAATAAAAGATATTAGTAAGCATGCGACATTTTCAAATTCTAATTGGATACGTGCATTTAAAATTGGGAATAAAAACTTATTGGTTACTAACGATACTTCATTCTATTATGAAGATGAATACCTTCAGATTGCTCCAAAAGAATTACAAGGAATTAATTACGTGTCAGAATCGATTGATGATTATAGTTTTATATTAAAAGATACAGAGTTGCGACTGTTTAACTCAAAAGAAAACAATTATGTAGATATTCAATATGACTTGGGAAGAATTGAAAGCAACCTAATTTTTAAATACGAAAATATAAGAAAGATAGCAGACAGATCCTATGTTATTTGTTTGACCGATGGTTTAGTGTATGCTAATATTGATAGCCTTTTGCAGCATCCTGTAAGGAATAATAAACCCATTATAACCAATATATATTTTAGTAATGATAGACGCGGTGAGCAATACGATGTAGATAGTACACAGCTTGTGCCTTATGACTTTAATACTATTAATATTACATTCTCAGGATTAAATTATCAGACTAAATCAAAATACGAATTCTATTTAGAGGGTTATCATACAGAGTGGCGTACTATAAAAAATAGAAATTGGGTAAAATTTCAGAACTTAAGAGAAGGTGAGTATACTTTTAATGTAAAAGAGGTAGGAAATACACAAGTCAGCACTTATAAATTTGTAGTTCAACCTCCTTTTTACAGATCGACAATTGCTTATACATTGTACCTTATTACCTTGGTTTTGATATTATGGCTTACTCAAGTATTTACGAAATCAATTGCACGTAAGAAACTTTTAAAACAAAGGTTGAAACAACGCAAGATTAGGAATGAGCAGTTATTATTAAATACTAAAGAAGAGTTAAATACTACAGTTAAGGAGTTGCAGTATGAGGTTACCAATAAAACAGATAAACTAACTAACCTATTACTACAAAATACTAAAAAGAAGGAGGTTATTGATAATATTAAGGACGTACTACAAGGGATAAAAAAGGAGCAGCGATATGTGAATGCACGTCATATTGATAACCTTACTCGTATGATAAAAACCAATATTGACGAAACTAAAGATTGGTTGGTGTTTGAAGCTGCCTTTTCTGAGGCGCATCAGAATTTCTTTAAAAGATTAAAAGAAAAACATCCAAAGTTAACACCTGAAGATCTTAAATTGTGTGCTTACCTGAAGGTTAATCTTTCTTCAAAAGAATTGGCACCAATATTTAAAATTACTATTCGAAGTGTGGACTTAAAAATTTACCGCTTAAAGAAAAAGATGGATTTGCAGAAGGATGTTAAGCTTAAAGAATACATTCAAAACTTTAATTGATATAACCTACGCACTAAAATAACAAAGGGCACCTTAATAGAGATGCCCTTTGCTGTATTATATAAAACCGAAGTTTATTTGTTTGGAATATTCTTGAGGGTTTCTACTAGATATTCCCAAAACTTTTCAACTGAGTCAATATTTACTTTCTCGTCAGGTGAGTGAGGAAAACGAATTGTAGGACCAAAAGAAATCATATCCCAATTAGGATAAGCTGCTCCTAAAATTCCGCACTCTAAACCAGCATGGATGCCTTTAATTTCAGGCGTTTCTCCGTGAAGCTTAAAGTACACTTCCTTCATAGTATTGAGTATTGCTGAATCAGGGTTTGGTTTCCAACCTGGATACTGACCGCTAAATTCAATATCGGCACCCGCTAATCTGAATACACTTTCTAATGTTGATTCCACATCATCTTTAGCTGAATCTACCGAGCCTCTAATAAGGCACATTACTTTGGTAACGCCATTCTCAGATTTTACAATAGCTAAGTTTAATGAAGTTTCAACAAGGCCTGGCATGCTATCACTCATTCTGATAACACCATTGGGGCAAGCCTGTATTCCGTTCACTAAATCGTCTTGTGCCATTTCATCCATAACAAAAGCAGGTAGATCGCACTTTTCAGTTACCAACGATAAGTTTGGTTCTGTAACAGTTAATTCTGTTTGAAATATTTTTTCAAATTCCTCAACGGTTTCAACAAACTCAATTACATTGTTAGCAGGTACAGTAACAGTTGCAAAGGCTTCGCGCGGAATGGCATTGCGTAAGCTACCTCCATTAATAGATGATAAGCGTGCGCCATAACAAACAATAACCTCCTTCAATAAGCGGAACATTAATTTGTTAGCATTTCCACGGCCTAGGATAATATCCATACCAGAGTGGCCTCCTTTTAAGCCCGTAAGGGAAATGTTAAAAGCAACAGAATTAGTATCAGCCTCAACTTCGGTGTATTTAAAAGTTGCATTGGCATTTGAACCACCAGCACAGCCTACATATAATTCACCTTCATCTTCCGAGTCGAGGTTTAATAAAATATCAGCATCCAATAAGCCAGGCTCTAAACCAAAAGCTCCTGTCATACCAGTTTCTTCATCAATGGTAATTAAGGCTTCAATCGGGCCGTGCTCTAAATCGGTAGCTTGCAAAACAGCCATTGCTGCAGCTACACCAATACCATTATCAGCTCCTAAGGTTGTGCCATTGGCTTTAACCCATCCATCTTTAATAAACGTTTCAATAGGGTCGGTTTCAAAGTTATGTACCTTGTCGCTGTTTTTTTGAGGAACCATATCAATATGGCCCTGCATCACAACAGTTTTAGCATTCTCCATACCTGTAGTAGCAGGCTTTTTGATAATTATATTTCCAACTTTATCAACAATGGTTTCTAAACCTAGTTTTTGTCCGAAAGCAACTATAAAGTCTGCTGCTTTTTGCTCTTTTTTACTTGGTCGGGGAATTTGAGTTAAGGCATAAAAGCTTTCCCATAAACCTTTAGGTTCTAATTGGGCGATAGTATTTTCCATTTATTGTGTTTTTGCTATTTATAAATAGTGAGGCACAAACCATTGGGTGAGGTTTATGCCTATTTATTTTGATGATTACTTATCCGAAATTTGAATTAGCGCACCTGTAGTTGGGCAAATCTTAACCACAGTACCTTCTTTCTCTAGTATGCTTGATGGCATAGAAACTACTTGTCCGTATTGAGCAATTTTAAGATCTTGGCTCAATAGCTCAATGTTTTTATCAACAATTTTAACATTGGCAGATCCTGGTAAACAGTAATAAATACCGTTGCGAAGTACTACATCTTCTTTTTTTGGATCAACTACCTTATTGTTTTCAAGTTTTTTAAAATCAGCTCTATCTATTTTAATATAGATTGGCGTACCACTTAAGTCCATAGCATCTACAATACCATTGCTTTTTGAGAATCGGCACAAAACAGCATTTCCTCCTTCTTGCGAAGGTGCAAAACTAAAAGACTGAGTTTTTGATGCTTTAATGGTTTTACCTGCAAACATAGAAACAAAGTCTTTCTCCATTTGATCAAACCTATTTAATACTTGCTGATAGGCAATACCATCAGCTGGAGTATTATCAATATTTCCTGATAAAATATCGAAGCGATTGGCTCTGATATTATAAATCATATTGGCAGTTTCTTGAGCCATTGCCGTTGAGGAGGTTTTTAATAAAATATCCTCGGTAAGCTCAACTTCATTAAAGGTGATATCCTCTAAATGAGGAATTTCTTCTTGTTTCTTGCATGGAGCTGTAGTTTTTGGTTCTGCAGGGTTATTAAATCCTCTCAACACACCATCCTTTGTTAGGTTAATATGATCTGCAGAAGAGTTCCCTTCAGTAGTTATACTATACCTTTTGTTTTCATCAGCAATACCTTTGGTATAAACCTTAACACTTTTGATGTGCCACTCTTCATTATCCTGGGTAATTACATTGTTCAAGTTTAAAAAACGTTGTGAATATCTGTAAAAAGGACCCGCTTTTTGAATCACTTTTTCAGTTACAATATCTACCTGAATAATTGATTTTGGTAAGGTGTAGCTTAATGACTGACTGGTTGCATCATCAATAGAATTAGTTGACGTAATGTTAACTTTTGATACGACTTCTTGCGGTACTGAGCAACTCACAAAAAACGCAACGGAAGCTCCGATAAATAAGGTTTTAATGTACTTGTGCATTTTACTGTTTTTGGTATAATATTATTTGTTGTTTATCTCTTTAAACGCTGCTGCTAAATGATTTATTATATCACTAGCAATAAGCGATTCTTGCGATTCGGTATTTAGGGCTATGTCGGCAGACAAGCCATGCAAATATACACCTAATATTGATGCATCCTTACATGAATATCCTTGTGCGAGTAAAGATAAAATTATTCCGCTTAGCACATCACCACTTCCGGCACTTGCCATGCCCGGATTTCCAGTACTGTTAAAATAACATGTACCATCAGCAAGGCAGGTAATGGTATAGGCACCCTTTAAAATGGTGGTGCACTTATGTTGTTTACTAAACAATGTAAGCTTCTCTAATTTTTCAGTATCATTTTCCCATTCACCAACTAAGCGTTTAAATTCTCCCGGGTGCGGAGTTAAAACCGTATGTGAGCCAAGATGTTTTAATAACGCATTATTTTCTGCCAATAGGTTTAAAGCATCGGCATCTATTAACATGGGCTTTTGGTTATTTATTAAGAGCTGCTCAAAGGCTTTTGCACTGTTAGGTTTAGTATTTAAACCAGGGCCAATGCCTATGGCTGCATAGGTGTCGAGAGTAGGGAATTGCGTAAAATACATTTCCGACCTATCGATATTTACCATGGCCTCGGGCACGCTAGTTTGCATTATTTGATAACCCCAATGCGGAATATGACAAGTTAATAAACCAAGGCCAGATTTTAAACAGGCCTTGCCTGATAACACGGCAGCGCCCATTTTCCCGTAACTTCCTGCAATTAATAGGGCATGACCAAAAGTACCTTTGTGGGCAAAGCGACTTCTTTTTTTCAATATTACTTTAGGGATTTCTTCATCCACAAAGTAATTGGTGGTTTTACTAGAGGCTATGCCCGAATTGGAGAGTCCAATATTTAATAAACTCCAGTTTCCAACGTAACAATCGCATTCAGGAAATAAGAAACTTAATTTAGGCATTTGAAAGCTTAAGGTTTCAGTGGCTTTAATTATCGAATGCTTGGGATGAGGACTGTTTTCTGCCATTAATCCCGATGGAATATCGATGGAAATAACAGTTCTGTTTAGCATATTTAGTTGTGTAATTATTTCAGCAATTGGTCCTTCAATAGGTCGGTTTAAACCAGTGCCAAATAGCGCATCAATTATAATTCCATCGTCGGGGATATTATCAAGTTGAGCACTTTTAGAAATTAACTTTATTTTATCGGGGGCAAGTGCTTTAAAGCGCTCAAGGTTTATACTGGCATCTTCACTTAAAGATTTACCCAAGTCTATTAAGTAGCAATGAACCGATTGTAAGGCATTGGAGAGTAGTCGGGCAATAGCAAAGCCATCGCCACCATTATTTCCATTACCACAAAAAATATAAAAAGGTTTATTAGGGTAGTAATGCAGTAGGTAATCTGCAGCATTGGAGGCTGCTCTTTCCATTAAATCAATTGAACTGATGGGTTCATTTTTAATGGTAAATGCATCTAAAGCTTTAATTTGAAGTGGAGGAAGAATCTTCATACTCTCTATGATTTTGTTTGATGTTTACATGCCATATTATATGGTATAATACCTATGAGGCCTTATTTATATCAATCGGAAGATACAAATATCATTACTTAATATTTTAAGTTTATGTGTATAACTCAGGTTTATATGAGAAAAAACACTTTTTAACTAGGGTAATTTGTCTATTTTTGCCGCGCTTATACAAATATTAAACATTACAAAATATATAATTTCTATAAAATGAGTAATCAGGATAAAGGATTTTTTGGACACCCAATGGGATTGTCTACACTTTTTGCCACAGAGATGTGGGAGCGATTTAGCTATTATGGTATGCGTGCTCTTTTAGTACTGTTTTTAACAGCTGAATTAGCAACAGGAGGTTTTGGATTAGATAGAGAAGCTGCCTTTACCATTTACGGTATTTTTACTGGTTTGGTTTATGTAACCCCTCTTTTAGGTGGAGTATTAGCCGATAAAGTATTAGGCCAGAGAATGACCATCTACATTGGTGGATTAACCATGGCTGTTGGACAGTTTATGCTATCAGCTGCTGCAATAGGTGGCGATGCCATGGAAACGCGTCAATTTTGGTTTTATGCAGGTTTAGGTGTTCTTATTTTAGGTAATGGATTTTTCAAGCCTAATATTTCAACTATGGTTGGAGACCTATACGATAATAATGACCCGCGCAAAGATGGTGGTTTTACTATCTTTTATATGGGTATTAACTTAGGTGCATTTTTATCGCCGTTTGTAGCTGGGTATTTAGGCGAGCAAATTAGCTGGGAGTATGGATATTTAGCTTCTGGTTTAGGTATGTTAATTGGTGTAGTTTGGTTTTTAGTTCGTTCTGAAAAAACTTTAGGTCGTATTGGTTTACCTCCTAAAGCTGATGAATCAAGAACTAAATTAAACGCTGTTGATTGGACGAAAGTTGGTATTTACACCGCAGTATTAGTATTTGGTGTTATTGGTTTCATGCAAGGATGGAACGCTTTAAGCGAAGGTGCTCAAAGTGCAATACCAAAGGTAGTTGGTGCAATTGGTGGAATTTATCTTACTATTTCAATTGTTCGTGGAGTTGAAAGTAAAGAGCAATGGGCTAGAGTTGCAGTTATATTAATACTAGCTTTCTTTAATATCTTTTTCTGGGTAGGTTTTGAGCAAGCCGGTACAACATTTAACCTTTTTGCAGCTGACAATACTAACCGTATGATTGGGAGTTTTGAAATTCCTGCCTCATGGTTTCAAGCTATCAACGCTATTTTTATTGTATTATTAGCTCCTGTGTTTTCTATACTTTGGTTAAAACTAGATAAGTTAAAACTAAATCCAAAAACGCCATTTAAGTTTGGATGGGGAATGTTGTTATTAGCTGTTGGTGCTGCTGTTATGGCCGTTGCTGATGGGATTTCTAATGGAGGTGAGTCGATGCAGTTAGTATCTCCATTATGGTTAACAGCTGTATATTTAATCTTTACTATGGGTGAGCTTTGTATTTCACCAATTGGATTATCTATGGTAACAAAATTAGCTCCACCAAAATTAGTTTCTACACTAATGGGTGTTTGGATGTTCTCTTTTGCAGCAGGTAACATGGGTGCATCACAAATGGAGAAGTTTTCTGCATCAGTTGAAGCTTCAATAGGTCAGCCAGTAAATGTATTTTGGTTTGTAGCCGTAATTACAGGTGTTGCATCTGTTCTTTTATTTATTCTTTCTCCTTGGTTGAGTAAAATGATGAAAGGTATCAACTAGAACCTTTTTAAAATATAGTAAGCCCAATGGAATTATTTTCATTGGGCTTTTTTGTGCCTTATCATCTTGTATTAAACTAGCATTTTAAAGCGGTAGGCTGCATATGTAAGATTCGGTGTGTATTAGTAAAGTGAAAAAATACATCATATATTTATAATAATACTTATGTTTGTGCGTTATTTCACCTGTTAATCTTGTGATTGGCAGTATTAATACCTAATAAATACCTAAACTTAAATGAAAACAAACTTGTTGAGCATACTCTTCCTACTTATGGGAACGTATGCTTTCTCTCAAACTAAAAACTTCACCATATCAGGATATATTATTGATGCCGGAAGTGGAGAAAAACTCATTAACGCCAATATTTACGATCCCAACACCTATAAAGGTGCAGTGAGTAATGTATACGGTTTTTATAGTTTATCCTTACCCGAAGGAGATTATAAAATTGTGTATTCCTATGTCGGCTTTGAGAGCAAAATCGTAGAAATTAATTTAAAGGAAGATCAGGTGCTAAATATGGCACTAGATTATACCAAATCTATTGATGAGGTAACCGTAGTAGGTGGTGCAGTTACCAATAAGCTCGAGGATTCCCAGATGAGTAAAGAAGTGCTTACTATGGAAATGGTAAAATCGATGCCTGCTTTTATGGGAGAGGCTGATGTGATGAAGGCCTTGCAGCTGCTTCCTGGAGTGCAATCGGGCTCAGAATCTACATCGGGTTTATATGTACGCGGTGGTGGTCCTGATCAAAACCTTATTTTACTCGATGGTGTGCCCGTTTACAATGCCAATCATTTGTTTGGTTTTTTCTCCGTATTTAATCCTGATGCTATTAAAAATGTATCGCTTTACAAAGCGGGTTTTCCAGCACGTTTTGGCGGTCGCCTTTCTTCGGTTGTTGATATTAGAATGAAAGAAGGAAATGAAAAGGAATTCCATGGAGGCGTTCAAGTGGGCTTAGTTTCTTCTAAATTTCACTTAGAAGGGCCCATCAAAAAAGATAAAACAGCTTTTCATGTATCGGCTAGGCGTACATACGTTGATGCTTTAATGCGCCCTTTTATGAATCAAGAAGATGGCGTTGCGGGCTATTACTTTTACGATTTAAATGCAAAGGTGAATCATAAATTCTCAGAAAAAGACCGTTTGTATTTGAGTGCATATGCGGGCAGGGATAAGGCCAGTAGTACATGGGATGATAGTTATGATTACGATTACAGTGGCTATAGATATAAGGATGAAAGTAAGCTGTATTGGGGTAATGTAACTACCGCTTTAAGGTGGAATCATGTTTTTAACAACAAGTTATTTAGTAATACTACGCTTACTTATAGTGAGTATAATTTTAATGTACAAAGTCAATCGCAAACCTATGAGTACGATGTAAAAACCGAAGATGTATTTTACAAATACAAATCAGGGATTGACGATATGAGTGCTAAAATAGAGTTTGATTGGTATCCTAATTATACCAATAATATAAAGTTTGGCTTAAACTATATATACCACACTTTTACACCAGGGGTTGAGGTTTTTAAGGCTAGTGGTGAGTCGGATAATATTGATCAAACCACTGGCGGAGATGCTACCAATGCACAAGAGATCAATACTTTTATTGAGGATGATATTATTTTAACCGATAAACTAAAAGCCAATGTAGGTTTGCACTATTCTATGTTTAGCGTAAACAATAGTTTTTATTCTTCTTTTGAACCTCGTTTGAGTATGCGCTATTTAGCAGGTAATAAATTAACCTTTAAGGTAGCTTATTCAAAAATGCAACAATATCTACATTTGTTAAGTAATTCTACAATTGGTTTGCCAACCGATTTATGGTTGCCTGTAACCGATAAGGTGAAACCTCAAATATCACATCAAGTGGCAGCAGGTGTAGTCTATAATATATTTTCAGGATACACATTTTCCACTGAGGGCTTTTATAAGGAAATGCAAAACCTAATTGAATATAAAGAGGGAGCCTCGTTTTTTGGTTCATCAACAGGGTGGGAGGATAAAGTAGAAACAGGAGATGGAAAAGCTTATGGTGTTGAGTTTTTATTGAAGAAGGAACAAGGAAGTAGTACGGGTTGGATTGGTTATACCTGGTCGCGATCGGAGCGTTTATTTGAAAACCTGAATGATGGACAATGGTTTCCTGCTAGGTACGACAGAACGCACGATGTAAGTGTAGTGTATAGCTACAAAGTATCGGATAAATTCGACTTTGGGGCAACGTGGGTATTTGGTACAGGTAATGCCATCACATTACCAACACATCAGGTTGACTATATACCTGCACAAGATGCTTATTACTACAATAATACCGTGCCATATTTTAAGGAGCGTAATAATTATAGAATGCCTAATTATCATAGGTTAGATATTGGTTGTAATTTTCATAAAAAGAAAAAGCGCGGTTTAAGAACCTGGAACATCAGTGTCTATAATTTATACAACAGGCAAAATCCTTTCTATTTATATGTTGATGACGGCTATGGTAATGGAGCTACTAAATCTTTGAAGCAGGTATCTCTATTTCCAATACTACCTTCAGTTTCTTACACTTATAATTTTTAAGCTATGAAGTATATAAAATATATAATGAGTCCTATAGTTTTGTTTTTTATCCTATCCTGCGAAAAAGACATTGCATACAATGGGGAGGAGCTCACTAATTTTATGGTATTAAATTCAATACTAACTGCAGACTCATTAATTGAGTGTAGGATAACGCGCAGTAATACCTTATTAGAATCGGGAGAAATTCAAAGCATAGATGATGCTGAAGTCAATCTTTATAAAGATGGAGAATTCGTTGAAACGCTGAAGAAGAATTATTTTGGAGATTATTTTTCTGAGGCTGGAATTAGAAGCGAGGTTGGGAGTAATTATGCCATAAAGTGCAGTCATAATAAATATGCCAGCATCGAAGCTTCAGAGGCTATTTTAACTCCTGTTGATGCCAAAATACTATCTATGGAAGAGGGCTTATCAAGCTCGAATAACTATTATTATGGGGGTAGCGGCGAGGTATTAAAATTTAGAGTGCAGATTAATGACCTTAAGGGAAATGATTTTTACCGACTAAGGGTTTATGGTCCTTCGGTGAGTTATGATTATGATTACGAAAGTGAGGAGAGCTCTATTAGTATGCAGCAAGGAAACTATACGATGTATGTTAATTCAAAAGATCCGGTATTGAATGGCAATAAAGTGGTTACAGAGAATGATTTTGAAGATAATCCGTATAACGAGTATACTGTATTTGATGACATTTTATTTGATGGTGAATCTTATGTGCTCCAATTCGAAGTAGATAATCCTACTATATGGTTTGAAAATGAAGAAGAAAAGAAATGGTATTTAGATGAAATAAAAGTAGATGTACAGCACATAAGCGAGGGCTTGTATAAGAATTTTGTAACAGTTACTGCATCTAACTATTACGGAGATAGTCCATTCTCAGAACCTGTTCAGATTTACTCTAATGTAGAGGGAGGAGCTGGTATATTAGGCACCGTAAGTTCTAATATTCTTTCGGAATAGTAGTATCCTGAGCTCTTTAATTTTCTAGATACTCAACTGGGAAAGCTTATGAAAAATCAAAATCCCACAGAAACATTTTCAGTGGGATTTTTTGTTATTTATAAACCAATAATGCTAAAAAGTAATTCTGCTTGTTAATATACTAATTTTTATTGTTTACAAGCTCTACTTTTGGTTCATCTTCGCTTTTTTCTCCATTCCACCAAAAAGTATACGTTTTGTCAGAATTGCTTATAGGTACCTTTTCACCAATGAGGGGAGTAATAATATGAAACGTTGTATCCTTATGTAATTTTGTAATTTCTGATAATGGGGTATCCCAATCGTGGTTGGCTAAACTAAATTTTCCTGAGTGTCCGGGTAAAATGGCCTTTGTATTTAGGTCTTTGGCAGCTTGTAGTACTTCGTTAGGCATCATGTGAATATACTTCCATGCCTCGTTATATTGGCCATTCTCCATAAGTGCTAAATCAAAAGAACCAAACTGTTTTCCTATTTTAAGTAAGTGCGTATCATAACCACCATCGCCGCCAAAAAAGAGCTGTGAACTAGGGCTCTGAAAAACAAAGGCTACCCATAAACTTTGGTTGCGCTTGAATCCTCGTCCTGAAAAATGACGGGTAGGGGTAGTATGAACCACAAACCCCTTATCGAGTGTGGTTTTATCATTCCAATCCGTTTCAATAATGGCTTCCTTTTTAAATCCCCATCTATCAAAATGAGAACCAACTCCTAATCCGCATACAATTTGCTTAAGTTTTGGTTTCAGGGCCATAATTGTTTCATAATCTAGGTGATCCCAATGGTCGTGGGTAATAAACAAATAATCAATTTCAGGAATGTCGCTATAGGCATATACATCAGTACCTTCAAATGCTTTTGTAGTTATCGGAATTGGAGATGCAGCACCACTAAGCACAGGGTCAATTAATATTTTTTTGCCATCTACTTGTAAGAAATATGAGGAGTGGCCAAACCAAACCAAAATATTCTCTTCAGGACTCAAATTGTGCAAGTCAATTTTCTCAGAGGGTATTATATCAGAAGGTTTTCTTTTTGATTTATCAGAGAAGATGGCCTCTTTAAGAACGCCCCATATGCTGTGCCCTTCGGCTAAACTAGGCGTATGACTTAGATTTTTAAACTCACCATCTCGATAGTTGGGAGATGCTTTAATGCGCTCTAAGCGTTCGCCACTCGGAAGCTTTCCAAACTTTTTTTGCTGCATAAATAGGTAAGTAGCCGCTGCAAAACTCACTATTATTATAAGAATAATCATCATTGCCTTTTTCATTTGAATATATTTCTATTGCTTTTTTATGGAGAGGGTTGACTTCAATAAAATGCAATGTTAAAATCATAAATACTATCTGTATCTATAAAAACTGCATAAAACTATTATAAAATATTATATGCTTTAGGTATTATTATACTGGAATAAGGATATTGAGCTCTGTAATGTTCAAATTGATTTACGAAAAGACTTATTTACCACTAAACTGCTTCTTTATTAGTTAAGGATAATGAAACCTAGTGCATTATTTTACTATTTGTATTGCCCCGTATTCAGCATCCATCTCATTTACAGGTGCGACATGATTTTATACAGTTTAGAGAAACCGTTTTTTTCTCTTATTTTCGCAAACAGCATAACAAAAACTTACTAGGTAAGTATACCTGAATATTAAGAAAAACACAACATATGTCTGTAAAAGAAACCAAGGCCGAAAATGGCGGAATGATTAATAAATTCTTAAATATAGTTGAGCGAGCAGGAAATGCTTTACCACATCCTGCAACCTTATTTGCCATTTTATCGGCTACTATTTTAGTACTTAGCTTTGTAATGAGTTTGTTTGATCCGCAGGTAATTCATCCGGGTACGAAAGAAACCATAAAGGTGGTGAACTTACTTTCTAAGGAAGGTTTAGATTTAATATTAACTAGAACGGTAACTAATTTTACAGGTTTTGCACCTCTGGGTACCGTATTGGTGGCCTTATTAGGTATTGGCATAGCTGAAAGCTCAGGGCTTATAGGAACCATGTTACGCTTGGTAGTATTGAAATCGCCTGCTAAAATATTAACTTTTGTAGTAGTTTTTGCAGGGGTTATTTCAAATACAGCTAGCGAAGTAGGATATGTGTTATTAGTGCCTTTGGCTGCAGTAATATTTTTAGCTGCAGGGCGCCATCCTTTAGCAGGATTAGCAGCGGCTTTTGCTGGAGTATCTGGAGGATATAGTGCCAACTTACTTTTGGGTACTGTTGATCCACTCTTGGCTGGGCTTTCGCAAGAAGCAGCACAAATTATGAATGAAACTTATACGGTTAGTGCGGCTAGTAACTACTACTTTATGTTTGTATCTACCTTCTTAATTTCTGGATTAGGAACATTGGTCACCGAAAAAATTGTAATTCCTAAACTAGGATTGTATACAGGTGATGCCGAAGCTGAAGATATTCATCCGCTCAATGCCGCAGAAAAGAAAGGACTTTTTTATGCTACCATTGCCACGCTGATTATGGTGCTTGTAATGGTATGGGGATTATTACCTGAGGATAGTTTTATTGCTTTTAGTGGGTTTTTAAGAGAAGCAGGAACAGGCAGTATTTTAAAATCGCCCTTCCTAAAAGGTATTGTAACTATAATATTTGTTGTGGCTGCTGTTGCGGGTATTGCTTATGGGGTAGGAGCCAAAACCATTAAAAGCGATGCGGATGTAATGAAGGGGATGGGTAAATCAATGGAAACCCTAGGTTCGTATATTGTTTTGGTGTTCTTTGCAGCTCAGTTTGTAGAATATTTTAAGTGGACAAATATTGGTTTGATTTCAGCCATATCGGGGGCCGAGTTTTTACAAAGCATTAAATTAACCGGCATACCACTTATGATAGGCTTTATATTAATAGCCGCCTTAATTAACATCATCATGGGATCTGCTTCGGCTAAATGGGCCATAATGGCGCCTGTGTTTATTCCTATGTTTATGATATTGGGTTACTCACCTGAGTTTACACAATTGGTATATCGTATTGGCGATTCGGTAACCAATATTATATCCCCCATGCTGAGTTACTTTGCCCTAATTGTTGCATTTATTAATCAGTACGATAAAAAAGCAGGTATCGGAACCGTTATTTCCATTATGCTCCCTTATTCAATTGTTTTCTTTATAGGATGGAGTATTATGCTAGCCATTTGGATGGTTTTAGGCTTACCAATTGGCCCAGGAGCACCTTTGCATTACGGAGGATAGTTTGTGTAGAATTATAGAATGTTCTCTCAATAATAAAAAAAAGAGGCTGTATGGTAAGTGTATTATACTTATCATACAGCCTTTTTAGTGTTTTGTAATAGTCTATTATCTAAAGTCTAAAAATCTAATCGTTTAACTTATTCTTTTTAGGTTTACACAACCTTCCCTCTTTATTTGAAGTAGCATCGCATTTTTTGCACATGTATTTCTTTGGTTTCGGAAGCTCTTCACATTTTTTCTTCAAGCCCTTTTCTTTGCACTTCTTATTACCCATAACTTATCAATCAATAGGCATTTAATTTAAAGTTTCACATCTCTCTTCTGCCTGAAAACTTGTAAACTTAAAGTTACCCTTTCTTAATTTCTTGTTCAACGTGTTTTAATTTAATACTCACAGCATATTTCTCCTTAAGGTATTTTGCTAAATTTTCGGCAGAATATACCGAGCGATGCTGTCCACCTGTACAACCAAAATTGACCATCAAATGTTTAAAACCACGCGAAATATATTTTTCAACCGATTTAGATACCATGCTATACACGCCATCTAAAAATTCGTGCATTTCGGGTTCTTTTTCAAAGAAGTCTATTACAGGCTGATCTTTACCTGTAATCTGTTTATAAGCTTCATATCTACCAGGGTTATGGATGGCTCTACAATCAAAAACAAAACCTCCGCCATTACCGCTCATATCAAACGGAATACCTCTTTTATACGAGAAACTATTGATAGTTACCGTTAGGGAATTAATTTGCTTTAGTTTTTCGTTTTGCGTTAGTGAGCGTAACACTTTTGTAAGCTCAGGTATTTCTAAAGGAAGCGGGTTGTTTTGTAATAGTTTAGTGATGTTTTTTAAGGCATACGGTATACTCTTCAAAAAATGCTCTTTTTTCTCGTAAAAACCTCTAAAACCATAGGCACCCATTGCTTGCATAATACGAATGTATACATGCGCATAAAACAAGTGGCTAAACTCAGTTTCATCAACCTTGTGGTATTTTTTTAGTTCGGTAAGATAGGTTTGTAGTAAACCCTCGCGCACATCGTTGGGTAAATCGGCTTTGCCATCGTAAAGTAGCGAGGCTAAATCGTATTGCAGTGCACCTTTGCGTCCGCCTTGGAAATCGATAAACCAAGGTTCGCCATCCTTAAGCATAATGTTTCTGCTTTGGAAATCGCGATACAAAAAGAAATCTTGTTCTGCTGATAATAGGTAATCCATTAGCGTATTAAAATCGTCCTCAAGCTTTTGTTCATCAAAAGATATCTGCGCAAGCTTTAAAAAGTAATATTTAAAATAGGATAAATCCCAGTGCATCGATTGTCTATCAAAAGCCTTACGGGGATAGCATAAATCGTAATTTAAGCCCTTGCCACCCTTCAGTTGAAATTGCACCAACTCGCGAACCGTTTTTTGATATACCTCAATCAACTCATCAGGAAAAACCTCTTCAATACGTGTTTTTTGCAGATAATCGAAAAGGGTAATGGTGCCTAAATCCTCTATTAAATAGATGTTTTCAGCATTCATACGCGTATAAACCTTGGGCACGCGCAAGCCTTGTTCTATAAAGTGATCGGTAAAACCCAGATAAGCATCATTCTCTTTGGTGTCGGCATTGTAAACACCCAAAGCACTTTTGCTACTTCCGCTTATGCGGATGTACTCGCGGTACGAACCCGATGGGGGTAGGGTGCTAATGCTTTCCACTTCTTGCCCCGACCATTGGGTAAATAGTTCCATTAGGAGTTGTTGCTTATCTAATTGCATATACTTGTTTTTTATTCCGCTTAAAAAAGCGAAGATAGAATCTAGTATATAGATCCGCAAAAAAAGCTTGCACTATTTGATATTGTAGGTACTGTTTTCTAGTGCTTCTTTATATAGTTGCGGTGAAAATAAACTTGGTTCCACTTTTTAGTGCATTGTTTATAAACACTTATTA
Source organism: Saccharicrinis aurantiacus (assembly GCF_947489045.1). NCBI lineage: Bacteria > Pseudomonadati > Bacteroidota > Bacteroidia > Marinilabiliales > Marinilabiliaceae > Saccharicrinis > Saccharicrinis aurantiacus. The sequence goes on from NZ_CANLCN010000020.1 coordinate 33,367, forward strand.
CTTCTTTGTGTTTGATTAGCAGATTGTATAGTATGCATTAGTATATAGTTGTTTATATGGTTATTAATGTAATTAGCGTAAACTAATTAGCACTTGGTGTAAATGAAAAAACTATATGCAAATATTTGAGTATTATTATAAATAACCTAAAATAATTATATAAAATTGTGATCATTAATATTTTTATGAAGGCTGTTAAAGAAGACGGCACAATTAATCTTTACCTAGCCGACAATGAGGGCGATATGGGTAAAAATGACCTAACAACCAAAGCTAAGGATGGCGATCAAATTGTATGGAAACTAGCTAATGAAAGTTCCATAAAAGAAATCACAGGTATTTCTAAAAAAGAAGGCAGTATATCTGTTTTTAGTGAGGGACCTGCAGCCAAAAGTAGTACCGAATGGACTGCTACGGTTGCTGATGATGCTGTAGGTGTAGAATCGTACAATATTGATTTTGTCTATGAGGATGGAACTCCAGTTCATGTGGATCCAGATCTAGATGTACCGCCAGCTACTTAATGATTTAAATAATGAAATACTATTTGATTAAGTTTCTAAAGATATGGATAATTTCGTTGATAGTATTTCATTGTTTTTCTGTTAGCTCAAAAACCAAAATTGATAGTTTAATTTTTTTATGCGATAAGGACTCTGCAACAATATCTTGGAGATCATTGTACCATCGCTATACTGAAATATCTTTTAATTCAAATGAAGTAGTTACCAAGATTTTTTATGCTAATAAAGCTTGTTATTTAGCACATCATTTTAATGATAGTAGGTTGGAAGGTGGAGCTTTAGTATTATTGGCAAGGGCATATCAATTACAAGGGAATAATGTGCATGCATTATTAACCTTAGATAAGGCACAAAATAAGCATGAAGCGGTTGAATTTAGAGAAGGTGTTGCAGATTGTTTATTCCGAAAGGCTGGTGTTTATAAAAAAAATAATGATTTTGCTAAATCGGAAGAAGTTTATTTAGTTGCGATTGATGAATTATTGGAACTTGATTCTTTAAGGTCCGCAGCAGCAATATGTAATCTTGGTGAACTTTATAGGGAATGGCATAAACCAAAGAAAGCACTTGTTGAATTAAAAAAAGCAGATGGCATATTAACTTCTATTAATTACATAAGAGGAACTGCCTACACCAAAGGAAATATTGGTCTAGTTTACATAGACCTCAATAAACCAGATAGTGCCAAAATTAATTTACACAAAGCCATTGCCATATTAGAACCTACGGGAGATAATTACGCGGTGTCTGCCTATTTAGAAGGCCTAGCACGCTTGGCCATTGCCGATGGTGATTTGAAAAAAGCAGAACACTTGGCTCAGAAGAGTTTGCGCTTGGCTAACGAGTACGGATTAAAAGAACAAATACGCGATGCCAGTTTGTGTTTGTCGAGTATATATAGTAGCACCCAAAATTATAAAGAAGCTTACCATCATCATTATAACTATGTAATCTATCGCGATAGCCTAGTGAACGAAGATACCATACGCGAAATTGCCAACTTACGCACTAAATACGAGGTGGCACAAAAACAGAAAGAAGTAGATGACTTACAAAATAAAAAGAGCAAGCACCAATTGTTGCTTGTGGCGTTACTTATAATACTTGTTTTATTAGGCATTCATATATTTTACTTATACAAAAATCGTAAGCAGCGTAATCGCGATAAATTATTACTTGAGGAGCAACGTAATGCCTTATTAAAATCAAACGATACCAAAAATAAGTTCTTCTCAATACTCTCGCACGATTTACGCAGCCCCATTGCTACCTTTAATAGCTATGCTGAATTACTTAATTATTATATTAATACCAATGAAATTGAACAATTACCCAAATTGGTGCAAGAACTAGAGCGTTCATCGAGCAGTGTTATGCATTTGCTTGATAACCTACTACAGTGGGGTATGGTTCAAATGCAAAACATAAAAATAGAACGACAGCAAATTAAGGTTATACAAGTTTTTAAAGAAGAATTGCATCACCTGAACTCCATTGCTTTGGCAAAAGATATTCAAATACAATCAAATATAGCTGCCGATATTGAGCTTTTTGTAGATAAGGCCTATTTTGCCATGACGCTTCGAAACCTTATTAGCAATGCCATTAAATTTACCCCAAAGGGAGGCTTTGTTTGTGTGAGTACTTACCGCGAAAACAATAGTGTTATTATTAAGGTGGCTGATTCTGGTGTTGGTTTAGATGAGGATGCTTTTAAATTGCGACTTAAAAGCGGTGAAATTTTAAGTACCTACGGCACCAATAACGAAAAAGGACTTGGTTTAGGGATGCAGTTGGTTTGTAGCTTTATTAATTCGCATAATGGTAGCATTGATGTGGAAAGTAGGTTAGGAAAAGGTGCTACGTTTATTTTGCATTTGCCTATGGTTTAAAGGTAGGTTCGCTAGTTGTAATGTATAATAGGGGCTATTAAAACCCCTAAGCACTATGCATACAAAAAAGCGGTTAAAGTTTTTAGTATGCACAGAGCCAGTAGTTTTCAAAATACTATTCAGCAACACCTTCTTCAACAACCTCACTTTTATTGTCCGATTTGCTTTTGGTATGCTTATCAATAAGGGCATTAATGCTCAATATCATATCATTGTATATACCTTTTTGCATCAGAGCAAAAACCTCCAATATATCAAAAATCTCTTTGGTGGCGGCCTCTAACTCTTTACGCTGATCAGCAAGGGCAACCATTGGTTTATCGGCAGCTTCCATGGCTCTATCAATATAATTCACTTTAAAGGCTGTATTATTTTCCTTTAAGGCATCCACCCAAAACATCATGTTAAATTCATTTAATATATCAACATATTCAGGCGTATTGAGTAGCTCATCAATAAGGTTGCTCACTATGGCAGTTTCCTCAGCATCGGGCTTAGCGTGTATAGAACTCCCATATTTATCAATTATATAAAGCAACAAGCTTGCTTTTTTGCGTACTGTTGAGTCGGCATGATACCTGCTAAATGGCAATAAATTAGCCTTTAAACCCTTTATGGCATCATCTCTGCCAGCATCGTATGCCCGTATAATAGCGGTATACTCGCTACGGTTCGAAAGCTTATACGAGTTACTAAAAACCTGTAAGCGCTCTTCCTGTTTAAGTATTTGGGTAGCAAACGGAAGTTCAATAGACTCGGTGTTACTCTGTTTTATGATACCCAAGGTCATCAAGTTAAATTCTAGGCTTTCGGCATTTCTAAGTTTACGCAATTCAATACTTTTAATTTTCATGTTAAATTGTTTTATGTACCAATAGGTACGGTTAATAGAATATTTTATGGGCGACTATTCAATAATAAGTATCAATACCTCAGTGTTGGTGTTATGGTTTTTATAAAAATATACCCTCCCGTATTTGTAAAGGGCTTGCCTAGCATTGTAAATATGCATGCCATATTCCGTTATGCTTTGCTGGCCTTAAAAAAGTACCCTATACATTTATGTAAGGCTATTTTTTTTAGTAAAAAATGCTTTCCCCATTTTGGGTAAGCCATTTCTTGGTAGCAGATAAGCCATGTACAAATACGTGAGGGTATTTTTTTGACGCTGAAACAGGCTAAATGTTTTGTTCAGACCTATTTTAGCCACCTATATGTGCTATAAAGAAATTGGGGATGCCTATTTTTAGTAGTAAAAATACTCAGCTAGGTGATGTAGAGGCGTATTTTTTTACCGTAGATAATAATGTGGATAGTGGTAAATACTTGAGATGAGAAAATAATGGGAATAAAGATGCGGTTCATAATAATTTTAGGATTAAAGATATACTATTGTTGTTTTATTAACAGTACTTTAAACTAATATTATTTATTGTAACATGCAAACAAATATCCACCCAGCCATTTGTTTGTTGTAAGCCTGACTGTTCAATTTTAATTGTATTCTGCGTTGTAGTTATATAAAGAAAGGTGTTTCTAGTCTATTCTGTAGTGCGTAAAAATGTGTAATTTATATACTGTATAATAATGGAGCTATAACTCCTGTGTAGCCCGTTATATGCGCATAGTTGCATGTGTTTGCTGCTTAGGTTCAATGTTAAATATTCAGACTACAGAGTGTTTTTTTAAACAATAGGTTTTATGTAAACATAAAATTACTATTTTTAGCATCGTTTTTAATAATTAAAACCTAAAACCATATGAAACGGAACCTATTATTAAGTGCTATGGCAATACTGATATGTATTTCCTGTAGCAAAGAGGACTTAAAAGAAACTCATAGCAAAGAGGATTTAGAAGAAACACCAATAGCAGATGTTACCATTAGCATGCGTGCTATAGATACAGGCTCAGAAATTACCCTTGACCTTTGGGATACACAAGGTAACACAGGTACTCCAATGATTAAGACCAAAGCAGAGCCCAACTTTATTATCAGATGGGAGTTGGACGAGGATAGCAAAATAAACAAAATACTCAATATTTATAAAAAGGAGCATAGCGCTGATATTTTTGAAGTGCAACCTTACCGTGTATCACATGGTATTTGGGAAGCCAAAGTAGCCCCCTGGGCAGCTAATAGCATTGAGTATAATATCGATTTTGAATATGAGGATGGGAGTGTAGTGGTGATAGATCCATTTATCGAAATTCCGCCAAAAAAATAGATTTACAAATAAATATATTAAAATTATGTCATTGAAAATACGTTTGAAAGCTGTAGAGAATAACGGCAAAGTTGAATTATTATTAAGCGATAATGAAGGCAATGTTGGCGTTGATAATTTAAAATCAGAAGGGGCTCGTGGACAGAAAGTGAAATGGAAGTTGTCAAAGAAAAGTAATATAAATAAAATCATTAATATCTATAAAAAGGAAGATAGTATTGAGATTTTTTCCGTAAAACCTCATCGAGTAAATGATTCTAAATGGAAAGCCGTAATAGATAAAGATATTGAAGGGCAAGAAGGGTATAATATCAAATTTGAGTATAAAGATGGAAGGGAAATTACCATTGATCCTTTTATTGATGTACCCCCTAAAAAATAAGTATTATTAAGTAATATCCAAGTGTTAATCTACTAGGCCTTTCCATTTGAAAATTGAAGATCTATTTTAAAATATTGTCTATTATGGGGCCATTACTAATATTATTTAGTAGTGGTCTTGATGTGTCAGATCATCACGAAACAAAAAATATTGATAGATATAGGCAGTATTACGAAAATTTTTATGAGACTGATGATCCTGAGATGAGGTTTTTGTTCGCTGATTCAGCATACATTATTGCGAAAAGAATAGGTGATAAAGAAAGGGAAGCGAGAGCTATACTTCTTAAAGCAATAACTTATAGGCATAAAGGTGATTTTTTAAAAGCTATTGATTTATCGCAAATATCATTAGATCTATATTCTAATCTAAATGACAATGAGGGTATTGCTGCTTGTTATCAGGAAATAGCAACTCTGTATCATAAAAATAATGAACAGAATAATGCCGTTAATTCTTATTTTAAGGCCTTAAATCTATATGAAATTCTTAATGATACATTACATAGTGCATCAGTGAATTTAAACCTTGGTGAATGTATGCGGTTATGTAATAAATTTGATTCTGCATTGTATTATTATAAACGAGCTTATGATTTATTTGATGAGATTGACTTTGTATACGGTCTAGGTTATACTGAGGGCAATATCGGATTAGTTTATATTGAACTATCTCAAATTGATAGTGCAAAAGTTAAACTAATTAAAGGTATGGAAATTTTAAAGTCCTTTAATGATAATTATGCTATTTCTTCTTATTACGAAGGTTTAGCAAGGGTCTTCTTAATGGAAGGTGATTTTTATCAAGCACAAGAAAGTGCTAATAAAAGTATGACCTTGGCTAAGGAACATGGTTTATTGGAACAAATTAGAGATACTTATCTAACTTTATCTAAGATTTATAGTGCAGAAATAGAATATGAAAGAGCCTATAATTCGCATTGTCAATATGTAATTTTTAAGGATAGCATTAACAACGAAGAAACGGTTCGTAAAATTGCTAATCTCCGCACCAAATACGAAGTAGCCCAAAAACAAAAGGAAGTAGATGCTTTGGTAAATCAGAAAGAGCGTTATACTATAATTGGTATTTCATTATTTGTTGTTTTGTTTTTGTTATTAGCACATGTGGCGCATTTGTACCGTAACCGTAGATTACGTAAGCGCGATGCCACTGCTTTAGCTAAGCAGCATAAAGAACTAGAGATTGCCAACGATACTAAAAATAAGTTTTTCTCCATACTCTCCCACGATTTACGCAGCCCCATAGCAACCTTTAATAGCTACTCAGAAGTACTCAACTATTACCTAGAGACCAACGATTATGAGCAAATACCTCAATTAGCCAAAGAGTTAGAGCGTTCTTCGGCAAGTGTAGTGCAATTATTAGATAACCTATTGCAGTGGGGGGTTATTCAAATGAAAAACATAAAGATAAACAAGGTTAATGTGCCTATTCTGCAAGTGTTTCAAGAAGAATTGATTCACATACAACCCATTGCCAACTCAAAAGACATACAAATACAATCGAATATAGCCAGTGACCTAGAGTTGCACGTAGATAAGCCATTTTTTGCAATGACTATGCGTAACCTTATTAGTAACTCCCTAAAGTTTACCAAGGTTGGCGGTTTTATAACCGTAAGTGCCTATCGCGAAAAAGACCATATTATTGTTAAAGTAGCTGATACAGGTATTGGTTTAGAAGTAGCCGATTTTAAAAAGCGCCTATGCTCAGGTGATATTGCAAGTACCTACGGTACAAACAACGAAAAAGGTTTAGGTTTAGGCCTTCAGTTGGTATGTAACTTTATCGAGTCTCATGGAGCCGAAATAGATGTTGAAAGCATCATAGGTAAAGGCACTACCTTTATCTTAAAATTTAAGAATACGATTCTTTCCTAATTTCTTCGTTTTAATATTTATAATACTTTTCCCCCTTGGCGAAGCGGGTTATCTTCAATTTCTCACAAATTAATATTTTAGGGGGATTGACTCTGCAATATCCAAAATCCCCCAACTCCTGCAATCCTATAAAATTCTTTTCAAGCCAGCCCTCTTTTTCTAGGGGGGAAGAAATATATAAAATAGGTATGCTGTAATAGCCTTATATATAGTGGTATTTAGAGCGTGATTGAAAAATATTGTATTTTTTTTTAATCCTTTTTGAACCTTTTATAATACATCCTGTTTAACCTATGAAATTTAATAAAGATATAGAGGTCTTAAATACCTCTACAAAAATATAACTAAACAAATACAACTTAATTATGGCATTCGAATTACCAAAATTAGATTACGCATACGATGCTTTAGAACCACACTTTGATGCACGCACAATGGAAATCCACCACAGCAAGCATCATGCAGGATATACAAATAATTTAAATGCTGCTATTGCAGGTACAGATTTAGAAGGTAAATCAGTTGAAGATATTTTAGCTTCAATTTCTTCTCAATCGGCAGCTGTTCGTAATAACGGAGGTGGCTTTTATAACCACGAGTTATTTTGGAAAGTACTTAGTCCAAACGGAGGCGGTCTTCCAACAGGAGATGTTTTAGCAGCTATTGAAAAGAGCTTTGGTTCTTTCGATGCTTTTAAGGATGAATTCTCGAAAGCAGCAGCTACACGTTTCGGATCAGGTTGGGCTTGGTTGGTACAAAAGGAGGATGGTAGTTTAGCCATTACATCTACAGCAAATCAAGACAATCCACTAATGGATATAGCAGAAGTGAAAGGTACTCCTGTATTGGCATTAGATGTTTGGGAGCACGCGTATTATTTAAAATACCAAAATTTACGTCCAGATTATATTTCAGCATTTTGGAATATTATTAATTGGGATGAGGTTGCAAAAAGATTAAAGTAAAATATAAAAATATGTTGAGCATTACCTATTGCTCAATGTTGTTCATAGAATTAATAGGTTAGTTTGTTTATTTTGTCTGGGTAATGTGGGGCTTTCGAATAATGATTCGAAGCCCCATTTTTTTGTTTATAAGACTCAGGTATACATAGAGTCATTGATAAATTTTTATCTGCAATATCCGCTAATAGCATTTACTAATGCTTACTTACTAAAAACTAAAGAACTATTGATGAATTACCAATAGATATAATATTTATATTTGCACCCAAATTGGGAATAAACACCAATAGCTTCAGAACATATGCATAAGAAAATACTAAAACTAGCCATTCCTAATATTCTATCTAATCTTACAGTTCCACTGTTGGGTATGGTTGATTTACATTTGATGGGATACCTAGATTCTGATGTATATATGGGAGCAATAGCTCTTGGAGGGGTTATATTTAATTTTGTGTATTGGGGATTTGCTTTCTTGCGTATGAGTATCAGTGGTATCTCTGCCCAAGCAAACGGAAGAAAGAACAACAACGAAATGGCCATGGTTCTTTTTCGAGGTTTGTTTATTGCCCTTAGTGGAGGTCTATTTCTTCTGATTTTTCAAAAATACATCGGTAATTTCAGTTTCTGGCTTCTCGATGGATCGTCTGAAGTAAAAGAGCTTGCATCTAATTACTTTTATGTTCGTATTTGGGCTGCTCCTGCCGCCATTGCTCTAATGGTTATCAATGGGTGGTTTATTGGAATGCAAAATTCAATTTATCCAATGCTAATATCCATTATCATTAATGTGATTAATATAGGCAGTAGTTTTTTATTGGTAAAGTTGGGTGGTTTTGAAGAAAGGGGTGTTGCCATGGGCTCGGTAATTGCACAGTATGGTGGCTTGCTGTTGTCGGTGTTTCTATTTTTAAAGAAGTATAAGCATGTACTCCATTATTTTAAAGTTAAAGAGATATTGCGTTTAAACGAATTGAAAGAATTTTTAAACGTAAGTACCGATATTTTTATCAGAACCATATGTGTAATTGCTGTATTTACCTTTTTTACTAGTCAGTCAGCCGGTTTTGGTAATATTCAATTAGCTGCCAATAGTGCTTTATTGCAATTCTTCTTTTTGTTTTCTTATTTCTTAGATGGTTTTGCCTATGCTGCAGAGGCTATTGTAGGTCATTATTTTGGTGCTAAAAACAAACTCAAGCTAAAGGAATCGGTATTTAAGTTGTTTATCTGGGGTGGAGGATTTGCTTTGTTTTTCACCCTAATATATTGGGTGTTTGGCAGGGAGTTATTGCAAATCTTTACCAATCAGGATGCAGTATTAGATGAGGCTTCAAAATATTTAATATGGCTTGTGTTTATACCCATAGCTAGTTTTGCTTCCTTTATTTGGGATGGTATTTATATCGGTTGCACTTCTTCACGTGCCATGCGAAATTCAATGTTAATATCATCTGTAATATTCTTCTTTATTCCTTTTTATCTATTGAGAGGGCATATTGGAACTCAGGCTATTTGGCTATCGATGAATTTGTTTATGTTGGCTCGTAGCATCAGTCAGACTATATTGGCAAAGAGGTCTGTTTATGTTAAGTTATCTTAGTCCAATACCTCATGCTATAAAACCATTATTAGCGGTTATCACTTTATAAGTTCTACATCTGAAGTGCTGTATTTGTCAATAATAATGCACTAAGCGTTGTTACGCAAATACTTCGGGAATTACTATCCCTTAAAAAAAGTCATTCATCAAAGTAATCGTGCGCATTAACAAATAACTAACTTAATACCTTATTATTATAAGGTCAATTGTTTACTTTTATGAAATACTGATTTTATTTTATAGCGTGAAATGAAGCACTTTATCTTGGTTGTGTGTATACTTATTACCATAGGTGTAAATGCACAGCAAAAAACATATAGAAAGCAAGTTCAGCAGGCAAGCAATTTAGTGGCCACCGAGAACTATAGCGAGGCAATGGCTATATACGAGGGTTTATTAAGTGCTTACCCTGATGATATCTATCTGGAATTAAAGGCCGGAGAGTGTTTTTTGTTTGCAGAAGCAAAAATACCGCTTGCAATAGAACTGTTAGAATCTGCAGCAGGGTATTATTTATCAATTGATAGTACTGATGAACAGTCATTAATAGCCTCGTATTACTTGGCACAATGTTATCACCTTGGTGAGTCTTTTAATAAAAGCATTGACGAATATAAATCTCTACTATCAAGGATTTCCGAAAAAGAGCTAGAGGCCATTTCTAAAATTAATAGAGGGATTTCATATTGTAATAATGCGATAGAGTTAACTAAGGATACTTTATACTTTAAGATCACAAACATGGGCTCAAATATTAATACAGCCCTTGATGAGCATAGCCCAGTTATTAGTTACGATGAAAACTTGCTGCTTTTTACTTCTCGAAAGTCTGATTCTTTGGGTATTAATGATGATGAGAGGATTTATTCAACGGTTTGGAGAGATCGAAAATGGAAAAAACCAGAACATATTTATTTAAATGATAAAAGCAATACGGCTACAGTTAGTTTAGCATCAGATGGTAAAACGCTAGTATTGTATAGGAGCAATGGAGGTGTTGGCGATTTATATTATAGCAATTACAAAAATAGAAAGTGGCAAGAGCCAATTAAATTTCCAGCTCCAATAAATTCTCTTTATGCCGAAACGCATGCTGCATTTTCATTTAATGGCGATACAATTTATTATACAAGCGATCGACCTGGAGGTTTTGGCGGAATGGATATTTATATGTCGATTAAGTTGCCTGATGGTAATTGGGGTAAAGCAATAAATTTGGGTCCTCGCATTAATACAGCTTATGATGAGAGCAGTCCTTTTATTGATGATACCAATCATACCTTGTATTTCAGTTCTGAAGGTCATAATAGTATGGGCGGGTACGATATATTTAAAGCGCATTCAGATGATGACAACAAGTGGGTGTCAGTAGAAAATATTGGTTATCCTATAAACACTCCTTATGATGACCTTTTTTATTGTCCAACCGCTGATGAGCATAGAGTGTATTATGCATCAAAGCGCAAAGAAGGCTTTGGTGGAAGTGATATTTATTTAATTGAGTATCCTGATAAGCATACGAATTCGCTTACAACGGTGGGTGGTTTTATTTATACAGATAAGAAAAAGCCTGCAGAACAAGCAAATATAATTTTGGTGGATAACAGTGATGAAGAAAAGGAAGAACCCTATAGAGTGAATCCGAATACAGGAAAGTATGTTTTGATTCTACCAGCCAATAAGGATTACACAATGTATGTGGAGTGTGATGGTTTTAAACCTGTGGAGAAACAGGTGATTGTGCCAGGAGGCAAGGCTTTTAAGAGTAAAGGATTTACTTTTTATATAGATCCTATTGTGTTAGAACCCATTGGTAAATAAGTGAAGAATAGTTTAAAATAAGGCCATCTTAAATAATTATAATACTACAAGCGTATGTAATTAAGTTCGATAGCTACGATATAAAAATGTAGATAAAAAAGTAATATATGAAACTACTAACTACCCTTTTAGCGCTAATATGTCTTTTTCAAATTTCACAACCCATTTCTGCACAGAATGATGGTTTTGATAAAATGTACAAAAGAAGTCTGGATTTTATTAAAGACGGTGATTATAATGCTGCGATTCCTCTTTTAAAAAGAGTAGAAGCAAACGACCCTGAAAATATTGATGTACAATATCAATTGGCACATTGTTACCTTAATACAGCACATGGGCCCGATTCGGCAGTAATACATTTTATTGCAGCAGAGGAGCTACTAAAGCCAGAAATGCGGAATACCGACTTTGGTATAGATGTGAATATGTCTTTGGCTAAATCCTATCAGCGTACTTATAATTATGAAAAGGCCATCGAAACATATTCAAATATTCTAGGTTTTATACCTGAGGATTTTGAGGATTTGAAAGAGGTTATTAAACGCGAAATAGAAACTTCACAGAACGGAATTGAGTTAATGAAGAATCCTGTTGAGTTAGACGTTTACAATTTAGGAGACGAAATAAACTCAAAATACGATGACCATACGCCAGTTGTTAGTGCAGATGAGTCGGAGCTGTTTTTTACTTCCAAAAGGAAATCATCTTATTCCCAGAAAATACCTAATGGACAGTTTTCAGAGAAGATTTATCACTCAAAGTATATTAATGGAGAGTGGAAAGAATCAGAGATTATTACTTCCATTCTCGATGAAAATAGTCACGAATCTGTATTATCTATTTCTCCTGATGGTTCTGAAATGTATTTGTTAAGGAGCAATATTGATGGTAGTTTAATATATGTTAGTAACTACGATGGGGAAACTTGGAGTGAGCCATATAAATTGCCTAAAGGAATTAACAGTAGATTTAATGAAACGCATGCGTCCATCAGTGCCGATAAATCTATTTTGCTTTTCACAAGTGATCGTCCTGGAGGTTATGGTGGATTAGATATTTATTACGTTAGAAAGATACCTAATGGAGAATGGGGAGTGCCTGTAAATCTTGGCCCAAAAATTAATACTGAGTTTGATGAAGAAACACCAATGCTTCACCCAGGCGGTAAAACTTTATATTTTAGTTCTGAGGGACATAATAGTATGGGAGGTTTTGATATTTTTTACTCTTCAATATTACCGGATAGTACATTTACCGACCCAATAAATATGGGTTACCCGATTAATACTCCTGATGATGATATCTTTTTCGTACCTACAGCATCAACCAATAAAGCCTATATGGCATCGTCTCGTTTTGATTCTAACATTGGGGGAATAGATATTTACCAAGTTGAGTACGAAGAGCCAGAGATTGAAAGAATGGCTGTTTTAAAAGGAGCAATTAGTAATGATGCGGATTTGCCAATGGAGGAGTTGAAAATATTGGTTAAAAATGAAGAAACTGTTGTTGGTAAGTATAAGGTAAACCCTGAAGATAATACTTACCTAATGATTTTAGAGGCTGACAAGAGTTATGATATCATTTATTCAGGAGATGAATTTGAGACTTATACAAAAGGGATTGAAGTGAATAGAGAAATGACCTATCATAATAGAGAGAATCTTGTAAATATAGATCCGGTTCAATTAGTTACACTTAAAGCTCCAGAAGAAAGCAATACTATAGTCGCGGATGCTGCAACTCATAAAGAAGTCACAAATACCAGTGGAACAAGTAACATTTCAAGTACAGATGCAAAGTATACGATTCAATTTTTAACCCTTAAAAAGGAAGTTGATTTAACAACGTACTTTAATAAGCTTGATATGACTCGAGTAGATATTGTGAAATGTAAAGATGGTAATGTTAGATATTTATATGGTGCATACAATTCTTATAGTGAAGCTAAAAAGGCCAAATCAGAATTATTAAAAATAGTTAGTTATAAAGATCCATTTGTTCGCTATATTTACCAAATAGAAGAAATGAGAGAATAATGCTAGATGAAAATATACGTTTAAGAGCTGTTGAACCTGAGGATATCAATACGCTTTATGAACTAGAAAATAAAATGGAATTATGGGTCGCATCTGAGACCCTAGTTCCATTTTCGCGTTTTCAGCTGAAGCAGTATATTGCTTCAATGAATAATGATATCTATGAAAATAAAGAACTTAGGTTAATTGTTGAGATAGATCATAACGACCAAAAAGCAGTGGCTGGTATCATTGATTTATTTGATTTCGATCCGTTTCATAATAGAGCAGGAGTGGGAATTATTGTTAATAAAAAATTTCAGAATAGAGGTGTTGCAAGTAAGGCGTTAGAACTATTAATCAAATATTCATTTCAACACCTTGGCATTCATCAATTATATTGTTCTGTTATTACTTCTAATAAAGCCTCTGTAAAGTTGTTTGAAAATAAGGGTTTTACATTAATGGGTACGCGCAAAGAGTGGCGCAAAGTAGCCAATAAATACGAGGATGAATTTATGTATCAATTGATCAACAATCAGTAAGCTATTTGTATGCTGGTATTTGCTCTAAAAATTGATAGTTTATGCCATCATCCGCAATAGAAGCGCAATAATGATTTAAACCATTTGTTACCACAAGTAGCTTGGTTCTAAGTTTAATGTTATATCGGGCAGCTTGGTCAAATACAGCTTGCGTTATTTTTACTTTTGGAGCTTTACATTCAACTATCAGCAAAGGTTTACGCATGGTGTTATAAACTACTATATCGGCTCTTTGCGAAAGTCCATTGATGTTTACTTTGGCTTCAATAGCCATTAAGGATGAAGGGTAATTCAACTGTTCCATTAAAAAAGATACAAAATTCTGCCGAACCCATTCTTCCGGAGTAAGAACAACATACTTACGCCTTATCTTATCAAATATCTTTTTTTTGCCGAGCTCTTCTTTAATTGTGAAATTATATTGTGGCAAATTCAGTGGATCCATTCGTATCAATTTTTATACAAATATAACTTTTTTACTAAAGTCGTTATTGCGAAATAAGGTATATTAGGGCCTCAAATAAAAAGTCAAATCAACTAAAAAATACAGCCATGAAAACAAAAAAAGATATCATAGACAATTGGTTGCCTCGATATACAGGTAGAAAATTAGAGGACTTCACTCAACATATATTGCTAACAAACTTTCAGCATTATGTTGATTTATTCGCCAAATGGTACGATGTACCTATTGTTGGTGAAGATGCTAATATGCCTAATGCAAGTGCCAATGGAATTACCATAATCAATTTTGGAATGGGTAGTCCTAATGCGGCCACTATTATCGACCTACTAGGAGCCATCAAACCAAAGGCTGTTCTATTTTTAGGGAAATGTGGTGGTTTAAAAAAGAAGAATCAGCTGGGTGATTTAATTATTCCAATTGCGGCTATCAGAAATGAGGGTACATCAAATGATTATTTGCCTGCAGAAGTGCCTGCTTTGCCTGCCTTTAATTTACAGCGTGCGGTTTCGTCAACTATAGTTAGTTACGAAAGAGATTATTATACGGGTACTGTTTTTACAACCAATAGAAGGGTATGGGAGTATGATTCTAATTTTAAAAAATACTTGGAGGAGACTCGTGCCATGGCCATTGATATGGAGACGGCTACAATTTTTGTGGTTGGTTTTGCAAATGAAATTCCAGTGGGTGCCTTGTTATTAGTGTCAGATCAGCCTATGATTTCTACAGGCATAAAAACGGATTCAAGCGATAAAAAAGTAACAGAAGAGTTTGTTGAGCAACATCTTAAAATAGGAATTGATTCAATACGCGAAATTATTGATGAAGGCTTATCTGTGAAACACCTACATTTTGAAGGATAATTGTACTTTTGTATTATACTAAAAGAGAACAACTACAAGCGTGAACGATTTTAAGCAGATAATGGCCGATTTAAAAAATCGGCAGTTTGAGCCTATTTATTTCTTAATGGGTGAAGAAACGTATTACATTGATCAAATTACCAATTATATAACAGATAATTGTTTGACTGAAGAGGAAAAAGGCTTCAATCAAACAATTCTGTATGGTAAAGATACCGATGTTAATACGGTTATTCTTACTGCTCGACGCTATCCAATGATGTCGCAATATCAAGTGGTAGTGGTAAAGGAAGCGCAGAATTTAGATAAGATTGAAGAGTTAGTACATTACGCTGAAAATCCACTGAATTCAACCATATTAGTTGTTAACTATAAATACAAAACCTTTGATAGTAGAAAGAAGCTATCTAAAACCTTAAAAAAGAGTAAGAGTATATTTGAGTTTAAAAAGCTTTATGATAATCAGGTAGCACCGTGGATAACAAGTTATTTAAAAGAAAATGGCTTAAGTATTGACCTAAAAGCTTCGTCATTATTGTCGGATTCACTGGGTTCTGATCTATCAAAAATAGTAAAGGAACTCGATAAACTTAAGGTTGCCTTAGGTAACAATGTGCAGCAAATAACAGCTGATGATGTAGAAAAGAATATTGGACTAAGTAAGGATTACAATAGTTTTGAATTACAAAAAGCCATTGTTAATAAGGAAGTGCTAAAAGCCAATAGAATAATTAAGGTTTTTGCCAATAATCCTAAAGATCATCCTATCCAGGCAACAATATCAGTATTGTTTAATTACTTTTCAAAGTTAATGATATACTATTACCTAAAGGATAAGGGTAAAGCAAATGTGGCGAAGGAGTTATCTATTAATCCATTTTTTGTACAGGATTATGCATTAGGAGCTCGGAATTATTCAGGTAGAAAAGTTGTTGATATCATCTCAATACTTAGAGATTACGATATGAAGAGTAAAGGTTTTAACAATGTTTCTGCCGATACCGGAGACTTGTTAAAAGAGATGATTTTTAAAATATTACATTAAAATAGAACTTATAATGAACGCATTATTTATATTGATTGCAGTTATCGTAGTCATTAGTGTTACCGCATTTAGTCAGCCGCACCTTATTGAAAAATACCAGTTTAACGCCTATAGAATTATTAAGCATAAGGAATATGTTCGATTAATATCACATGGTTTTTTGCATGGTAGTTGGTCGCACTTACTAATTAATATGTTTGTGTTGTACTCTTTTGGTAGAGCCGTGATTTACTATTTTAATCAAGCTTTTCCAGGCAGAGGTTTATTAATGTTCTTTATTCTTTTTTTTGCAGCACTAATCTTCTCAAGTTTATATTCGCTAGTAAAAGAAAAGGAGAACCCATATTATAATGCCATTGGTGCTTCAGGTGCTGTTTCAGCAGTAGTCTTTACAAGTATCTTTTTTAGTCCTTATAGTATGCTTTACTTATTTGCTATTGTACCTATTCCTGGAATTGTTTTTGGTGTTGGATACTTGGTTTATTCTAGGGTTATGGCACAAAAAGGGATGGATAATATTGGCCATGATGCGCATTTTTGGGGAGCAGTATTTGGATTAATTTTCCCAATTCTTTACAAGCCTTCGTTATTTATCGATTTCATTTATAGATTATTTCCATTTTTATAATGAAAAAAGCAGTTTTTATTGATAGAGATGGGGTTGTAAATAGTGATGAAGGACATTACTACATCTATAAAATAGAAGATTTTGTTTTAAACCCAGATCTTCCAAGTGCACTTGCTTTGCTAAAAGAGGCAGGTTTTATGCTTGTGTTAATAACCAACCAAGGAGGAGTTGCCAAAGGTATTTATACTGTTGATGATGTGAATGCAATTCATCAAAAGATGCAAGGTGTTTTACAAACTTATAATGCTAATTTTGATGCAATTTATTGTTGTCCCCATCATAATGAAGTATCTAATTGTGATTGCAGAAAACCAAAGCCCGGTATGCTATTACAGGCTGCCGAAGAATATGATATAGATTTGTCAGAATCCTTTTTGATAGGCGATTCTTTACGAGATATTCAGGCTGGTGAAGCAGCAGGAGTGAAGCAAAGTTATAGAGTTGAAAAGAATACTTCAATTCTTGGTATATGTGAAAGTATAGTAAAGCAATAATTATGAATGCTTCCATCGTTTGTTATAATAAAAGGTTTTATCATGATGATGAGGTTCCAATAAGGTTTAACAATAGGGCCTTTAAGTTTGGAGATTCTTTTTTCGAAACCATCCGATGTAATGGTAATGAAGCGCTTCATTTTAACCTGCACTACAAAAGGATGATTAAGGCTTTGATGAGTCTTAAAATGGAAATAGCCAGTTTGCCACCGCAGCACGAGTTAGAGCATTTAATATCTAGTTTATTAAAACAGAATAAGTGTTTTGGTGCCAGTCGTGTTCGAATAGAAGTTCTTCGTTCAGGCATGGGTTTATATACACCCGAAACAAATAACGTCGATTTTGTAATTGAATGTAGTAAGCTTGTAAGCACAAACTACGAACTGAATAAAAAAGGGCTCTTATTGGGAGATTTTACTGAGGTAAAGAAAGGTTATAATCCTATCTCATTTTTTAAAAGTGGAAATGCATTACCTTATATATTGGCTTCTTTTGAAAAGGTAAATTGTAATGTTGATGATTGTTTCATTTATAATAATGAAGGTAAAATTATTGAGGCCATCAGCTCTAATTTATTTTGGATTAAGGATGGTGTTTTTTATACTTCTTCTGTTTTTTCAGGTTGTGTAGGAGGTATAATGCGTCAGGTAATTATTCAAATCATTAAAAGTTCTAAATGGCCAAATGTAATAGAAGTAAGTGGTGTGCAAAAGGAGGAACTTGTAAATGTTGACGAGATGTTTTTATGCAATGCTATTCAGGGTGTTCAATGGATAGTAGGGTATAATGATAGGCGTTATTTTAATCAAATGACTCGACAACTACAGCAATTGTTGAATGAGTTTACTTACCAATCTATTTAATTACTGGTAGGGTCTTCAGGGAATTTTGACCACGTTTCATATTTACCGCCAAGTTGCGAAAGACTATCTCGCCAGATGCTGTCTACACCTCTTTCCATAACAAATTCTTCGTTCATTTCTGTTACAATCCAAGAGTTCTCATTGATTTCTTCTTCAAGTTGACCTGATGACCACCCTGAGTATCCGGCAAAGAATTTTACATTACTTGCATCCGCTTTACCTTTGTTTATTAGTTCTTTGAGTACTTCAAATTCACCTCCCCAATAAAGGGAATCTGATATTTTTAATGCTCCTGGAATTTTGTCTCCTAATTTATGTATAAAGTGTAGAGTATCTGATGAAACTGGGCCTCCGATATATAATTCACCTTTAAAGCTTAATAAATCATCAATAATCTCATCCGGAAAAATATGACTGGTTTTATTTAGTACAAAACCTACTGCACCATGTGCTCCATATTCGGTTAATAAAACAATAGACCTACTAAAATAAGGCCCCTTTAAAAAAGGGTCTGCAATCAAGATTGTGCCTTTATCAGGTTTAATCTTGGGTCTTTCAACCTTAAATATGTCAAAATTTATTTTGCTCATTTTGTTAAATCTATTGTTTTAAATTAACAATTATTTGCTTGTTATAAAAAAATATTGGCCCTTATTTTGTAAGTCAGTATCAACTCATTGTATAAAGTATAACATAGAAATTCAGTTTTTAGTACCTTTATGCTTAATTAGTTTATAAATTTCCAGTATGCGGTTTATTGTTTTTTTATGTTTGTTAATTGGGTTAAACACAGTTAATGCACAACCTAAAGTTATTGATCTAAAAACTCCTGATGTATTTGTATCTTCCGTACCTTCAGATTTGGAGCTAAATATATCTAATTTAGATGCCAATTCATACGATAATATTTGGTTCGAAATAAATGGGAATAAAGTTCAAGCTTCTTGGGAAGATGAGGTAGCAACTATACATGCTGAAGTTGAGACTAGAAGTGAATTAAAGGTATATGAAAATGATAAGTTATTATATGAAAAAGAATTAACGCCCATTCCTTTATGGATGTCGATACTTCCTCCGTTAATCGCCATCATTATGGCGCTATTAACCAAAGAAGTTTTCTCTTCTTTATTTGTGGGGCTACTTGTTGGAACAACAATAATATGGCGTTATAAAGGGTTCTCGTTATTTATAAGTTTATTTAAAGGGATGTTCAGCGTTGTTGATACTTATGCTTTAGAAGCCATTAACGATAGCGGACATATTTCTATTATTATATTTTCGATGTTAATTGGGGGTATGGTAGCACTTATTACCCTTAACGGAGGTATGAAAGGGGTAGTTAATAAATTATCGCGTTATGCCAATAGCCCACGTTCGGGTCAGTTTATTACTTGGCTAATGGGCTTGTTGATATTTTTTGATGATTATGCCAATACTTTGGTTGTAGGTAATACAATGCGTCCGGTTACTGATAAACTTAAAGTTTCAAGAGAGAAGCTTGCGTACATTGTAGATTCTACTTCAGCACCTATTGCATCCATTGCATTTATTACTACCTGGATTGGAGCCGAGTTAAGTTACATCACCGAGGGTATTGATCAGTTGGGGCTTAACCAATCTGCATACCAAGTATTCTTGCACTCCTTAAAATATTCTTTTTATCCAATATTCACCTTGGGTTTCGTTCTATTTTTAATAGTGAAGAAGAAAGATTTCGGCCCTATGTATCATAGTGAAATAGAGGCGCGAAATAGTTCTGGCATCAACACTAATGCAGTTAAAAGTGCCCATGGAGCTAACGAGTTTGATGTGCCAGATAGTGTGAAAGGACGATGGTACAATGCTTTTATCCCAGTTTTTGTGGTTGTTGTTGGAACAATATCAGGCTTGGTTTACACAGGTTGGGACTCGGCAGTTTGGAATGATACTTCATTGCCTATAACCACAAAACTTTCTGAAATTATAGGTAATGCCGATAGCTTTGTAGCTCTATTATGGTCTTCGCTCTTGGGTGTTGTTGCTGCGTTAACATTAACTCTTGCCCAGCGAATCTCCAACTTAAGGGAGGCAATGGAAGGAATGGTTAGTGGATTTAAAACCATGTTTAATGCCGTTTTAATATTAGTACTAGCTTGGAGTGTGGCACTTATTACCGAACATATGCATACTGCAATTTTTATCACAGATTTGCTGAAGTTTCTAAAGATGAGTCCTTATTGGGTACCTGCTTTAACATTTGTGTTCTCGGCTTTAATTGCTTTTAGTACAGGCTCGTCGTGGGGAACTATGGCAATTATATATCCACTTATTTTACCAGCTTGTTGGAAAATATCAATGGAATATGGCTTTACCCCCGAAATGGCTTTACCAATATTCTACAATGTTGTTTCAACAGTTTTGGCAGGTTCTGTTCTTGGCGATCATTGTTCGCCAATATCAGATACTACTATCTTAAGTTCATTGGCGAGTTCATGTAATCACCTATCACACGTGCGTACCCAAATGCCGTATGCACTATTAGTAGGTGGTGTTTCAATAGCTGTAGGAACGATACCCGCAGCATTTGGTATTTCCTCAATATGGTTGTTTATAGCTGGTTTTGCCATACTTTACTTGGCTGTAGTTAAGTTAGGCAAGAGCACTTAATTCTATACTCCATAAACATCTTGGGCGAGCATTAGGTCAGAAACGAGCTTGATAAAAGCGTGCGCTTTAAAATTTGAAGTTATTCTTAACTCGTACAATAAACAAATTCATAGTTTATGAGTTGTTTTATGTATTGATTAACCAGTTTAGGAAACTAAAAATATAGAAGATGAGAGACGTAATGTTAATAATACATTTTATATCGATAGCCATATTTGTTGGGAGTGGTTTTGCCGCATTTGTGGTAACAAAAATTGCAAACAAAAAAGAAGACCAATTGGCACTAGAAATCAAAAAGGCAGTGCTTCCATTGGTTTATGTATTGAAACTAGGGATTACGTTATTGATTCTTTCAGGCGGATACCTAATGACACCATATTGGTCGGTACTTGGAGTAATGCCATTATTAACTACTAAATTAGTCCTAGTTGTATTAAGTTTGATACTAATTATTGTAGGTAGTATTTATGTGAAAAGGATAAAGAAGAGTAACGATACTTCTTATCTTCCAAAATTCGATAAACTTCAAAATTTGATTTTAATAGTGGGTATTGTTATAGTAGTTTTAGCAACGCTTACTTTTCATTAAAGAATAGAATAACATCTTATTATATATCCCATCTCATTTGCGAGGTGGGATTTTTTTTGTCTGCAATCCTCTTATTGATCATTATTTAATGCTTTTTTTAACAAAAATAGAAGTAGTTGATAATATAATAATTTAGAGTGTAATAGTCATGTAAACAGTGATTTGAGCAAATGTGTGGATTGGTTGTATTTGAAATATAACTAATAAGTACATGGCAATTACTGATGAATGCGCTATTTGTTTAAAAAAGTTAAATGTTTGTATTGTAAATCAAAGTACACACAATTAACAGAGCTTTAAATGAGAAGAATAGTTATTCATTTTGCATTATTATTAATTACCTTATTCTCCTTAGTGGGATGTACACCAGCAGTTAAACCAGGTGAACATGTAATGTTTACAACAAGCATATCTGATGATGCAACACCTTCTGTAGTTAGTAGAATTTTAGAGGCTACAAATAATCCTATTTCAGAAATTAAGTTTGAAAAGGGTACTTATCACTTTTATCCTGATAAAGGATTAGAGCAGTATTGTCATATTTCAAACCATTGTGATGTAATGGTTAGTACCCCATTTCCTTTACAGAATTTTGAAAATCTAACTGTCGATGGCCAAGGTTCTACTTTCATATTTCATGGTATTATGATTCCTTTTTTAATGGATGAGTCAAAGAATATCAATATCAAAAATTTGAGTATTGATTGGGAAACTCCGTTTCATAGTGAGGGTTTAATTGTTGCCAATAATGCAAAAGACAAAACTTTTGATGTACAGTTTAGTGATGACTACCCATATGAAATTCGTAATGGGCAGTTATGGTTTGTGAAACCATATTATGAGCATAGTTTAGGACAAACTATTTTATACGATCCTGCTCGAGAGGCAATTACTTTTGATACGGAATCTTATACAAATCTTACTGCAGTAAAAGGAATTAAGACCAAGCGAAATATAGATAAGGTAAAATATAAGTACGAAGTTGATAAGCGTGCTGTTGAGTATAAAAACTTAGGTAGAGAGAATAAGTTAGTTTGTAAAGAAATTAAGCCAGGTGTGGTACGGATATTTAACCACACTAAAAAATTACCTCAAGTAGGAATGGTTCTTACTGCCAAAGGATCTCAGGGTTTAAATCGCGTAGCGCCAGCCTTTCGTTTAACACATGTATATGGATTTAAAGGAACAAATGTAAATATTCACCATGCGGGCGGTATGGGAATTATTGCTGAGAATTCAGCGGATATTATTTTGGATAATTTTAATGTTACTCCTTCTCATGGTAGAATGGTATCAACCACAGCAGATGCTACACACTTTGTAGGATGTAGAGGAAAAGTGGTGTTGAAAAACTGTACGTTCAATAATCAATTAGATGATGCATCTAATATTCACGGTACTTATCAGAAAATTGTTGATGTATTAGATGATTACCGTTTAGGGGTTAGGATGGGGCACGACCAACAGAAGGGTTTTACCATTGGTATTGCTAATGATACCATAGGTTTGGTACGATTAAGTGATTCTTTTTATCCATATAATGAATTAACCATTAAGGATATTCAGTATTTAAACGGGCGATATCAAATTATCACTTTTAATGAAAAAATTCCTGCTTCAGTGAAAGCCGGAGACCTAGTTGAAAACTTAAGCGCTTATCCTGAAGCCTATATTAGCAATTGTAATATTAGTAAAAATAGAGCCCGTGGATTGTTGTTATCAACGCCTAAGAAAACAGTAGTTGAGAATTGCTTTTTCCATACTGAGATGGAAGCAATCTTAGTTCCTGTTGAAAGTGGACATTGGTACGAGTCAGGAAATGCAGCCAATGTATTTATTAACAATAATACTTTTCAGGATTGCCAACATAGCGGATTCGATAGAGGTGTTATACGATTTGATACCGATGATGACAATGATAATATTGCTTTCCGTAATGTAGAAATTACCAACAATATATTTAATCAGTTTGATAATTTGATACTGCAAATTTCAAATGCTGATGGTGTTAAAGTAAGCGGTAATAAAATTACCAACTCAGGTACCTTCCCACAGCTTAACGCGCAAAACCCGGTAGTTATAATCAATCATTCTGAGAATGTAATTTTTAGTAATAATAGTTACGATGGCAAAGCATCTGAAATGATTGTGAGCGATGGTGTTGCTAACGAAATACAATTCAAATAGATCTAAATAATGAAAAAACTTAAAACATCAGTAGAGAACTCTTCGTGAGTGCTGCAAGCAAGTAAGAATCTGGAAAAAACAAGAATGAAATGAAACGACGATAACCGTGAGTCGAAATACTGTTACCGTCGTTTTGATACCAATTGGTATAAAACCTAAATTAATATGAAATCAAAGAAAGCAAAAAATCTTATGAAAGGTGCGCCAAAATGCGTCTTTCTTATGTTGTTACTTGTTGCAATATCTTGGGCACCAATATATGCTCAAAATATTACCGTACAAGGAAAAATTACTGCTTCAGAGGATGGGCTACCAATTCCCGGAGTTAGTGTTATAGTTAAGGGTACTTCATCAGGTACAATTAGTAATTTTGATGGGGTTTACGTAATAAAAGCTAAAAAAGGCGAAACGCTAGTTTTTAGTTTTATTGGAATGGAAAACCAAGAACAGGTAGTGAATAGTCCTCAGCTAAACATTAAGTTAGTAACCGAGAGTATTGGTTTGGATGAAGTTGTTGCCATTGGTTATGGCACCGTTAAAAAGAAAGAATTAACGGGTGCTGTTGCGCAAGTAAAGTCAGATGATATTACCCGTGTGGTAACCTCTGATGTAGGAACTGCTTTACAAGGTCTAGTAGCGGGTGTTAACGTTACTGCGAACTCTGGTGCGCCAGGAGAGAATTCAAGTATTTTAATTCGAGGAGTAAGTTCTATTGATGGTAACAATACACCATTATATGTTGTAGATGGTGTCCCTCAAGAAGGAGATCCTCGTTTAAGTACCAATGAAATAGAAACCATTGATATCTTAAAAGATGCAGCTTCTTGTGCCATATACGGAACTCGTGGTGCTGCAGGTGTTATTTTAATCACTACCAAACAGGGTACAGAAGGATCTTTAAAAGTTTCGGTTAACGGTAGTTACGGTATTCAGGATATTCGTTCAGGAACACCGCTGATGAATGCTTCGGAACAGACTTATGCCGATTTCTTAACTAGTAGAATTGTAAGTGGTAGTAATGATGATGATATGTTTTTGTCAACTTTGCGTTCTGCTGAAAGTTTTCAGAATGATACAGACTTAGGTTCCTTAGTTTTTATTGACTATGCACCGGTACAAGACTATAGTGTTAATATTTCAGGTGGAACAAAAGATATCTCTTACAATGTAATTGCAGGATATTATAACAAAGAAGGGGTAATTGTAAACTCAAACTTTGAGCGTTTTAATACCAGAGCAAATACGACTTACAAACACGGAAAATGGCGTATAAATGCAAGTATTGGTATGACTCAAGAAAAAACAGACCGTGCGCCAGGAGGAATTATAACACAAACGATTAAGTATCATCCTACCATGGAGATGATTGATCCGAATAGTGATTCACCAATTGAAACGAGTCATTCTACAGAATCCAATCGTGTTAACTGGGTAATGGACAGTTTTAGAAATACTGACGAAAGCAATAGAGTTAATGCATACGGAAACTTTAATATTAACTACGAAATCATACAAGGCTTAAACTTATCTACTCGTTTAGGTACAAATGCAACCAACGACTATCGTCATCAATTTAGTCCGTTTCAGGAAGTTTATGATGTGGACGGAGAGTTAATAGGAAGTAAAGAAACCAATAGTTCAGTAACCAATACTTCCAGTCGCAGAACTGCTTTAACGTGGGATGCTAACTTAACTTATCGTAAAAAGTTTAACAAGGTTCACAATCTTACTTTGATGGCGGCTCAGTCTTTAGAGAAGTTTCAGTTCGAAAGTCATCAATCTAAAAAAGCTGCGGTTTTTAATAACGAAATAGATGTTCTTGATGGGGCAATAGCTAATCCTAGTGCAAGTTCTCAAGGTAACGATTATGTCAATAAATTAATAGGTACAATAGGTAGGGTGCAGTATGGTTATAAAAGTAAATACCTATTTAGTGCTTCGGTTCGACGCGATGGTTCATCAAGGTTCTCTAAAGAGAATCGTTGGGGAGTATTTCCATCTACTTCAGCTGCATGGAATATTTCCGATGAAAGCTTCTGGTCAGGTTTAAAAGACGTTGTTAATAATATGAAACTAAGAGGTAGTTATGGTGCTGTAGGAAACCAGAACTTTAGAAACTATGCTTATTCTGCAGGTATTGAAGCTGGCTTAGATTATTCAAATGCCGATAATATTAAATACGGAGCAGCGCAAACTTCTTTTGCAAATGGCGATGTGAAATGGGAAACATCAATACAGAGTAATATAGGAATTGATTTATCCTTTTTAAAGAATAAAATTACATTCACAGCGGAGTATTACAATACCAACAAGCGAGATATGCTTATGCCTATAACATTGCCTGGTTCAACAGGTAATATACCAAATGTCAATATGAGTCATGATAAGGTATCTGTTGTTTATTTAAACGTTGGTGATATGACTAACCAAGGAATTGAACTTGCCCTTGGTTATAGAGCCAGAACAGGAAAAGTAAATTGGCGCTTTAACGGAACTTTTAGTACAAACGATAATAAGGTTACTAAGATTAATGGCTTAGGTGGTTTTACATTAATGGATGATTCAGGTCTGATTTCAGGTAAAAAAGCCGTATCGCAGGTTACTGCTTTAGCTGAAGGTTATGAGGCAGGTGCTTTCTTTATTTATGAAACAAACGGTATTGTTGATACGCACGCAAAGTTGGCAGAATACCAAAAAGTAAAACCAGATGCAAATTTGGGTGATTTAATTTATGTTGATAATAATGGCGATGGAGAGATCTCTGATTTAGATAGAGTTTACATGGGTAGTGGTTTACCCAAGTACGAAGCCGGCTTAAATGCCAGAGCAGATTACAAAGGATTTGACTTTTCGATGCAGTGGTATTCTGCAATTGGCCATGAAATTATGAATGGAGCCAAAGCTACTGCTTATGGTTGGGGACGCCACGCCGATTTAATTTATCAGTGGTCTGATAATAATCCGGGTTCTAGCATACCATCCTATAGAGGGGAACCTGATAAACATCCTAATTATGCAGGATATACTGATTTGTGGCTCGAAGATGGAACCTTTGTTCGTTTAAAGGAAATAACCCTGGGTTACACTTTACCAAATTCAACAACTCAAAAATGGGGTATTAGTAAGTGTCGACTATATGTAACTGCTCAAAATCCATTAACTATTACTGGGTATACAGGTTATGATCCAGAAGTAGGAGGTAATGTAAGGAGTAAAGGTTTGGATAAAGGAAATTATCCTGTTACTGCATTATATACCGTTGGTTTTAATCTAAACTTTTAAAGACTAGAACTTATGAAGAAGAACATATTAAAATATACAATTGCCATTTTATTGAGTGTATCTTTTATGGCTTGTGAAGATTGGTTAGAGGAATCAAATCCTAATCAATCAGATAGTGAATCATTTTGGAATAACCTGGAGCAAACAGATTATACATTAAATTCGGTTTATGCTAGTTTATTAAGTCATTATGTGCTTAATATTAAAGAAGAGGCCTATCGATCAGATATGGCAGTACCTGGGTTCGGTCGCCCTAACTACGGAGAAACTGGTGCTCAGTGGAACTTTCAGTTATATACCAACACAGATATTTCTATTTATAACAAATGGGAGTCCCTCTATCTAGGTATATTTAGAGCTAATCAAACCATTGCTGGTTTAGAAAAGTGTAAAGATTCTGTTGATCCTGATGCATGGGCTATACAAATGGGGCAGGCCCGTTTCTTTAGAGGCTTATTTCATTTTTATTTGCACTCTGATTTTAATAAGGGAAGTGTTATTATAAGAGATTTTGTACCAAGTACAACTGAAGAATATAATAAAGCATTATCCCCATCAGAAGATGTAATTAAATTTTTCAGAGAGGATTTAAAATATGCTTACGAAACTTTACCAACAATCTTCGAAGATGCTAAGGATAATTATAGAGTAACCAGAGGTAGCGCTGCTACAATTTTAGGAACTAGTTTTCTGTATGAAAATGAAATAGATTCAGCAGTTGTAATGTTCGAGGATATTTGTAATATCAATAACGTTGATGGCGAAAAATCATATGCTTATGAGTTAGTGCAGGATACTCTGTTATTATTTACCACGGCCGGAGAGAATAACAAAGAGTCTATTTTTGAAATTGAATATACTACTGCTTTAAAGCCAGAGTTAAATACATGGGTAGAGGATAGGTTAACCAATAGGTTAGCTTCTGACTCATGGTCAAATACCACTTCATCATTTTTTCCTTCATGTTGGATGATATGGGAGTACCTTAACGAAGAAATGGATCCATTGGACACAAGAAACTATGATGTGACTTCAACAATGAGAGATGTTTCCTTAAGAGGATCAGCGATGGTAGCTTTATTTCAAGATGAAAATTCGTTGTATTATGGTAAGCCAGCAGTATATAGTGGTAAAGCACCCTTTAGTTACGATAATGGTTTCTCTCGATATAAAAAGTATACCAACCATGATATTTTAAGCGATGAAAATGATAATCCAGGAGGTAGAAATCACTCAGGAAAAAATATCACAGTGAATCGTTTAGCAGATGTGTATTTGATGTTAGCGGAGTGTTATATCTATCAAAACAAAATAGATGAGGCTTTAAAGTTGATCAATGATGTACGTAGTCGTTGGGGCTTAATAAGATTGGGCTTAAGTAATGGAGATACTCAGTACACTTACAATGAAGTTGCTTATGATGATCAGAGCTTGTTAGATCGTTTGCAAGAAATTGAAAAGCCATTAGAGATGTCTATCGAAGGGCATTCTATCCGATGGATTGACTTGCGCAGATGGGGTAAGTTGGAGTCGAACTTTGAGAAACGCGCTGCTGAAACATTCTGGACAGCTGATTATGCCCCTAAAGATGGCAGTAAGGTAAAATGGAATAGTACCATTACCAAGATAGATCCAAACGACCCGAATAAAGCGGTTGCTAAAGACTTTGAGCAAGCAGCTATTAACTTTAAGTACGATTTACATGCTTGGTTGCCAATTCCATCAACAGAGATTGTAAGTAATCCAGGTTTGTACGGCAATTAATCTTAAAAGCGAAGAAAAATGAAAAGATTAGAAAATATATACATACTAGTAATTCTGCTAGCCTTCAGTTTTTTTGTGGGAGCTTGCGATAATGAATATGAGCCAGCAGGTTTTGTATCCGATGTATCATGGTATACCAGTCAGCGAAACGGAACAGATTATCAGCTCAACGAAGATGAGTATATGGCTTTTATGGATCTCTCACAGGGGCTTCTTAGTCACGAATGGATCATTGAAGAAGGCGCATACTTTTTAAAAGATGGTTTTAGTAAAAATGACTCATTGCCATTGTTTATTGATGAAACGAAAGGTTTATCAAGTGATGATGCAGCTGTTAGTATTTTATTTACGAAGCCTGGCGAAAGAAAAGTAAGACTTTATAATACTTTCTCTGAAAAAGTTAGCTACAAAGGAGCGGTTGAATTTGAAGCTATTCAAGAAGGTGATATATGGGTAATTGATACCACTTTTATTGTGGATGTTTACGGAGCTATGAAACCTGCATTTCAGGTTTTTCAATTAGTAGAAGATGAGGATGGTAATATAATTGAAGAGAAAGAAATCCTTAGTGTAGATGAAGAGTGGGATCCTCAATTGGAAGATGCCGCAGAGTGGGATACAATTGAGGTTGAGATGGGAAGTCGACTAAAATATGTTGATTTAACTACTACAGACCGACCAACTGGTAGAACTTGGACCTTTTTTAATAAACCGAATGAGGTTTCAAATCTTGCTGAAAGCATTGTTTATTACAATAAACTAGGAGATACTAATAATGGTGCAGGTACTTTACGTTCTGAGAGAACTAGTGAAAATAACAGTGTTCCTTCAGCTAATACATTGAAACGTATTCCATTGCACGTAAGAACTGTAGCTTCTTCAAAACCATTTGTATTTATAGGTGGACTTATGGAGCATGAGGATGAATCTATCACATTTAGTGTTTCAGGTACAGTTGCTAAATTTTCTGGTATCGAAAGCGCATTTACAGTAAATGTAACAAATGATAAAACAGGTTTTGATGAAGTGATTGCAGTGCAATTAGCAGAAGTAAATCCTGAAGACCCAACTAGTATAAAGTTAACCTTAGCAGATCCAATTTATAATACCGATAAAATAAAGGTATCATACGACCCTGCAAAAGGAGAAATAAAATCTTCTGATGAGCGTAGTTTAAGTTTATTTACTAATGAAGATGTTCTTATCTATGCGGGTGAAAATATATTAGATAGTGATTGGGCAGGATTCGAAGTTTTCAATTCAAATATCTTAAAAGCTTATTGTGAAGGATATTGGGGAGCTGCGATTAATGATAATGGAACCTATCAACGTACGGAAAGTATGTCATTATCAGGCAAGGCTTCTATGAGGTACAGCAGTACAGATGGTTTTACTAAAAATAGAACCCTGCAAGGATCAGACTTCTCAAAGGAAGGAGATATACCAGCAGGTACATACCTTGTTACGCTAAATATTTACTTAGAAAGTGGTAATACAATGACTAAAATCAAAACGGCGATTCAAACACCATATCAAGCTATTCCTTGGGATCTTACTGATGTGGAAAGAGGTAAGTGGGTTACTTTAAGTCAAGAAGTAACTACCGATTTAATTGTGTCTGGGAAACGATACGATTTATTAGTGAACCCAGCTGATAACCCTACTGCAGTTGGAGATCAAACCTTTTATATTGACGATCATTCGTTTACTAATTTAGAATTACGACCATAGTTTATTATTCATGCAGCTCTCTTTTGGGAGCTGCACTAAATATCAGAAACAATGAAATTATTATATAAAGCAATATGGATTTCTTTAGCAGTACTAACCTTTACAAGTTGCGATGAAGTAGAGTGGCAAGATTCAGATACGGCTCTTACGCCTATCTATTTACTTACAGATTTAAATGATGATATCTCGTTACACGCAGTTGAGGTGTATAAAGAAAAGGCTTTACTTATTGAATTTGAAAAAGCTTCAACTTTAAAAAGTTTTGCGATGGTAGATTTTAAGGATAAAACTTCAAGCGAAGGTTACCTTGTAAATTACACCTTAGAACGAGAAGCACTTACTGAGGATGATAATGACACTACTCTTATTCGTTTTTATCACATAAGTGGAACTGCAATTGATAGCGTGGGTGTTTATGAGGAGTATGAAATTACTGCAGCTAATGATACAGTACTTTCAGCAACATCAGCATGTACGATATATACTGATGAGCGATTGTTTTAAAGTTTAAAACATTTTGATTTATAAAAGCTGTCATATCTATGGGCAGCTTTTTTTGTGCGTATCCATTTTAAAAACTGTACAAATGTACAGTTGAGTACTTTTTTAATAAGGTGTGTTTAATTATTTGGGGGGGCAAACACTCAAGAACATGTCAATTGTACTTACAAGAACAATGTTACAATCTATTATTTTGTACATTGCGCATCGTTATTTAAAATAAACTTTTATACATAATAATTTATTTGAAGATGAACAGAACATATTTATCATTATCCCTTGTGTTCGCTTTAGTATTAACGCTTTTCTCATCATGCGGAACAAGCACAACTAAAGAGACAAAAAAAGAAACTAAGCCTAATGTAGTTGTTATTTATTTAGATGACTTAGGATATGGCGATTTAAGTGCTTACGGAGCTACTGAAATTCAAACTCCTAATATTGATGCTATTGCTAATGGTGGCGTTAAATTTACCAATGGTTACGCTTCTTCTGCTACATGTACACCATCTCGTTATGCATTATTAACAGGTACATATCCTTGGAGAAATAAAGATGCCCGTATCTTACCAGGTACAGCTCCTTTGTTGATTAAAACAGATCAGTTTACATTCCCAAAAATGATGAAAGAGCATGGCTACCAAACTGCAGTTGTTGGTAAGTGGCACTTAGGTTTAGGAACGGGCGTGGTGAATTGGAACGAGCATGTTACTCCTGGACCAAACGAAGTTGGTTTTGATGAGGCATATATTATGGCAGCAACACAAGATCGTGTTCCTACGGTATATATTGATAATGGAAATGTTGTTGGTTTAGATCCTAACGATCCTATCGAAGTAGATTATAAAAACAACTTTGAAGGTCAGCCTACAGGTAAAGATAATCCTGAATTATGTGAAATGATGTGGCATCACGGTCATAACAGCACTATCATCAACGGTATTCCTCGTATTGGATTCATGAAAGGTGGAGAGAAAGCACGTTGGAACGATGTTGATATGGCAGATCACTTCTTAGCTAAAGCTCAAGATTATGTGAAGAATCATAAAGACGCACCATTCTTTTTATACTATGCAATGCAACAACCTCACGTACCACGTACACCACATCCTCGTTTTGTTGGTAAATCAGGTATGGGACCAAGAGGTGATGTAATTTTAGAAGCTGACTGGGTAATTGGTGAGTTTATGAAAACTTTAGAGGAAGAAGGTATCTTAGAAAATACTTTAGTGGTTTTCTCTAGTGATAACGGACCAGTATTAAACGATGGTTATAATGATGATGCTGTTGAGTTATTAGGAAATCATAAGCCTACAGGTCCTTTAAAAGGTGGAAAGTATAGTTTATTTGAAGCGGGTACACGTGTGCCATTAATGACTTATTGGAAAGGTACTATTAAGCCACAAGTATCTGATGCTTTAGTATGCCAAATGGATTTAATGACTTCGATTGGAGCGATGTTAGGTTCTGATAAAACTTATTCGGATAGTAAAAATGTATTGGATGCATTTTTAGGAACTTCAGTTAAAGGAAGAGAAAGCTTAGTAATTGAAGCAAATACAAAAACTGCTTTCCGTAAAGGAGATTGGATTTTAATTCCTCCTTACAAAGGAAAGCCAGTTAACACTCAGGTTAATATTGAAATGGGAATTAGCACAGACTTTATGCTATTCAACTTAAAAGAAGATATTGGCCAAGAGAATAATTTAGCAAAAGCACAGCCTGAGAAATTAGAGGAAATGTTAGCTGAATTTACAGCGATACGCGGTGAATATGGTAATACAAAAAAGTTAGAGCTTAGATAAGCGATAATTGATAATATAGAAAAGGCTATAAAACAGATGTTTTATAGCCTTTTTTTATGTGTCTTGTAAATACTCAACTGTTGCAATAATACTTATTGCTTACCAAGTAACCGTTTTTCTGCGGATAGGCATTGTCATACATCGTGCACCACCACCACCTCGGGCTAATTCAGAACCCTGAATAGTTACAACACACTTGTTGTAGGTGTTAATATCAACTTTGTTGTTAATTACATCACTTGCCGAGATTATTTCATAGCCATTGTTATTCATATC
This sequence comes from Saccharicrinis aurantiacus, assembly GCF_947489045.1. NCBI lineage: Bacteria > Pseudomonadati > Bacteroidota > Bacteroidia > Marinilabiliales > Marinilabiliaceae > Saccharicrinis > Saccharicrinis aurantiacus. The sequence goes on from NZ_CANLCN010000020.1 coordinate 66,389, forward strand.
CTCAAGGGTATAAACATTTCGGGCATAGCCCATAACTTTACCCGGAGCAATAGCAAAAAAGTTAGCCCCACTATGCCATTGTTCTCTCTCTTGAATCCAAAGGTCTTTTCTGCCCCCACAAAATATTGGTTTAAGATCCATACCTAAACCTTTTAAACAATTTAGCAGGTTATCTTTCTTTTCAATTTTCTGAACCTCTTCATTATCTATCGTAATTAAAATGGTTTGATACCTGTTGGGTTGCATAATTACCGGATCGTATACCATGCAATTGTCTTTATCCAAAAAGGTAAAAACCATGTCTAAATGAATGAATGATTCGGGTTTCGATGGCAGTTGTTGCACCACTATATAGTGTTTGCCTTTATGTCTTTGTTGTATCGATTTTGCTATAAAATCAATCCCTTGTGTTGTGGTTCTTTCGCCGGTACCAATTACTAAAATATCTTCACGTGCAATTTGTACATCACCACCTTCGATAGAAATCAGGTTTTGATCGCCCGAGCTTTCGGTAGGATTAATGGTAGATGATTTGATTAACGGAGCATTGTTAAATATGGTTTCCATAACCAACGATTCTCTTTCTCGCACTTTATTCGCCATCTTACCAATCAGCACCTTATCGTGCACTGTTATTGAAGCATCGCGTGTAAAAAAGAAATTATGCAAAGGTCGTAAAGCATAGCGTTCATCAGATAAAAATGCACTTAAAGTATTGTTCTCTAAGGGCACACCTTCAATAATTTGTTGGGCTAATTCAGCTGAAGGCAAATCCAATAACTTATCTTTTAAAAATAATACGTTCTCGCTGGTACAGATATCTGTAACTAAGTTATTTTTTACCGAGTTGTTATTAAGGCAGCTTTCCAATAAATCTTTAACCTGAAAAGTTTTAGTCACCTTATTTAAAACACCGGCATGCTGTTGGTATTCTTCATCAGCTACTGATAAGTTTAGGATATCACTGTACAAGGCTCTTTCTGCATTACCCGGAGTCATATTTTCAACCTCGCTACCTGGCGTGTGTAATATTACTCCTTCTAATTCTCCAATTTCTGAATCAACTGAAGTTTCTATAATTTGGCTCATACTTATTGTTTGTGATTGTTTAGGGCAAAATTACGTAAAGCATCTCACCAAAAGGATGATAATTATTATGGATGGTAGGCAAAATGTATGGGAATAGCCTTTACCTGACAAAATGTTCCTTTTTGTCATTGGGAAGTGCCTTTTAACCTTTGGGAAGTGCCTTTTTGTGACAAAGAGTCACTTTTTACCATCGGGAACAGCCCTATTGATATAAAGCGTTGCCTTTAGATAATTAAGAAATACCTTTTCGCAATAGGCGGAGGGTAATATGCATAGTGGACTTATCATCTTCTGTTCAGGTACTGTTTTTTTGTTTGAATAGATGTATTTATTCAATAGGGAAGGGGTAATTTTGCTGTTATATTTTGGATTGAATTTAAATATCTATTATAACACTATAAGGCTAGTTTTTCAATTACTTGCTTTTTATCCCATCCTTCCAATAATGCTTTCTGATACAATTTGGCTCTAGTAGCATCATCTTTTACCAGTGCAGCTTCTAATTTATTATCATAAAAGTAGAGTTCTCTGGTGATGGTGTCATTCGAATCGTCGATAATCTCATATGTTTTATCTTTCGGAGGAACAGAAAAATAGAACGATTCAAACACCTGAGTTTTCATTCTAAACGGAGGAAGTTCGTTATTTAAAGAACCACCACAAGCATTTTTGCCTGCAATATAACCCTGTTGTTCGGCTGCGTGCCAAAGGCCTGTGGTTTGTCCATTTGGATGTTGGGCCACATCGCCAGCTGCAAAAATATCATTAACAGAGGTTCTAAGATTTTTATCAACAATAATCCCTCGTTTGCAAGCTATACCGCTTTCCATAGCCAATTGAATATTTGGTACGTATCCAATGGTACTAATATGCATGTCAAACTGGTAGTTTTTGCCATCGATGGAAGTTATTTCCGAATCAGAATTGTAAGAAATATGCTTACAATCTAGTTGTAATTCAACTCCTGCCTCAGCAAGGGAATTTGCCATCAGCTCACTAAAACGCTTATTGAAGAACTGTTTTAAAAGCATATCACTTCTATCTATTAAAACCACTTTTTTGCCCATATCCACCAATTGTGAGGCCGTTTCAACGCCTTCAACTCCAGCTCCTACAATTAAAACATTAGTGGCATGCTCTGCTTTTTTAATGATATCTTCTACTTGCTGAGCTGTATAAACATGCGCAATGTGCTCTAGGTTTTCGATGCTTAGTTTCTTAGGTAATTGACCCACCGCAATAATAAGTTTCTCAAAACGTAAACTATCATTATTTGCGAAAGTGAGGTTTTTATTTGGGCCGTCAATTTTAGTTACATGCGCATAACGTAACTCAATGTTCTGCTCACTGAGCCATTCATTGCTAACCATAGCAAAGGCTTCTCGCTTAAAACCCGATTTTATATTTTTATTGATATGAGTTCGTTTATAGGGTAGACGATCTTCATCGGTAATCCATAATATACTTGCACTCTTCTGTTCTTCCCTAATGGCTTTTATGGCGCTATAACCAGCACTTCCGCCGCCAATAATAACAAATTCATATGCTCTCATAGTCTAGTAAATTTTGGTGATACTCTATAAAGATGATAGGCTACATAATGTTCAGGAATTATTTTGTAGCTAAAATGGCTTTTGCGGAGATTAGAATAGTTATTCCTTAAAAATTATATAGATTTGCGCTCTCATTTAAACAAAACAAACCATTTCGAGTTATAGAGTCGAATATGTTTTTTATGAAGAGTTGGTTTAAAATATTGGCGTTTGTAGTGTTGGGAGCTTTCGCGTTTCCTAACATGGCTAAGTTGCTACATCATTGTGAAGCTACGCACCAGTATTGCGATCATCACCATGCCGATGAAAAGCAGAGCGATGGATTTGCTAGTAACATAACAGAGGTTTCAAACCACAATTGTTATATCTGTAATTTCCATTATGCAGGTTTTGAAGTTGAAAGGCAGCTTTTTTTAAATCACATTACAAATACTTATCAAAGGGAATTTGCGGCTCGTTTGCAACGAGGCTATAATTCCATTCTATTTTCATCCAATCCCCATCGCGGACCACCAAATAATCTGGTTTAGTTAAGTGTCAGTTATAATGCCTTACCGTTTTATGCGGTAAAGTGCATCAATATATCTGTGCTTATACAATAGTTTATTGGCGTTTATTAAAAACTTGTATAGTTTTTAAGGATGCCCGGGATACCTATTTCTTAAAAATATTAAGAGACATAGGTTGTATAAATTTGTTGATCAGATTACGATGAATAAGAATATTGTTATTACAATAATTGTTCTATTTCTATCTGTAAGTTATGTTTCTGCACAGTTTACTGTTCAGGGTGTTGTTTCTGATGAAACAGGTATGCCTTTGCCAGGATGCCATGTTCATTACGGGAAAACATGTAACATAACTAATGGTGATGGAGCATTTACAATTGAGGCTAAGGCCTTAACAGCAAATCTTACCTTTACTTTTATGGGCTATAATAGTTTGGACACTTTAGTTCGTTCAAACACAAGCTTGGATATTCACATGATTCCGTCGCACGAAATGGTTCAGGAAATTTCTGTTAAAGGAAATAGGATTGATACCATGAAATCGCGAAAAAACGAAGTCGTAACAGCGGAGTTCATGGCTCAAAACTTGTCGAGCACTTTTATTAAAAGTTTAGAAAGATTACCAGGCGTAAATGCTATGGATATTGGTGCCAATGCCTCAAAGCCTATTATTAGAGGAATGGGATTTAATAGGGTAGTTGTAAGTGAAAATGGCGTAAAACAAGAAGGTCAGCAATGGGGCGCAGATCACGGACTAGAGATTGATCCTTTCAATATTGAAACTGCCGAAATAGTTAAAGGTGCATCGGGTATTGAGTATGGTAGCGATGCCATTGGTGGATATATTAATATTAGTAACGATAAGGTTCCTCTGCCTAATACAGTTTCTGGCGAAGCAAGCTTTTTAACCAAGAGTGTAAATGCCACTTTTGGTGCATCGGGCGCTGTTGAAGCAAGAGGGGATAAGCACTATGTGAAAGTGAGGGCAAGTGCCATTGATTATGGCGATTATAAAGTGCCAACAGATCAAATAATTTATTTAGATAGGATTGTCCCCATTTATAATGGCCGACTTAAAAATACGGCAGGTAAAGAGTACGATGCCTATCTTCAATATGGGTATTTGCACGAAGCTTTTAAATCGTCGATCACCATCAGTAATGTTTACCAGAAATCCGGATTTTTTCCCGGAGCCCACGGTGTGCCGGATGCTGACCGTGTGAAACATGATGGTGATTATCGCAATATTGATTTTCCTTATCAAGTGGCCAATCATACCAAGGTGATGAGTAATAACAAATTCTATTTCAACTCAGGTGAGTTAATAGCTGATCTTGCTTATCAATTTAATAATAGGCAAGAGTTAAGTGAGTTTCATACACACTATGGCAATCAATCGCCCCCAGAAGTAGATCCTGATTTAGAGTTAGCATTTCGATTGAGTACCTATACAGCTAATGTTAAGTATGTTTTTAAGGAAACAGAAAAGCATGCTATTTCCATAGGTTCGCAATCGCAGTATCGCGATAATAAAGTAGGAGGTTATAGCTTTTTAATGCCCCAATATCAGAGTTTATCAACCGGATTATTTGCTAAAGATACTTATACAATAAACTATAAGTTTAAAATGAACGTAGGGCTTAGGTTTGATTATTCAAATATTGATACCGAGGCTTATTTTGATCCTATTTTATACGATTATTTTATTGCGAAAGGTAGTAGCGAAGAAGAAGCCAGTTTTTATGCCCAACGAAGCACTGAATTGCATAAAGATTATGGTGATTACAGTTGGTTAGTTGGTTTTGTTTACGAACCAGCTAATAATTGGATTACGCGTTTTAATGTCGGCAAAGCTTTTCGCACGCCCACAGCAGTTGAGTTATCTTCTAACGGAATTCATCACGGTTCGTTCAGACATGAGTTAGGCAATGGCGAACTCGATTCGGAAAAGGGGTATTATACCGATGCTAATGTTGAATTCAACAATAGTTTGTGGAGTTTTTCGGTAAGTCCGTATTTGTATTATTTCACCAACTTTTTGTATTTGCGCCCAACAGGAGAATGGAGTAGTTTACCGCATGCAGGTCAGATTTATGCTTATGATCAAACAGCTGCAATTGTATCAGGTTTAGAGTTGAGTGCACGCAGGCAATTGGGTAAATTCAGTGCAGATTTTACGCTCGAGTATGTTTATAATCAACAAGTATCTGATGATCCTTCACAGTGTTATCCTTTACCATTTACACCACCGTTAAACGGATTTATAGAAATAGATTATGCTGCTTTTGCCCATTCAAAAGTATTGAAGCAAAGTCGATTTTTTGTGAATACCCGCTTTGCGTCAAAACAAGAAAATGTGGCCCGAAACGAAGAGGTTACAGATGGTTACTTCTCGTTAGGAGCTGGTTTTTCAACAAAAGTTAGATTAAGTAATAAGGAGGTGGATTTAGTATTGCAGGGGTTCAATTTATTGGATGCCAAGTATTACAACCACATGAGCTTTTACCGACAGATAGAAATTCCTGAGCAAGGAAGGAATATTCAATTATTGGTTAAAGTTCCATTTTAATTATCACAAATGAAATGCGACAACATAGTGTCGCACAATTATCTATTTAAAAACAATCAAACATTTTATATTATGAAGAAGTATTTTTTATTTGCAGTAGCAGCAATGTTTTTAGTAGCATGTAACAACGATAATGACGACGTTGATACAACAAAGCCCGTTATTGAAATAATAAAACCAGTTGCAGATGCAGGTGAGGATCATATTGAATTTCATCAGGGTGATGAATTCGAATTTGAAGCGAAGTTTACAGATAATGTCGCTCTTAAGTCTTATAAAGTTGCGATTCATTATAATGGTGATGGACATGAGCATGGTGCCGTAGTTAAATCTGCTACTGAAGAGGATCATGTTGAATGGGATCAAGAATGGTCTGGAGATCTTAAAGAAGAACAAGAAGATAGTGTAGCCTTTTTAATTGAAGTTCCTGAAAACGCTGAACCGGGTGAGTACCACTTAGGGGTTTATTGCTTTGATGTTGCTGGTAACGAATCAACGACGTGGATGGAGATTGTAGTTGAAGAAGAAGGTCATGATCACGATCATTAACCTTATTATTTAATACCATCAGCGCCAAGTACAATAATATGTGCTTGGCGTTTTTTGTTATAGGTCATATATTATAAGCCACTATTTATTACTGCTCAGTATGGTTTTGATTCAAACTAGAGAAGTAGCTTAATAGGATAAGATTAAACTCTAAGGCAAATATTAGTTATGTAACTATATAGCCAGTAAAATATATTGTGGAGGTATTAATTTAGTATATCTTACTTTGGCCGAACTCAATATAACTTATTATTATAAATCAATATTGTAAATGAATACATGTCTTTTATGATAGATCGTAAATAAAATGGTTTTATTAATTACAATTATCATTTTTTATGGGGTGAATTTCTTATAATTATTATATTTGCACTGGGAGACTATAAAAATACACCACCTATGATCTATTTTATTTGCTTTTGTGGCATAGCTATGTCTTGTTATATAGTATGGCTTCAAAAAAAATGTAAAGGCTTAAAGCAACACATTAATACACCAATGCGTGAAGAGGCAGAAAAATTAAGTGACTCTTTTGAAGAAAAGGATGATGAGCGTTTAGCTGAATTAAAACTACTCTCTATTGTTGCCAAGCAAACCGATAATGCCATCATGGTAATGGATGTTGAGGGCAATATTCAATGGATTAATGATGGTTTTACTCGTATGTATGAGTATACCTTCGAAGCTTTTATAAAGCAACGAGGCACCAATATTTTACAAACGAGTTTTAACCCTTTAGTGAGACAATGTATTAACGAAACGCTTAGTACAAAACAACCCACATCATACGAAGCGATTAATGTTACACCATCAGGAAACGAAATATGGACTCATACTTCTTTGTCGCCAGTACTTGATGATAATGGCGAAATAATCCACTTAGTAACGGTTGATTCTGATATTAGTAAGCGTAAAAATGCCGGCGATAAACTGATTGAACGTGTTGACCAATTAACAATGAGAATTGGGCGTTTGGCAAAGCAACAATCCGAGATGATGACCTTTACCAATGAGCTATTTGATAAGGTAAGCAGCACAAGTAAGAAAATTGGCGAAACAAGCCAAATTGTGAAGTATATTCATGAAATGTCTGATAAGATTAAGATAATGGGATTGAATGCATCTATTGAATCTCAGTATGTTGGTGATTTAGGTAGCGGTTTTCGGGTAATTTCTGGTGAGATTGTTCAAATGTCAGAAGAAACGAAGAAGTATTCGCGTGATATCTCAACCATTGTAGATTCAATTCAAGTTGCATCAGATCAATTGAATAAAGGAAAAGACTTGGTGGAACAAGCTTCAGGTGATTACGTTAAATCTGTCGATGATTTAAAAGAAGAAGTATTACTAGTAGAGGAAGTTGTGGCTGAGCTTCATTAAGGCTGTGCATTAAATTTGTAACCCATAACTAATACATCATCAATTTGATCGTATAAGCCGCGCCATTTACTAAAGGCTTCTTCAAGCTTGTATTTTTGGCGCTCCATTTTTAGTTTATGATGCTCTAGTAGAATTCCTTTAAAACGTTTGGCCATTAATTTCTTATTAAAGCTTCCTCCAAACTGATCTGCATAGCCATCCGAGAATTGGTAAATTAAATCATTATTGGTAATGTTAATTAAATGGTTGGTATAAGGTCGAATCTGAGGGTAAGGACCTACGGGTATTCTATCTCCTTTGTATTCTATTAATTCTCCATTACGTATGATGTAAAGAGGTAAGTTAGCACCTGCAAATTCCATTGTATTTTCCGAGTGATTGATACATACTACCGAGGCATCCATTCCATCCTGAACCTCATTTTCGGTATTGTTAGCTAGCGTGTTTATAATGGCATTTCTTACCCTATCTAAAATTACAGATGGAGTAGTAAGGTTGTCAAAACGAATGGCTTCTCTAAAAAACACCATACCTAACATACTCATCAAGGCCCCGGGAACACCATGGCCTGTACAATCAGCTGCAACAATTATTGTTTTGTCTTCGGTGCGGTGTGTAATATAAAAATCACCGCTAACAATATCACGAGGTTTATATACTATAAAAAAGTCCTCGCCTAAAGTTTCCTTTAAATGTAAATTACTAGGTAACGACGCTTCTTGAATCCTTTGGGCGTAAAATATACTATCTGTAATGGTTGAATAGATCTCTTCGATAGATTTTAAATAACGTGTGTTATCATCAAGTGATTTTTTTAGGCGCAACTGCGTTGAAACTCTAATACGAAGCTCCTCAAAATTGAAGGGTTTTGTAATAAAATCTACTCCTCCTGAGCTAAATCCTTTTACAAGACTATTGGAGTCTGTAGCGGCACTTAAAAAGATAATAGGAATGTTTTTCGTTTCTTCATCAGCCTTTAATCTTCGGCATACTTCATAGCCATCTATACCAGGCATTACAACATCAAGCAAAATAAGATCGGGTTTTTTTATTCCTTTGGCAATTCTAATACCATTTTCGCCTTTGGTTGCCGCAACACATTTGTAATCGCTCAGCGCCTCCCCAAGCATTAGGATATTAGCTTTTGAATCGTCAATAATAAGAATTTTTTGAGGGGATAAGAGCATAAGTTATAGTTTACCAGTTATTGCATTCTGCTTATTAAGGAGTAAATCAAGTTACTTCTTTAAATATAAGCAAAATACAATTAAAATGGTAGGGTATTATTTGGCTATAGTTTATGCTTAATTAAATAAGGATTTTAAGATATGAGATGTCATCGCTGGGTTTTCTTTTAAGCGTCGTATTGAATATTTAAGCCAATCTTTTCCGAAAGGAATATAAACCCGCATTTTTTTATTAGATTTCACAATCTGATCTCTCAAGTGAGGGGTTACACCGTATAGCATTTGGTATTCAAACATATCGTCTGATACATTATGTTTTTGTATTAATTTCTTCGATTCTTTTATTAAGAAGTCATCATGCGTTGCAATACCTACATATACTTTATTAATGAGGAGCTTTTCTAATAAAAGTAAATAGTTCTCATTTATCTTTTTAGGATCTTTAATGGCAATGCTTTCATCTTCAATGTAAATTCCTTTACAGAGTCTGAAGTTTAAGGGAGATTCTGCACTATGTTCTGTGAGTAAATGATCAATGTCTTTTTCTGTTCTATATAAGTAGGCTTGTAATACCAGACCAACATTTTGCGGGAATTCAGCTTTTAATCGCTTATAAAGTTCTATTTCTAAATCAACACATGGTGAGTCCTCCATATCAATTCTAACAAAGGAATTGTAAGCACTAGCCAGAGCAACAATTTCATGAATATTTTTATAGCATTGTTCTCTATCAATTAGGAGTCCAAAACTGGTAGGTTTAAGCGAATACGTTCCTTCTACATTCTTATTTTCGAAGGTATTAATTATATCAAGATATTGTCTTTTATAATAATCCGCTTGCGACATGTTTTCTATAAACTCACCAAGTAAATCAATGGTGACATTAATCCCTTGGTTGTTTAATTTTTGGGATACTTTAATAGCATCGGAGAGTGAATCACCAGCGATATATTTTTTAGAGAACATCCAAACAAATTTCTTTGGAAGATGCGGCAAAATGGCTGTTATTACTTTACTTATCATGCAATATGTATTTGAGATTATTTATTAATTAGGTATGATCTCAATTTCATTATTTTGCATAAAATAAAAAATGATAATTCTCACAAGGTGTTGAATATTAGTTAAATATGACTATTATCATATTTGTGCTGAATATGATTCTTTAGCGTATAAGCAAAAAAAAAGAGCCTGATAATCAGACTCCTTAAATCAAAAATAAGATTGATGTTATTATTTTAAAGGCTCAATTTCAAACAATAATTGATCTTTCATTACAGTTTCTTCAGCCTTAACATGAATTGATTTTACTTTACCATTAATCGGACTAGTAATTTCATTTTGCATCTTCATGGCTTCTAAAATCATTACAGGTTCACCCTTATGAACTTCAGCGCCTTCGCCAACAAGAGCTACTACAATTTCGCCAGGCAATGGTGCATTTACTTTCTCAACTTTTGGTCCTGCTTTTTTACTTAATTTTGCCTTTCTTTTGCTAGCAATTTCAGTATCAATAGTAAACGTATAAGTGTTACCATTAATCATCACGCTTACCTCATTCTGCTTTAAGCTAACAATTTCGCCAACATGAGATTTCTTTTCACCTTTTATTAAAAATTCCTCTTCGTTTAAAGGTTCTATTTCAACGTGAGATTTTTTATTATTAATTTTATTAATCTTCTTATCCTTAACCTGAACTGTAACTTTCTGTTCTCCAGTTAAAGTGTAATTTTTTGTATGATGTATAAGTCTCATAATAAATGTAATTACAAATTACTAAGTTTTTATTTGAGTATAAAACGAAGGTTATTAACCAACTATTTAATTACCCTTAATTTTTTTACTCATTGCCCAGGCTGAAACAGATTTGTCAGATAATGTATCAGAATTAATCTTTTCCTGCTCATTAAGGTATGCTTGCATAGCTAATGCTGCAGCGGCCACAAGCTCATCATCTTCTTGATAAAAGCTCTGCTCTAAGTCAGTTTCAATAAATGATGTGTTATAATTACCCTTAACAAATGAAGGTGTTCTCATCACTTGCTTAAAGAATGGTAGTGTAGTTTTTACTCCCTTAATTGTGGTGCTGTTTAATACAGATCTACAGTTCTTAATTGCCTCAGATCTGTTTTTGCCTGTTATAATTAATTTAGCAACCAATGAATCAAAAGAAGAAATAACCACTTTGCCAACTTGGTAACCCGAATCAACACGTAAACATTTCTTGTTAGGGATATCCATTTGCTCAATTAAACCTGTTGAAGGAGCGAAACCCGATTGTACATCTTCAGCATTAACTCTTAACTCAATAGCCCATCCATTAATTTTGATATCTTCTTGCTTGATATCCATGGCTTCATCTTGAGCAATTTTAATTTGCTGCTCAATAATATCGAAGCCAGTAATTTCTTCAGTAATTGGATGTTCTACCTGAACACGTGTATTCATTTCCATGAAGTAATGGTTCAAGTCTTTGTCAAGCAAGAACTCAACAGTACCTGCACTGTAATATCCGGTAGCCTCACAAAGGCGCACTGCATCTGCTCCAATTTTGGCTCTCAACTCTTCAGTTAAAGCCGATGATGGAGCTTCTTCAAGTAACTTTTGGTGCTTTCGCTGTATGCTACACTCTCTTTCAAAAAGATGAACTACATTCCCTTTTTTATCAGCTAAAACTTGAAATTCTACGTGACGTGGATTCTCAACAAACTTTTCGATAAGCATTGCATCGTTATCGAATAAAGATTTTGCTTCGTTGGTTGCGAGTTTATACATCAGTGCAAGCTCGCTTTTTTTACGAACAACACGCATTCCTTTTCCACCACCTCCAGCAACTGCTTTTAGCATAACTGGATATCCAATTTCTTCAGAGGTACGTTCCGCTTCTTCTAGAGTAGAGATTACGCCCTTACTTCCTAATAAAACAGGTACCTTATTTTTAATCGCCATATTTCTGGCCAGCCCTTTATTACCCATCTGATTAATGGCTTTAGAAGAAGGTCCAATGAATATGATATTATTACGTTCGCATTCTCTTGGTAAATATGGGTTTTCAGATAAGAAACCATATCCTGGATGTATGGCATCAATTTTATTTTCTAATGCCACTTCAATTAATTTATCAATATTAGTATAAACATTGATAAATGTATTATCTGATACATCAATCACCTCATCCGCATGCTCAATATGTAATGCATTTGGCTCATGGTGAGATAAAAACATATAGGTTTTAATACCCATAGATTTTGCTGTGCGTGCAATTCTAATGGCTATTTCGCCTCTATTTGCAATTAAAATCGATTTAATCTTCATTATAATTTTTTTTTACAGACGACTGATTGCTTAAAAGTTACATCAATCCTGTTGAAATTCAGTAAGTATGACCTTTAAATTTTTTATAAAGGCATATTTCCATGCTTACGTTGAGGATTTTGCTCAACTTTATTTTCTAACAATGCAAATGCATTAATAATAATATCTCTTGTTTCAGAAGGGTCAATTACCTCATCTATATAACCTTTTTCATCAGCTACATATGGGTTAGCCACATTCTCTTTATAATCAGCAATTAATTTGCGTTTTAGTTCTTCAGGATCTTTGGCACTTAGTAATTCCTTACGATTTAAGATTTTAACAGCTCCTTCAGGACCCATAACCGCAACTTCAGCAGTAGGCCAAGCAAAGTTAAAGTCGCCACCCATATTTTTACTATTCATTACAATATAAGCACCTCCGTATGCTTTACGCAGAATTACAGTAATTTTTGGTACGGTAGCTTCGGCAAAGGCATAAAGTAATTTAGCACCATGCATAATTATAGCGTTGTGCTCTTGGCTTTTTCCAGGCATAAAACCAGGAACATCTTCAAGTACCAATATTGGAATGTTAAAAGAATCGCAGAAACGAACAAAACGAGCAGCTTTTTTAGAGGCGTTAATGTCAAGTGTTCCGGCCATTACTTTTGGTTGGTTAGCAACAATACCCACTACTTGATTATTCAGGCGCGCCATGCCTATAACTATATTCTGAGCATGATTTTCGGCAATTTCGTAAAAGCTATCTTTATCAGCAATCAACTTAATTACCTCAACAATGTCATAAGGCTTGTTAGGGTCATCAGGCAATAGCATAGATAACTTCTCGATTTTAGAACTTGCAGCGTTCTCTACCGATGTTACAGGAGGATTTTCTACATTATTAGATGGTAAATAACTTAATAGCTTTTTTACACCCATTAAAGTATGTTCCTCATCACTGTAAATTAAATCGGCAACACCACTTTGGCTAGCGTGTACTTCGGCACCTCCTAATTCTTCAAAAGTTGTATCCTCATTAAGCACTTCTTTAACCACATCAGGACCAGTAACGAACATATATGATGTATCGCGAGTCATGAATTTAAAGTCAGTTAAAGCAGGGGAGTATACAGCACCACCAGCTGCAGGCCCTAGAATTACAGAAATTTGAGGTATTACTCCAGAGCTTTTTACATTCTGCATAAAAATACCAGCGTAACCAGCTAAACTAGCTACCCCTTCTTGAATTCTGGCTCCACCAGAGTCAATGAGCCCAATGATTGGATGACCCATCTTAAGAGCCATCTCCTGAACTTTTATGATTTTTCGCGCATGTACGGTTCCCAAAGAACCACCCATAAAACTAAAATCTTGGGCGTATATAAAAACCTGACGTCCGTTTATTGTTCCATAACCAACTATAACTCCGTCGCCAAATTTTTCTTCATTAGGCATTCCAGCAGGTTTAACAAAAGCATCAATTTCTCTAAAACTACCTTCATCCATAAGGTATTCAATACGCTCTCTAGCGGTTAATTTACCTTTGGCATGTTGTTTAGAAAAATATGTTTCGTCGTATTGATCTTCTAACTTTTCGTTTCTCTCGTGAAACTTTTTGAATGGAATCCTATTATCTTTCATTTTTGTTGTATCCATAATAAACAGATATTTGTGAAACTAGTTCTATCTAGAGACACTTTACTTATTTAAGAGTTTATTTAAAGCTAAGCATAACATTAACCCTCTTTTACCACATTTGGTTCATGTATATGTATAAAAAATAGCTTTTAATCTTTAATTAAAGGATTTTCATCCACTATTTTAACTGCTGTCTTTTACAGGGTAATTGTATTTAGAATCCTTCTAGATAGTGTTGTAGGGCATAAAAAAAGGCCGAGATTAACCCGGCCTTTGGTTATATAGTAAGTTTATAATTAACTTATTTTATTTTCGACAAAGTTACGTGCTCTGTCGATTGCTTTTTCTAATCCTTCAAGATTTTTACCTCCAGCTGTTGCAAGAAATGCTTGGCCACCTCCGCCACCTTTAATTTCACTTGCAGCATCTTTAATAACCTCAACTGCGTTTACTTTTCCTTCTTTCGCTAAGTTTTCAGATACAGCTACTAATATTTGTGGTTTACCTTTAACTTCAGATCCAATAATGGCAACGTATTCCCCCAGCTCCTTCTTTAATTGAAAGGCTAGATCTTTTATCTTATCACCTAATATTGGTTGAACTGTTGCAGTAATTAGTTTGATATCATGAATTGTTTGGGCATCATCTATTAATTCACGTTTTTTCATGTTTAATAGATTCTGTTTCATGCCGTTTAAATCTTTGTTTAAGCTTGAGTTTTCACTAAGCATGTTCTCAATGTTTTTCTCGAGATCACCAGTTGATTTAAACATATTACCTAAGGCTGTGAGTAATTGCGTTTGTTTTTGAAACATTTGATATGCCTTCTCTCCACTTACTGCCTCAATACGACGAATTCCAGACGAAATAGATGACTCACCAATTATTTTAAAGGAGCCGATTTCACCAGTGTGCTTTACATGCGTACCTCCACAAAGTTCTATTGAATCTCCAAATTGAATTGCACGTACTAGATCGCCATATTTTTCTCCAAATAACATCATAGCGCCTTTTTCTTGTGCCTTGCTAACCGGAATATCACGCATCTCGTTAAGTGCATAATTGGTTCTAATATTGGTATTCACTATATTTTCTACCTGCTCAATTTCTTCAGGACTTAGTTTCTGAAAGTGAGAAAAATCAAAGCGTAAATAATCAGGATGAACCAATGACCCTTTTTGCTCCACATGCTCGCCTAAAACACTCCTTAAGGCATGGTGAAGTAGGTGGGTTGCCGTATGATTTCTATCGGTTGATTTACGGTTGGTAACTGCAACAACAGCTTTAAAGCTTGGCTCTAAATTAGCTGGCAGTTTTTTAACCATATGAACAATTAATCCGTTTTCCTTTTTAGTATCAATGATACTTACTTTCTCTGATCCATTATCAATGAATCCTGTATCGCCAACCTGTCCACCACTTTCAGCATAAAAAGGTGTAATATTAAATACAAGCTGAAATAGAGTTTTGTTTTTGGCCGTTACTTTACGGTATTTAGTGATGTAAACGTCGCTTTCTAAATTATCATAACCGATAAATTCTTCAACATCATCATGTTTTAAAATAACCCAGTCGTCAGTTTCAATCGAAGTTGCATTTCGTGCACGTTCTTTTTGCGCATTCATTTCAGATTCAAACTCTCTTCGATTTACCACAAGATCGTTTTCCTTTAAAATTAATTCAGTTAAATCTAATGGAAAACCAAATGTATCATAAAGTTCAAAAGCAATCTTACCTGGTACTACCTTGTAATCATCGGCTTTAGTTTCTTTTATTATTTTATTTAGCATGGAGATACCCGTTTCAAGAGTTCTTAAAAAAGAGTCTTCTTCTTCACGAATAACTTTAGTTACTATATCTTGTTGTTGCTTTAACTCAGGGTATGCACTTCCCATTGATTCAATTAAAGCAGGAATCAATTGGTGTAAAAATGCTTGTTTCTGATTTAAAAATGTATATCCATAACGCACTGCTCTACGTAATATTCTACGTATTACATAGCCCGCTTTATTGTTAGAAGGTAATTGTCCGTCAGTTATAGAAAATGCAATGGTTCTGATATGATCCGAAATTACTCGCATGGCAATGTCAGAATCTTCATTCTTGCCATATTTTATGTTCGCAATTGTTGCAATTTCATTTATGATAGGCACAAATACATCAGTATCGTAGTTTGATTGTTTCTTTTGTACAACACGGCATAAACGTTCAAAACCCATTCCGGTATCAACATGGTTTTGAGGTAGATTTTCTAGGTCTCCATTTGCTTTACGATTGTATTGCATAAAAACCAAGTTCCACACTTCAATCACTTCAGGGTGATCTTCGTTTACTAAAGAAGCACCATCAACTTTTTGTCTTTCTTCATCGGAGCGTAAATCTACATGGATTTCAGAGCACGGTCCACATGGTCCCATTTCTCCCATTTCCCAAAAATTATCTTTTCTATTTCCATTGATAATTTTTTCAGCGGGTAAATGTTTCTTCCATAAATTGAAAGCTTCCATATCTTTTTCAAGCTTCATATCCTTATCACCTTCAAATACTGAAGCATAAAGTCTGCTTGTATCAATTTTTAATACTTCGGTAAGATATTCCCAGGCCCAATCTATCGCTTCAGCTTTAAAGTAATCGCCAAAAGACCAGTTGCCAAGCATCTCAAACATAGTATGGTGGTAAGTATCATGACCTACTTCTTCTAAGTCATTATGCTTTCCGGAAACACGAAGACATTTTTGAGAGTTTGCTATTCGTGATGAAGAAGGTTTGGCATTTCCTAAAAAAATATCTTTAAACTGATTCATACCTGCATTGATAAACATCAATGTTGGGTCGTTTTTAACAACCATTGGGGCAGATGAAACAATCTGATGTTGTTTGGATTCGAAGAAATCCCAAAAACTTTTTCTTACCTCAGAAGCATTCATTGTTCTTACTTAATTATTGTTATACTTACTTATTGTACCTATTTTACGAAGTTGCAAAGTTAGATTTTTTCGCTAATTTTGCATCTAAATAATCTTAAAAATCCACTAGTTACAATAAGTTATTTGTTGTATGGCAAAAGTTAAATTCCGATATAACCCAGAAACCTTAAGTTACGATAAAATAGAAACCGGATTTAAGTATTATACGGCTCGTGCTGTATTGTACACGTTGTTTGGTGCTGTTCTCGGCTTAGCCTTCTTTTTTGCGTACTCTAATTTGGTCGATAGTCCAAAAGAGAAACGATTACTGAGAGAGAATGCAAGGTTAACTACCCAAATTGAAATCATTAATAAGAAGTTTGATAAGGTAGCTTTGGTTTTGGACGACATACAGCTGCGTGATGAAAATATTTATAGGGTTATATTTCAGGCCGACTCGATTCCGAACTCTATCAGACATGCTGGTTTTGGCGGTGTTAATCGTTACGAGGGTCTAGAGGATTTAGATGATGCAGCTTTGGTAATAAATACATCTAAGAAGCTTGATGTAATTATGAAACAACTGTATGTTCAGTCAAAATCATTTGATGAAATAGTTAGTTTGGCTAAACGAAAAGAAGAGCTAATAAAAGCAACTCCTGCTATTATGCCAATTGCTAATAAAGATTTAAAACGTACGGCTTCAGGATGGGGATACCGTATTCACCCAATATACAAAACACGTCGTTTTCATTATGGAATGGACTTTACAGCATCTACTGGTACAGAAGTATATGCAACAGGTGATGGTAAAGTATCAAAAGTGACCAAACAAAGTATTGGTTATGGAAAACGAATCGAAATTGATCACGGTTTTGGATATAAAACTCTGTATGCACATTTAAATGATTTTAATGTAAAAAAAGGGCAGAAGGTGAAAAGAGGTGATGTAATTGGTTACGTTGGTAATAGTGGTACTTCTACAGGGCCTCACTTGCACTATGAGGTTATGGTTAAGAATAAAAAAGTAAATCCAACGCATTATTACTTTAATGATTTAACTGCTGATGAGTATCAAGAAATGATTCGTATTTCATCAAACTCCAATCAAACATTTGATTAATTAAATATTCAGAAGCGTTGGAATAAATTATAACTATGATTATCTAATATTGATTGGTACTTAGAAGTACTAAAGTACACGCATGCATTATTTCAATATTTTCTTGTGTTGCAAATTTTTCTAATTCTGGATTTTCTGTACCTGGATTTAAAATTATTCTTCGTGGTTGAATTGATTTAATTAAGTTGAAATATTGAGCTTGATGTATAGCTCCAATGTACATTGTTATTGTATCAATATCAGTTGTGGTACCTAATTGTGTAACAATAGGGGTGTTGTCAATTTGTCCAGCTCTATTCCCAAGGGCAATAACATTGTGTCCATGAGAAATTAGTAGTTTAACAGCCTTGTTTGAATATCGTTCTGCCTTTGGGCTAGCACCAATTACTAAAGTTTTCATATTTGTTATTTCGTTAGTTTTTGAACCAATACCGTTGCATAAGCAGCAATTCCATCTTGTGTACCAACAAAACCTAACTTTTCAGTTGTGGTGGCTTTAATGGCGAGGTCATCTGTGTCAATGTTCATTACATTGGCGAGAGTTGATTGCATTGTTGGGATCAAATCTTTTAATTTAGGTTTTTCGAGGCAAATAGTAGAATCGATATTCCCAATTTCAAATTCTTTCTCTGTGATGATTTCAACTGTTCGCTTTAATAATATTTTACTGTCAATGCCCTTAAAATCATTTGATGTATCCGGGAAGTGGAAACCTATGTCACGCATGTTACATGCCCCAAGTAAAGCATCACATATTGCATGAATAAGTACATCACCATCAGAATGACCAATTGACCCTTTGATGTGTTTTACATGTATTCCACCAATCCACAGCTCTTCACCTTCACCAAGTTTATGAACATCATAGCCAAATCCAACTCTTATTTTCATGATAATTAAATTAATGTTTTTGTAAAGCTAATTAAACTATATGAAACAAAAAATCCCGTATACTTGGGGTATACGGGATTCTAAATATATTAAGAACAATTATCTTTTTCTTTTATAAGTAGGTCGTTTATTTTTCCCTGTCATCTCATCAAAATTAAATGCTAGTGAGAATCTGATTGTATTTGCCAACGGATTATTAGCAACTAGTGGAATAATATACGAAGCATCTATAGTGAACATGTTAAATTTAAGCCCAGCACCAGCGGTTGCATATTTGTTATTTCCTCTTGTTTCATCTTGATGAGAATAACCGGCTCTAAGTGCAAATTGATTATCGTACCAATATTCAGCACCTAAAGAAAACATGAAGTCTTCAAGGGTCATATCGCCAAAAGATTTAAAGAATGAAGCAGGTACAGAAATATCTTGGTTTTCTTCACCTTTTGCAATCATTAGCTTATTAATATCCATTGTAAAGCCAATTTTGTTATATCGGTCAATCTCGGTAGAATAAGCTCCCCCTAAGCGCATGTTAGCAGGTAGAAATTGTTCGTCAGTACCCCCATTGTAGGATATTTTAGAACCAAGATTGGAGAAGTTTAATCCGGCAGATACATCACCTTTTCGGCCTCCCCATTTTACGCGTTGTAGATAATAGAAGTTAAGGTCAGCAGCAAAGGCATTACCTGGAGAGGCTCCAGCTGTACCACTGCCATTCAATAAGTCTGATCGAATATATCGAAAAGCAATAGATGCTGAAAAGTTATCTGATAATAATCGAGAATAGGCAGCATCAATAGCAAATTCATTAGGATTACCTGTTGTAGTTGGGTTTCCATTGTCATCGGTAAAGGTAATGTGTCCCATAGAAAAATATCTTAAGGATGCACTTACCGTAGACATCTTATCCACTCTTTTAAAGAAAGTAAGATAGTATAGGTTGATATCATTAACCAAGTTTCTTAACCAAGGAGTAAACGATACAGAAACCCCCATGTCTTGCTCTAAAAATGCATACTTAGATGAGTTCCAATGTTGAGAGCTAAGGTCTGCCGATGTGGCAACACCTGCATCACCCATTGCTCCAGCTCTTGATTCTGGTGAAATATTTAAGAATGGGGTAGCGGTTGGAACCAATATTCCTTCTTCAACTTCGTTTTGCGCAAAAGAAGCAATTGTAGAAAGAACAAAAATACCTACAATAGCAACTAGTTTAAAGGTTGATTTTTGCATAAATTATTTGTTTGTATAATATAATAGTCTACAAAGTAAACTCAAAAAAATGATTTTTATTATTGAGTGATCATTATTTTTCCAGAAAGATTACCAACTCTTCCTGTTTCTGACTTCACTCTTAATTGATAAATGTATATACCTGCACTTAAAGGTTTGCCATTTGAATAGTTGGCTTTCCACTGAATAGGCGGAATTGTATTACCTAAAGAAACTACATTTTTGCTTTGTTTACTTAATAACTCTCCACTTAAAGTGTGAATATTAACTTCAATACTTAGGCTTAAATTAGGTTCGTCATGTTCAAAGCTAAAATATGCATCAGTCCCACTTGCAACAGGGTTGGGATATACCTTATGATTATTAAAATCGATTTTTATGTTTTTACCCACCTTGAAAGCAATGGTTTTTTCATTTGAATTATTAAAGCTATCCCATGCTTTAACGGTTAGTGTGTATTCTCCAATGTCCATTTGCGGTAGATTAAATTCTACAGATCCTTCTTGGTAACTATCAAGTTTTCCAATATAATAGTTGTTTAGTACCGTAGGGCTTGGGTTTAGCTCATTGATAACATAGGTGATATCATGACCAATTCCTGTTCCTGTAGTATTAATTCCACTCTCATCAAACAGGTCAATTATAAGTAAAGGAGCTGGTGTAGTTTCATCCCCTGATTTAAAACTTCGTTTATTAAAAAATACATTAATGTCTGGTCCTTCGTTGTCATCAATTGCATCTTCATTCATGCCCCCAATAATGATATCATTAAATGCGCCATAAGCTTCACGACCTTCGCTGCTCGCATAATAACTTATTTTGCCATAGTCGTAATTGTATTTAATATCTTTTGGTATGATAAACTCAGACTTGAATTGTCCACGGTTTACTGAAGAACGGCCACTATAAATTGTGCTTTTTTGCGTTTCAAAAGAAAAGATACTAGTAGAATTCTGGCCTAGGCAATTAACCGTTTGTTTTTTATCATAAATGGTTAAGTTTACTTCTCCATCAAAATCATCAATAACGGTATTTTGAGAGGAATTATTAGATGTTATATTACCTTCTAGTTTATTGAATGATAAAGCTTTTAATGTGTCTATTTTATCAGGCTCTGAGATTAATATATCATTAATCTTAGTTGATTCAACATCAAAGTCTGGAAAAATTAATTCAAGAGCAGGATCACCTAATAGGGTGAAGTTAAGTTTGTATACTCCTGCACTACAATCATTCTTTGTACGTCTAATTATCTCGCCAAAGCGTAGCTTTTTATTGTTTTCATCCTTCTCTAAAACGTTGTTGTAAAAATTTAAGCTTATCGTTTTGTTACTTCCTGTATATGCAATACGTGTGGTTGTGAATAACGCAATCCCTCCACCAACAGGGCTTAAAAAAACCATTTCTCCTGCCGAAGTTTCTAGTTTATTATCAAAACGACTAAATTCACAAGTTGCAGTAACAAATAATGGGAGGTTATTAATATTGGTCCAACTATTAATGCTTTCCTTTGTTATTACTCTTTCTTCAGCAAGGCCATTAGGGCCACCATGGCCGGTATAGTTAAATATTAAAGTTCCTTGCTGAATAGCCTTATTGATTTCATCTTCAACTTGAGGATACCTATTTCCACTTGATGTAGATATTCTGGGGTATGCGTCAAAATATATCTTATTTACATTTATTTCCGGATGTTTATCTGATAATGTTTCGTTGATGAAATCAGCGTCTCTCATATGCGTATTTTCATCACCGTCATCAGCAACAAATGAAACCTGAGTTTTCCATGGTGATAACTTTTGCGAGGTAATATATTTTTCAGAGCGGTCAACGGCATTAGTTGCCTCCTCAATAGTATTTACGGGGAAACGACCTATTCCGATATCAAGTTTATTGTTTTGGATGTTTACACCTTCATTAGAGTCTAAGAAGCCAAAGAAGTCATCGGAAACAAAAGAATTACTTTGGTGCAATGATTCATCTGATTGGTAGGTGATAATTTTGTTTGTATTGTCTGTTGTTGATCTATTATCATAGGATCCATCGCCAAAGAGAAGTAAGTATTTTGGTAATAAATCGGTATTGTCGCCAGATTTTTCGTATAGGCTTTTTACAAAGTCTCTGATTGCACTTACATCAGGTTGACCGCTTGAAAATTCGTTGTAAATTTTCTCTGGTGTAATCACTAAGGTTGTTAGATTATTATGCTCTTGATGTATTGATGCTAAGCGTTCTGCTTGATCTATGAAATCTTCATTGGTTACTATTATGTAGTCAACGGGAGTTGAGTTATGAAGGTTTTGATTTTCAACATTCTCAACAAATGTTACACTAGGATAACTTTGTGATGGATTAAATGAAATAAATTCTTTTATCAAGTTTGCATTGTAGTTAAAAGACGCATTAGACCCATTTATAGTATAGTTAAGCAGTTTACAATTGCTTGGATCAGTAATATCCCAAATCTTGTAATCAGCATTGATATTCCCAAGGGTATAGTTTGCAACCTGATTGTCGCCAACAATATCAATGTTTCTAAAAATCATTTGACTTCCTGATTGAATTAATTTTCTTTTTGCATTAACCCCAATGTAATCCAGATAACCAATTGAAGAGCTTGTACCGTTGTATTGTAATGTAATGGTGAAGTTATTTTCACCAGGAGAAAAAGACACTTCATTACTTCTTAATTGAGCAAAATACCATTCGGTTTTATCTGGTATAATAAATGGAATACTAACCGTAGCTAATAGGTTTGAATTATGGTTAATTGTGAAGTTTGATGTTGTTGCTGACCGTGCTGCTAGTTGGGTATATACAACTACATCTTCAGTTGTAATTAAATTATCGAATGAGAATGTATAATCATATGATAGTGAGCTGTATGTTGAAAAACGCTCTCCAAACCATATTCTACCTGATTTAATCAGGTTTTGTTCGTTTGTTTCAAAGAATTTATAATCATTAAAGTAATCCACATTAATTGTTGCAGATCCTCCTTGCTCATCCGAATTCGTTATGGATTTTATAGTTGAGTTTTTATCAGTAAGAAAGTAAATTGCATCATCTGTGAAATCATGAATTTCATGTTCAATGATGTTTTTAGTCTGATTGTAATTCCAATATTTAGTTCCTTCTGCGTAGAAATAAATGGCATTGTTATGGTGCCAAATTGCATTTTCTGCTAAATCCTCATGTCTGAAATCACTATTAAGCTTCGCCAACATTCGTCCACCATTCCCATAAACACTAACTTTATCAGGGTTTGAAAACCCCATATTTTTAAGCTCAGTGTATGAAATTTTATGAATGCCACTATCCTTAATTTTAACTTTTACCCATTTACCATCCTTTAGTACAGAATTATTCGAAAAGGTAGACACCTTAGAGGCTCCTTTTAAATTTGCGTCACTTAGCGTATCGTAGTTTACGTTTAAAGTGTATTGGTGTAGCTTTTTAAAGGTTGGTTCATCAGGGTTTCTTTTAACGGGAATTATTGATACATCTAAATTATTTATGTTTCGTGATGTGCTGACCTTATAAGAAATTACAATGCTGTCTTTTTCAACAATATCTTTAATAGCAAGGTGCTCTTTTGGAGTTGGCCATTTATAGCTTGCATCTGATATGGATATTTTTAGGCTTGATAAATCAATGTTCGAAGGAATATCAATTGTTTCTATAATAACAGGTAAACCTATGTCATTGGTATATCCATTATTGGAAAAGCTTAAAACACTTTTTTCTTCTCCGTGAATTGCTGCTTGGCTCGTTTCGAGCCAAGTAATTTTTTTCTTTAAAAGTATCTTTTCTTCTGCGACAGCAGAAATAGTCAGAATAAATAAAAGGTTAAATAAAAGTATCTTTTTATATACTGTGAAAATCATCTTTCTCTTTTTGTGTTAATTGCAATGCCGTTTCTAATAAACGAAATTGGTTAGTTTTGGTTTGGATAAAAATAAATTCGCTACAAAAATACGAATTCAATAACTTAAACGTTATTCTATTGGAATTTATTATGCAGTATGCTGTAAAATGATAGCATTGAGGTGTGAATCAGAGTTATTGAAAAAAAAATCCATTTTAATGATTCAGATTATAACCTTTTTTTATTTTTGCAGTATAATGCAAGAGTGAGATTTAATATCTTATTAAGTCTCTTGGGTCGTAATCGAAGAATTAAAATAAAGTATTAATATATTACTATGAGATTAAGAAGTATTTTATCGTATGCTACAATTGTGCTAAGCATTGCAGTTTTTACCTCATGTAGTAAAGGTGGTTCGGGTAATGTATCATCAGTTACAGGTTGGGATTATAATACCCCTGAAAATGGAGGTTTTGAATATTATGCTGGTTATGAACAAGAATTAGGACCTGGTCTGAAGTTTGTTGAAGGTGGTACGTTCATTATGGGGCGTGTTGAGCAGGATGTAATGTACGATTGGGATAATGTACCGCGTAGAGTTACTGTGCCTTCTTTCTATATGGATGAAAGTGAAGTTCGTAATGTTGATTATCGCGAATATTTATATTGGACAAATCGTGTTTTTGTTGATTACCCTGAGGTTTATAAAAAGGCATTGCCAGATACTCTTGTGTGGAGAAGGTCTTTAGCTTACAATGAGCCGATGGTAGAAAATTACCTTCGTCATACTGCTTATAGTGAGTACCCAGTTGTAGGTGTTAATTGGCTTCAAGCAAGTGATTTTTGTGCTTGGCGTACAGATAGAGTAAATGAAAAGATTCTTGTTGATATGGGCGTTCTTGAAATGGATGTGAATCAGCAAGGTGATAATAACTTTAATACAGATGCTTACTTATTAGGTCAATATGATGGTATTGCAGGTAAAAAACCAATGCCAGATTTAGATCCAAATAAAGATAGCCGTAGAGTTCGATGGGAAGATGGACATTTATTGCCTCGTTACCGTCTCCCTACTGAAGCTGAGTGGGAGTATGCTGCACTAGGTTTAATTGGTAACTCTCAAGAAGAGCGTGTTACAAATCGTAGAATTTATCCTTGGGATGGTCATATTACAAGAAATGCAAGTAAGCAGGAGCGTGGCAAGATGATGGCTAACTTTGTTAGAAGTCGAGGTGATTACATGGGGGTAGCCGGAGATTTAAATGATGGCGGTGATAAAACAGTAAATGTATTATCATATTATCCTAACGACTATGGCTTATATTGTATGGCAGGTAATGTTAACGAGTGGGTTGCTGATGTTTACCGCCCATTATCATTCGAAGATGTTGAAGAGTTTAGTCCATATAGAGGTAATGAATTTAAAACCAAAGTTCTTGATGAAGAAGGTTATGTTGTTGAAAAAGATAGCTTAGGTCGTATTCGTTATAGAATGGAAACAGATAAAGATATCTTGGATAGAAAAAATTACCGTACTGCTGATAATAGAAATTACCAAGATGGTGATGGTCAAACAAATATAGCTACTGGTGATTGGTTAGATAGTGAAGAATCTACTTCGGATATGTATGGAGCGCATACAGGTCAGTTAGGATCATTAGTTTCAGATAGAACTAGAGTATACAAAGGAGGATCGTGGAGAGATAGAGCATATTGGTTAAGTCCAGGTACTCGTCGTTATCTTGATGAAAGAGAAGCTAGAGATGATTTAGGTTTCCGTTGTGCGATGACTCGCGTAGGTAGTCCAACTAGCAATGGGAAAAAGAAATAAAGAATTTTTTGTAATAAATATATGAGGTTGGTTCTTAATTGAATCAACCTTTTTTTATTTTTGCATGTATGAAAAGTATTGCAGAGTTACATCAGTTGTTTTTAAAGTCAAGTGGGGCATGTACAGATACCCGTAATATTATTGAAGGGAGTATGTTCTTTGCTTTGAAGGGTGCTAATTTTGATGGGAATCAATTTGCTGAACAAGCTATTGCAGATGGAGCAAAGTGTGCCATTGTGGATGATGAAAAAGCATGGGGTGATGATTCTGTTATAGTGGTGGATGATGTTCTTAAAACTCTTCAAAACTTAGCTAATTATCACAGAACGTATCTTAATATTCCTATCATAGGGATTACTGGAACAAATGGGAAAACATCAACTAAGGAGCTTGTTAATGCTGTACTAAGTAAAGGTTTAAATGTTTGCGCCACAAAAGGAAATTTAAATAACCATATTGGAGTTCCTTTAACCTTGCTATCTATGGATGAGAAGATAGAAGTTGGTGTTGTGGAAATGGGGGCTAATCATGTTGGTGAAATTGCAGAGCTCTGCGCAATTGCTCAACCAAATTGTGGTATAATAACTAATGTTGGAAAGGCACATATTGAAGGTTTTGGTTCATTTGAAGGAGTAAAGAAAGCAAAGTCTGAATTATATAGATATATTGAAAGTGTTAATGGAACCCTTTTTATTAATGGTGAGAATCTACATTTGAACAGTATGCTTGATGTTGGAGCTACAACAATCTCTTATGGTAATTCAGGTCTTGATAATATATCGTGTAAGGAAATCAGTAATCAACCTCTTCTTTCATTTATCGCAAAAGTTGGAGAAAAGGATATAAGTTTATCAACTCATTTAATTGGGGTTTATAATGTCGAGAATGTGTTGGCAGCAATTTCCATTGGTATGTATTTTAATATAGCTGTATCAGATATTAAAGCTGCAATAGAGTCGTATGTGCCTTCAAATAACAGGTCGCAGTTAATAAAAACGGCGACTAATCAGATATTGCTTGATGCCTATAATGCAAACCCAAGTAGCATGGCTTTGGCGTTAGCGAACTTTATTAAGCTAGATCATCAGAATAAGGTATTGGTTATTGGTGAAATGAAAGAACTTGGTGAATCAAGTGTTGAGGAGCATCAAAATATAATTGATACAATTATTAAGGAAGATTTTTCGCACGTTTTTCTTCTTGGAACTAGTTTTAGCCAGGTGTCATATTGTAATGATTCTTTTACAATATTCTCTAAAACATTAGATCTAATCAATTACTTAAAAGATCACCCGATTAAAGATTCTTTTGTATTTATAAAAGGATCAAGGAGTAATAAACTCGAAGATGTAGTAAAATATCTTTAGTATTATATTTTATGTCTGAGGTCTGAGTATTTTCTGATCCCTCTAAAAAAGAATTGAAATACAATAGAGTGTTGGTATATTTCAGGGTGCTTATTTTGAGTTGTATATTTAAGGTTTTTGCGTCTTTTCTTATAGAATAAGGGAAGGTGTTTATAAAAACTAAGATGAGCTTTTAATACCGACCAAAAGTTTTTAATTTCTAGAGATGCTAAGAACTTCAGGGCTGCGATCCCGTCAATAATCATTCTTTCAATTAACTTAAACAGCCATTTGTTTCGAGGTAGGTTTTTTGTTAACAGAAATAAGTTGTTTCTGAAATTTAAGTATACTTTTCTTGGGTCGCTATAATCTAGAGTGGCACCTCCTAGGTGATATACTTCACTTTCTGCAATATATTTAACTTTCCACCCTCTGTTCTTTAAGCGCCAACATAGATCAATTTCCTCCATATGAGCAAAAAAGTCTTCATCTAAACCACCAACTTCATGAAATATGTTTGCTCGTGTCATTAGTGCGGCCCCACTAGCCCAGAATATGTTTTTTGAAGTGTTATATTGGCCGGTGTCTTCTTCTATTTTATTAAAAATACGACCTTCACAAAATGGGAATCCATATTTGTCAATGTGTCCTCCTGCTGCACCTGCGTATTCAAAATATTTTGGTTCTTTATAGCTTTTAATTTTAGGAACGCATACAGCAATATTATCATGCGTTTCCATTTCGAAAACAAGCGGTTCTAGCCAGTTATTTGCCGGAGCAACATCAGAGTTGAGTAATATGTAATATTTGGACTCTATCTGTTTTAAGGCTCTATTATATCCGCCCGTAAAGCCATAGTTTTTATCAAGCTTTATGATTTCAATCTCTGGGTGCTTGTTTTCTAAATAGCAAACAGAATTATCGGTAGATGCATTGTCGGCCACATAGATCTTAAAATCAACTGAATGTGAGTTTTTAACTACTGTGGGTATAAACTCCTTTAGTAGTTTTTCTCCATTCCAGTTGAGTATAACGATTGCTACTGTTGTCATATAGGTTTGTTATTTTTTGTGTTTCCACCTATCATGACTCCATAGCCAGTATTCAGGTTTCTGTTTAATTATGTTTTCGAGGTGTTGGGTGTGTGTTTTGGTTATCTCAAATTCCTCACATTCTTTAGGGTGTTCTACTAATAGCTCAAAAGTAGCTTCGTAATAGCCCCTTTTTACTTTGTCCACTCTTAAAAAAGCAACGGGGCTATTCGTTTTAACTGCCATTTTCTCTGCCCCGAGTAATACCGGAACTTCTTGATTAAAGAATTTGGTGTAATACTGAATTTTATTTTTTGCAGGAGATTGATCTGCAATCATACCAATAATAAAGTGTTGTTTGTCTCGTCTTAATTTTAACATGTCTCTGAAGCATGTTTTCATCGGGAAATTTAATGTGCCCCATTTAGAGCGTATGTTAAGTAAGAATTTATCATAGGGTTTGTTCCTGAGTGGATGATAAACCTGCGTTCCTAATGCTTTTATATGGCCATTTACGAAAGGTACCCATTCCCAGTTTCCATAATGACCAAGTATAATAATTACATCTTTGCCTTCATCATAAAATTTGTCAAGCAATTCTGTATTGTGAAATTTCATACGTTTTGCCATCTCGTTATTTGATATGGCATGTACTTTAAAAGTCTCAAAGAATAAGTCGCATAAATGTTTGTAAAACTTTTTAGCTATTTCTGATATTTCTTTTTCTGATTTCTCAGGAAAGGCATTTCTTAGATTTCTGAAAATTACTTCTTTTCTATAGCCTATAAGTCTAACTAAGAGGTAAAATATATCTGATAAAAAATATATTGCCCAAAATGGGAGGTGACCTATTAGTTTAATTAAAAGTATTCCTATGTGTACTATGAAAGTTTTCAATTTACTAATTCATTAGTTGGTTAATCGTTGTTCTAAATTCCTCAAAAATTAAATTGTTAGAGGAAATAATCTCTTTCCCATAAATGTAGTTATTACCTCCGCTAAAGTCGCAGTTTTTACCTCCAGCCTGCTTCAAAATGAAGGCTCCGGCAGCTACGTCATATGGTTTAAGTCCGTATTCATAAAAACCCTCAAACCTTCCGCATGCCACATATACCAAATCTGTTGCAGCTGAGCCAAGTCTTCTTAATCCATGAGAGTTCTTCATGAAATAATCAAGAGATTTCATGAAGCCTTCCATTTTGGCAAAATCCGAATATGGGAAACCTGTGGCTAAAAGGCTGTCTTTTACTCTTTGTGTGTTCGATACCTGGATTTGTTCGTCATTAAGAAATGCAGAACTATTTTTCCAAGCATAAAAACATTCATCTAAGCCTATTTCATAAACAATACCTAAAACAATTTCGTCATTTTCTTCGAGGGCAACACTTATTGCATGTGGGTATAATCCATGTATAAAATTAGTTGTTCCGTCAATAGGGTCTATTATCCAGTTATGTGTATCTCCAATAGCTTCAGAAGTTCCTTCTTCTGCTATAAAACCAGCTTCAGGCAAAAGTTTGCTAAGGCCGTCAACAAGGAGTCTTTCAGATCCTTTATCAACATGAGTAACAAAATCGTTACTGCCTTTAGTCTCAATTCGCTTTTGTTTTTTACCTTCTTCTTTAATATAGACACCTGTTGATTTAATCAGGTCAATTGCTTGTTGGCAAATAGTTTTATAATCCATAGTTTTAAACTTGAAGCTCAAAGCTAGAATAATCAATTAAAACTTCCGCATCATAAATCATATCTTCTGCATTAAACTTATTGAGTTTTACAGATGTGATTTGATTTGTAAGCTTTTCGTTGTATGGAATACGTACCTTCAGGTAATTCTGCGTAAAGCCATTCATGAAACCATTGTTTTCGCTGCCCTCAAATAAAACTTGTTCTTCCTGACCTTCGAATTGTTGGTAAAAGAAACGTGTTTTTTTATCCGATAGTTCGTGTAAAATTTGGCTTCTTTTTTTGCGTTCTTCAATAGGTACAATATGTTCTATTGTTAGTGCTTTTGTATTAGGCCTTTCGGAATACGTAAATACATGTAATTGCGATATCTCTAATGACTTTATGAATTCAAGGGCTTCGTTAAAGTGTGTGTCGGTTTCTCCTCTAACACCTACAATTACATCTACACCTATAAAGGCATTTGGTAACAATGATTTTATTTTTTCTACTCTTTTGGCAAATAATTCCCTATTGTATTTGCGCTTCATTAGAGCTAATATCTTATTTGAACCCGATTGTAAAGGGATGTGGAAATGAGGCATTATTTTGTCAGACTTTGCAACAAATTCAATAATATCATCACTAAGTAGGTTGGGTTCAATACTAGAAATTCTGAAACGTTGAATTTCTTCAATTTTATCTAATTCTTTAACTAGGTCAAAGAAGGTTTCATTAGTGCTCTTTCCAAAATCACCAATGTTTACTCCAGTTAAAATGATTTCTTTGGCACCTTCTTTTGCTGCTTTTTTCGCTAAATCAACAGTTGTTTTTATGTTTGCATTTCTGCTTTTTCCTCTTGCTAAAGGAATTGTGCAGTATGAGCAGAAGTAATCACATCCATCTTGAACTTTTAAAAAGGTTCGTGTGCGGTCTCCCATAGAATAGCTTGGGAAAAACTCTTTATTTGTAGAAATTTTTCCGGCATGAATTTCACCTGATGCTTTCTTTTGAAGATCGCCAAGATAATCAGCCATCTTAAACTTTTCGTTTGAGCCTAGTACAAGATCTACGCCGGGCATTTCAGAAATGGCTTGGGGTTTTAATTGAGCAAAGCATCCTGTAACAACAATAAAGGCGTTAGGATTTATTTTGATGGCTTTGTTAATAGCTTGTCTGCACTTTTTGTCAGCAATTTCAGTAACAGAACATGTGTTCAGAACATATACATCCGCAAAGTCGGTAAATTTCACCTTGCTAAAGCCCTCTTCCATTAATCCTCTGGCTATGGTTGAGGTTTCACTAAAGTTTAATTTACAACCTAAAGTGTGAAAAGCTACTTTCTTCTCTAAAAACTGTGTTTTATCAATCATCTCTAATCTCCAATTAAATGCAACTCCATCTGGGTAATGTAGTTGTATCTTTTTTATTTTCAGTTAAATTCTGAAAAATAAGGGCACAAAGATAATAATTGAAAATGAGATTGTGTGTGTTTTTGCGAAAAAGAAAAAAACCGACTCTTTGGCGAGCCGGTTTTGTGATGAGACTAGTTGTTTTATAATAAGTCGGAAGCTAATTCTGCTAAGAAACTTCTTTCTCCTTTTATTAAGTTTACATGAGCAAATACATCTTGTCCTTTCATCTTTTCAGTTAAATACGCAAGTCCATTTGATGTTTTATCTAGATACGGAGAATCGATTTGTTCAATATCACCAGTAAATATCATTTTTGTTCCTGCGCCCGCTCTCGTTATAATTGTTTTTACCTCGTGAGGTGTCAGGTTTTGAGCTTCATCAACAATGAAATACACATCAGAAAGACTGCGCCCTCTAATGTATGCTAATGGTGTAATGGTTAATTGTTCATCTCGTTGCATTTCATCAATCAGAACATTTTCTCGGCTTTTAGTTCCATGGCTATTTTTAATTACACTTAGATTATCAAAAAGAGGTTGCATGTATGGGCCAATTTTATCATTAACATCGCCTGGTAGAAATCCTAAATCTCGATTAGCTAAGGGTACAATTGGTCGCGCCAATAGAATGTGTTTGAAGTTTTTGTGTTGATGGAGAGCTGCTGCTAATGCCAAAAGAGTTTTCCCTGTTCCCGCTTTTCCAGTTAAAGAAACTAGTTTGACATTGGGGTTTGTTAGGGCATGTAACGAGAAAGTTTGTTCAGCATTTCTCGGCTCAATGCCAAAGCAGCTGTGTTTTTCAACTCGTTTAATTATACTGTTTTGAGAGTCGTACCAAGCTAAAACGCTTTGTGTGCCATTTTTCAGAACAAAATACTGATTAGCAGGCATGTCCTTAATCGGAAAATCCTCTTCAGGAATACCTTCTGAGTTGTATAAGTTCGAAATAATTTCTGTGTCAAAGTCTTCATGAATCTGAACCCCTTTTTCTAGGAGGTCAATGTTTTTTACTTTGTCAGTTTCATAATCTTCACTTAATAGGCCAAGAGATTTGGCTTTCATTCTTAAGTTAATATCTTTTGAAACTAAGGTTACAACTCTTCCGTTAAATTCCTCTTTTATGTGCAGGGCTATAGCTAAGATTCTATGATCAGCATTTTTTTCAAAAAAGGAATTCTGCATTGCCTCTGTAAAAGGTTTTCCGGTGGCTACAAAAAGCTTACCCTGCTTTGCTCCAAGCGAAATACCTTCCTTAAAGAGTTTTTCTCCTGAAATTTTATTTAAATCTCTAACAAACTCTCTTGCTTGGTAATTAATTTGATCATTTCCTTTTTTGAACTTATCCAGCTCTTCTAAAACAACAATTGGCAGAACTACATCATTATTCTCAAAGTTGTATATACATTTGTGGTCGTGTAAAATCACATTTGTGTCAAGTACAAATATTTTCCGGTTTTTAGGCATATAAAGGACGTTTTAGTGGTTGAACATGCTTAAAGTTATTTATTTTATTAACAAATAAGGATGATATATATTACTTATTTTTTATTGAAAATATTAAGAGAATGAATTATAAAGAGACTTTAGATTTTCTGTTTTCTCAACTTCCAATGTATCAGCGAAGTGGTGCGGTAGCTTATAAAGCTAATTTGGATAATACTAAAAAGTTAGATGCTTATTTCGGACAACCGCATGAGCAGTTTAAAAGTATTCATGTGGCAGGTACTAATGGAAAAGGTTCGGTGTCGCATTGTTTGGCTTCGGTGTTGCAAGAGGCTGGATATAAAGTGGGTTTATATACCTCTCCGCATCTAAAAGATTTTAGGGAGCGAATTAAAATAAACGGTTTATGTATATCGGAAGAGGATGTAGTTGATTTTGTAACTGATCACAAAAAGATTATAGAAGAGATAAAACCGTCATTTTTTGAAATGACTGTTGCAATGGCTTTTAAATATTTTGCAGATTGTAAGGTTGATATTGCGATTATAGAAGTCGGCTTAGGTGGAAGGCTTGATTCTACTAATATTATTACCCCCGAATGTTCAGTGATTACTAATATTGGTCTGGATCATACAGCTTTATTAGGGGATAACTTAGGGGCAATAGCAATAGAGAAAGCAGGAGTGATAAAGCCAAATATACCTGTAGTTATTGGTGCGATTCATTCTGAAACTAAAAATGTTTTTATAGAAAAAGCTAATGCTGGGAATTCTGAAATTAGATTCGCAGAAGAAATTTATTCGAGCCCAGTTGTAATGAACGGTATTGATGCCCGTCAGATATTTCAGGTTTATAAGGATGGTAAGTTAGAGTTTGAAAATCTAAAATTAGATTTGTTAGGACATTACCAAAAGAAAAACTTAATGACTGTTTTAACGGTTCTTGATGTGATGATAGCTAATGGGTACGCTATCACATCTAAAGATATTTATAATGGTTTGTGTAAGGTTGTGAAGAATACTGGACTTATGGGACGATGGCAAGTATTAGGTGCGAATCCTCAAATTATTTGTGATACGGGTCATAATAAAGAAGGAGTGGAGGAGTTGATGCAGCAGTTATTATCAACAGCGTTTGATAAATTGCACATCGTTTGGGGTATGGTTAACGATAAGGATGTTGATAATGTATTAAAGTTATTACCAAAGGATGCAACATATTACTTTGCGAGGCCAAATATTCCTCGTGGACTAGATGCTGTTGAATTACAAAGTTTCGCCAAAAAACACGGTTTAATGGGCAAAGTGTACGATTCTGTGGATGAAGCGAAGAAAGGTGCAAAAAAAAATGCATCCCATAATGATTTGATATTCATTGGGGGAAGTACTTTTGTTGTTGCGGAAGTTGTGTGATTTTGAAAATAATTTTTGCAGTTCTAAAAAAGACCTCTATATTTGCACCGCTTTTGGAAACAAGCCTTGATAATTCAAACGAGAATTTAGTTAGTTTTCTAAAAGGGCGATTAGCTCAGTTGGTTCAGAGCACTTGGTTTACACCCAAGGGGTCGGGGGTTCGACTCCCTCATCGCCCACTTTTTTAAAAGCATTGAAGAATACGTTTTCGGGCGATTAGCTCAGTTGGTTCAGAGCACTTGGTTTACACCCAAGGGGTCGGGGGTTCGACTCCCTCATCGCCC